>NZ_QODK01000002.1:373051-746103 GCF_003324485.1 Cohaesibacter intestini | reverse complement strand
CTGCGATTCAGACAGCATCATTTCATAGGCGGACATATTCTCTTCGCGCACTGGCACCTTGTTGAGGTCCAGATCGACGCCGAGATTGCCTTTCGCGCCCATTTCAACGGCCGAACAGGTGAGGCCAGCGGCCCCCATATCCTGAATGGCGATAACGGCACCGGTCTGCATCAACTCGAGGGTGGCTTCCATCAGGCGCTTTTCGCTGAAGGGGTCGCCAACCTGAACGGTAGGACGCTTCTCTTCGCTGTCCTCGTCAAACTCTGCTGAGGCCATGGTCGCCCCGCCAACGCCGTCACGGCCGGTTTTGGCGCCAAGATAGACAACCGGCATGCCGACGCCCTTGGCTTCGGACAGGAAGATCTTGTCAGCATCCGCAAGACCTGCGGCAAAGGCATTCACCAGACAGTTGCCATTGTAAGAGGCGTCAAAATTGACTTCGCCGCCAACGGTCGGCACGCCGAAGCTGTTGCCATAGCCGCCGACACCGGCAACGACGCCGGACACCACATGTCGGGTGCGCTCATGATCGGGCATGCCGAAGCGCAGGGCATTCATCGCAGCAATCGGGCGCGCGCCCATGGTGAAGACATCGCGCAGGATGCCACCAACACCGGTGGCTGCACCCTGATAAGGCTCGATATAGGAGGGGTGGTTGTGGCTTTCCATTTTGAAGACCACGGTCTGCCCGTCATCAATGTCGACCACACCGGCATTCTCGCCGGGGCCTTGCAACACGCGCGGGCCTTTGGTCGGCAGGGTGCGGAGCCATTTTTTCGAGCTTTTGTAAGAGCAATGCTCGTTCCACATGGCCGAGAAAATGCCAAGCTCAGTGAAGGTCGGGATGCGACCGATCAACTCGAGAATATGCTCATATTCACTCGGTTTGAGGCCATGGGCGGCAATCAGTTCGTCGGTGATCTGGATTTCGTTCTGGATCATGCCACCTTCTCCAACAGGCTTTCAAACAGGCCACGGCCATCAAGGCCGCCATGCAGGTCTTCAATCAGATTTTCCGGATGTGGCATCATGCCAAGGATGGTGCCACGGGCATTCATGATGCCGGCAATGTTGTTGAGCGAGCCATTGATGTTGGCGTCCGGGGTGGTTGCCCCTTCTGCATCGCAATAGCGGAACAGCACGCGGCCATCGCCTTCGAGCGTCTTGAGGGTTTCGTCATCGGCAAAGAAGTTGCCATCATGATGGGCGACCGGGCATCGAACCACCTGATTTGGCTGATAGGCCTTGGTAAAGATCGTGTCGGCGCGCTCGACGCGCAGCAGAGTTTCCTTGCAGATGAAATGCAGGCCCGCATTGCGCATCAGGGCACCGGGCAGGATGCCGGTTTCGGTCAGGATCTGGAAGCCGTTGCAGACGCCCAGAATGCGGACGCCTTTTTTGGCTTTTTCCAAAAGGTCGGCAACGATCGGCGAGCGGGCGGCAATGGCCCCGGAGCGCAGATAGTCACCATAGGAAAAGCCGCCGGGCAGAATGATCAGATCGGCTTCGGGGATTTCGGTTTCAGCATGCCAGACCATCATCGGGTCTGTGCCGGACACGGAGCGCGCGGCGGCTGCCATGTCATGCTCACGGTTGGTTCCGGGAAAAACGAGGATCGCAGTTTTCATGGGTCCTGCTCCTGAAGGAATGGGCTGACCGGATGGGTCAGCTACAAAAGGAAAAAGACGGCGAGCGCGGAGGCTATGACGGGGATGAGAATGAAAATCGCTGCCTTGACCGCCATGAAACGGATGGCTTTTGCCGCTTCCGCCCGCTGGTCGAGGATCTGCGTCTCTTCGGCTTTGACCGGGGAGGGGCTGTCGGAGGTCAGATCTTGGTCATTGGCATTGAGGGTCATGCTGTTTCCGTCTCTGTCGTCTCGTCGAAAGACCGAAATGACAGTCCTGAAGGATTACAGGATGTCGATCTGGTAATTTTCGATCACCGTGTTGGCGAGCAGCTTTTCGCACATATCGGCCAGTTTGGCCTCGGCTGCGGCCTTGTTGGTGCTGTCGGCAAGCTCGATGTCGATCACCTTGCCCTGACGAACCTGGTCAACACCATCAAAACCCAGCGCACCCAGAGCGCCTTCGATCGCTTTGCCCTGAGGGTCGAGAACGCCGTTTTTCAGGGTAACGGTGATACGTGCTTTCATTTTGGAGAGTTCCTTTTTGTCCTGACCGTCCATAGCGCGGCGGAAAAGAAGAGGCGGAGTATGATGGAAGAAGGCAGGGGTGGCCCTGCCTTCTGATAGGTCGCTTTACTTGACGAGAACCGGGCCGGTGCCCTTGTGCTCAGGATTGCTGTTGATCATGATGCCGAGGCGCTTGGCCACTTCCTGATAGGCTTCCAGCATGCCGCCCATATCGCGGCGGAAGCGGTCCTTATCCAGCTTGTCGTTGGATTCGATGTCCCACAGGCGGCAGGAATCGGGCGAAATCTCATCGGCGAGAATGACACGCATGGTGTCGCCTTCGAAGTAGCGGCCACATTCGATTTTGAAATCGACAAGGCGGATGCCGACAGCGCGGAACATGCCACACAGATAGTCGTTGATGCGGATGGCCAGCGCCATGATGTCATCAATTTCCTGCGGGCTGGCCCAACCAAAGGCGGTGATGTGTTCCTCAGACACCATCGGGTCATCGAGGCTGTCATTCTTGTAACAGAATTCAATGACCGAGCGAGGCAGCTGGGTGCCTTCTTCAATGCCGAGACGTTTGGCTATGGAGCCTGCAGCCACGTTGCGGACAATGACCTCAAGAGGAATGATTTCGCATTCCTTGATCAGCTGCTCGCGCATATTGAGGCGGCGGATGAAGTGGGTCTGGATGCCGATCTCGTTGAGGTTGGAAAAAATATATTCCGAGATGCGGTTGTTCAGAACGCCCTTGCCGTCGATGACTTCGTGCTTCTTGTTGTTGAAAGCGGTGGCATCGTCCTTGAAGTGGGCGACCAGGGTGCCCGGTTCTGGACCTTCATAAAGAATTTTGGCTTTGCCTTCGTAGATCCTGCGACGACGATTCATGAGCGTTCTACCATGTTGTTTAGCCCGTAGGTGGGCGGATTTGCTGGTATGGAGCCGGGCCTGTTGTCAAGTGGGCCGATCCCATTGAAACTGTGACTGCCAACCGACGTCGGGCGTCTTCAGGCTGGCAGGAGCGCTTTGGACACTCTCCGGTTCCGGAGAATCAGGCTTTGCGCTACGGAACTATAGCCTATTTGAGGGCGCATATGGGGGTGTTGATCATGGATCTTCAACCCTGCCGTTCTGATAGGCCCCATGGCTCGCTGCTTAGCGAATTCCGCATGAAATCACAATCGTTGAATCACTTGTTGCGGCGAGTTTTTGGCCTGAAAGCATGGGTTGCTCTCCGCTTAGCAGCGGATGATCGCCCGATGATTGGAAAATGCGTTCATTGCCTGTTGAGAAGGCGGATAAGTCACCCTACATTGGAACTGTAATAATCGAGTTTCACCGAAAAGGGGAGGAAACCCCGTCCGTTGGGCCAGCTGGGCCCAATCTCAGACCAAAGTCGGTGGGAAACAGAGGACGCACCTGTTGTCTTTTGTCCTATGCTCAGTATAGGTGGGGGCAACAGAGCGACGAAAACGGTCGGATCGGGGAGTAGCCATATGACGACTTTTGACAAGCGAGAAGATGCATTTGAAGCCAGATTTGCGCATGACGAAGAACTGCGCTTCAAAGCGACAGCTCGCCGGAACAAATTGCTCGGTCTTTGGGCGGCTGGAAAGATGGGTCTCGATGAAGTGGCCGCTGTGGAATATGCCAAGGAAGTGGTGCGTTCCGACTTTGAAGAGCCAGGCGAGGAAGATGTCTATCGCAAGATCGTTGCCGACTTTTCCGAGTATAAAGTTGATCAGTCAGAGCATCAGATCCGCCGCACCATGTCCGAGTTGATGGCCGTGGCCATCGAGCAGTTGAAGGGCGAAGCCTGATTGCTGTTCGTGCCCCCTGCGACACAGGGGGTGACTGGACAATGGTCCGTAAATTTGATTTTGTGAAAAGGCTGATGAGCAACTCATCAGCCTTTTTTCTTGCTCTGGTTCACTGCTTTTGTTGTCGCGCAGCCGCGCCAGTTGGATGGCATTGCTCTGCTGTCTCACAAAGCCCTGTGAACCGGATATCCTACGGGGAGGCTCATCATGACGGACAATCACACCTTAATGCGTCGCGCAGTCGATGCGGCGGTTAACAAGGACGAGCCACTCTATTTTGGCTGGTGTGTGCTGGCCAGCCGGCAGGCTGCCGAGATTCTTGCTCAAGGGGGCTTTCCTGCCGTGCTGGTTGACATGCAGCATGGGGCTATCGGCTTTTCCGATGCGCAGGAAATGACCGGGGCGATTGCCCATTGTGGCACAGCGCCGATTGTTCGCATTCCGGTCGGGGATTTTGCCACCGCGTCGCGGGCGCTCGATTTTGGTGCACAAGCCATCGTCGCGCCAATGATCAACACCAAGGAACAGGCCGAAGCTTTGGTCAAGGCGGTGAAATATACCCCGCTGGGCGAGCGCTCTTATGGACCATTTCAGGCCTGCCGGACCTATGGCTTTAGCAATCTCTTTGATTATGTGGTCGACGGCAATGACAGCTGTTTTGCCTTGGCGATGATCGAAACCCGTGAGGCGCTCGATAATCTGGAGGATATTCTGGCGACTGACGGGATTGACGGAGTGTTTGTCGGACCGGCGGATCTGTCGCTGACATTGCTGGAGGGCAAGGCAGTGGATTTCGACCATGAGGTAACGGTCACTGCGCTCAAAAGAGTGATTGCGGCCGCCAAGGCGCATGGCAAGTTGTGTGGGATTTATGCAACCAACGCCCATTATGCCAAGCTGTTTGCCAGCTATGGCTTCCAGTTGATTGCTGTCGGGTCGGAAGCGGGGTTCCTTGCACAGGGTATTGAGCAGACCATGGCAGATCTGGCCTCAGACTGAGCCGGATCCGGACGCAGAAGCGACCAAAAGGTCGCAGGTTGCTTTGATATAGATCAGCGCGTGCACGTTATTATGCACCCATCGTGCATATATGAATTTGGCGTGTGCAACTGCCATTCGGGGAGAGTAGGACCGGTTGCACCCAGTTCCTTGGGAGAGACTATCATGCTGAAACTGACTGTGCTGTTTTACATCATCATTGCCCCGACACTGGCGGGAATTTTCGCGCTTGTGCCGCTGACCATGTCCGGGACGCTGGACTTCGATCCGATGTTCTTTATCGGTTTTGTGGCTGCTGGCGCCATTCTGGCCATGCCGGTGTCGTGGTTTGTGGCCAAGCGTATTGATGCCGCGATTGGCAAGAAGGGACCTGCTGCGACGGCATGACCGGCCACGGTTCGCTTACAAAAAAGCCTGCTCCATGGGATTGGGGCAGGCTTTTTTTGTTGTAAAGGCGCTAGCCGTCCAGCTTGCTGAGAAAGCCGGCAAAGGACATCATGCCTTCGGGCCACGGGCCATGGCCGCTTTCCAGCGTGATATGGCCTGCGTCGCCTGCATCCTGAAAATGCGCCCCCCAATCTTTGGCCATTTCCTGCGAGCGTTGATGATCGCAATAGGGATCGTTGCGGCTGCCAACAACATGGGCCGGGAAGGGCAGGGTATTCTTCGGGATTGGCACGAAGTCGCCACCGTCAAAGCCATCGATCAGACCTTCTCGGTCCCAGTCGCTCGGGGCGACCAGATAGGCACCGGCGATCTTGCCTTTCAGGCTTTCAGCGCCATGGGCCACCAGAATGCAGCCGAGCGAATGGGCCACCAGAACCACAGGGCGGGTGGAGGCCTCGATTTCGGCCAGCAGATTGGTCATCCACGCATCCTTGGATGGATTATGGACGTCGTCCTGCTTGACTTCACGGGCGGTCGGCATCTTGTCGCGCCAGCGCATGAGCCAATGGCCTGGCAAAGTGTCGCCATAGCCGGGGATCAGCAGAATGTCAGTTTGGGAAATTTTCATGATCGGGTCCTGCCGGTTTGATTTGGTCCTGCGTCATCACCAGATGTGGCGCGCACTGTCAAGCAACAAGCTGGAAGGGAGGACAGGCCGGAAAAAATCCCGGCCTGTCTTCACGCAAGAATTGCTTATTCGCTGGCACCAAAGACGCGCTTGAAGATCACGTCGACATTTTTGGTGTGATAGCCAAGGTCGAAGCGATCCTTGATTTGCTCTTCCGAGAGATATTTGCGGACATCTTCGTCCGCAAGCAGTTCGGTAAGAAAATCAACGGTGGCGTTGCCAGCCATGTGATAGCTTTCCCAGACCTTCATGGCGTTGCGCTGGACAAGGCGATAGGCGTCTTCGCGAGACGAGCCTGCCTGTGTCAGCGCCAGCAGGATGCGCTGGGAGTGGACCAGACCACCAAGGCTGTTCATGTTGCCCAGCATGCGCTCGGGATAGACCAGCAGTTTGTCGATGACACCGGTCAGGCGCACCAAGGCGAAATCAAGCGTCACGGTCGCATCAGGGCCAATCATCCGCTCGACAGAGGAGTGGGAAATATCACGCTCATGCCACAGGGCGACATTTTCCAGAGCAGGGGTGACGGCAGAGCGCACAATGCGTGCAAGGCCGGTGAGATTTTCCGTCAGAATCGGATTGCGCTTATGCGGCATGGCCGAAGAGCCCTTCTGGCCCTTGGAGAAGAATTCCTCTGCTTCGAGCACTTCAGTGCGCTGCAGGTGACGGATCTCGGTCGAGACGCGCTCGATGGAGGAAGCAATGACACCCAAAGTGGCGAAGAATTGCGCATGGCGGTCGCGTGGGATGACCTGCGTGGACACAGGCTCAGGCTGAAGGCCCATGGCGTCGGCCACATGTTCTTCAACCGCCGGGTCGATGTTGGCGAAGGTGCCGACCGCGCCGGAAATGGCGCAGGTGGCGATTTCTTCGCGGGCTGCCAGCAGGCGGGTCTTGCAACGGTCAAACTCGGCATAGGCTTCAGCCATCTTGAGGCCAAAGGTCACAGGTTCGGCATGAATGCCATGGGAGCGGCCGATGCAGACGGTGTCTTTATGTTCCATGGCACGGCGCTTGAGCGCGGCCAGCAAGGCGTCGATGTCAGCCAGCAGCAGGTCTGCGGCGCGGGTCAGCTGGACGTTGAAGCAGGTATCGAGCACGTCAGACGAGGTCATGCCCTGATGGACGAAACGGGCGTCGTCGCCAACGATTTCAGCCAGATGGGTGAGAAAAGCAATGACGTCATGCTTGGTTTCGCGCTCGATTTCGTCGATCCGGTCGATATCGAAGGTGGCCGCGCCGCCTTTTTCCCAGATGGTCTTGGCGGCAGACTCGGGAATGACACCGAGTTTGGCCAAAGCGTCACAGGCATGAGCTTCGATTTCGAACCAGATGCGGAACTTGGTTTCAGGCGACCAGATGTCGACCATTGCGGGGCGGGAATAACGAGGGATCATGAGCGAGCCTGTCTATAGCAAGTGAGAGGGAAGGGACGGGCCGAACCAATGATCGGCCATACTGAAACAAAAATCAGTTCTGGGCCTTTTCAGCCGCTTCGCGGATGCGGGCGATATTTTCACGATATCCTTCAACGCCTTGGCCTTTGAAGACGGCAGAGCCAGCGACAAGGATGTTCGCCCCGGCAGCTGCAACCAGTGGCGCGGTCTCGGTGGTGATGCCACCATCAATCTGGATGTCGATGTCACGATCGCCGATCATGGCCTTGACGCGGGCGGTTTTCTCCACGGTAGATGGGATGAAAGACTGGCCGCCAAAGCCGGGATTAACGCTCATCAAGAGCACCATGTCGACCTTGTCGAGCACATATTCGATGACATTTTCAGGGGTGGCCGGGTTGAGCGAAACACCCGCTTTTTTGCCAAGCGCCTTGATGGCCTGCAGTGAGCGGTCCAGATGCGGTCCAGCTTCAGCATGCACGGTGATCAGGTCAGAGCCAGCGGCGGCGAAATCTTCCAGATACGGGTCGCACGGGGCGATCATCAGATGGGTGTCAATGACCTTATCGGTATAAGGGCGGATCGCCTTGACCACGTGCGGGCCGAAGGTGATGTTTGGCACGAAATGACCATCCATGACGTCCACATGGACCCAGTCGCAGCCTGCTTCGTCGATGGCTTTGACCTCTTCGCCAAAGCGGGCGAAATCGGAGGCGAGAATGGATGGGGCGATCTGAATGGGGCGTGCCATGGCCTGCGGTCCTGTCTGTCTGACATCAAAGAGAAGTGTTGGTCATGCGCCTAGCATATGGGGCAAGGTTGAGCAAGAAGAGAAGGCCTTGTCCTTGTTGCTTATGTTGCCTAAATGATGTCTATGTGATGATATAATGAGATCGGTTATGGAAGGCAAGCTTTGTCGTATGTATAGCTTGTTTCTCATTTTGGATATTGGATACATTTTTGTCTGGACCTGCTTCTTTCTCCGTGACACACTCAGCTGAATTTCATCCGTTTGTCGTCTGATGAACAGGATTGGCACTTGTGAGGTCGGACTGGAAGAGGTGGATGCTCCGGTGGAGCACAGACCACCAGCCGCGCAGTCGCAGCTTTAGGAGAAAAGCCATGAGCCACATAAACCATGACGTGATCATTTTGGGTGCCGGAATGGTCGGCATCAGCACCGCGCTGCATCTGCAGGAGAGCGGGTTGAATGTGGCGCTGGTGGATCGGCGCGGGCCGGGGGAAGAAACCTCGCACGGCAATGCCGGGATCATCGAACAGGACGGAATGGTGCCTCTGACCATTCCCAGCAATCCGCTTGAAGTGCTGAAATTCGCCTCCAATCGCAAGATCCACATGCATTACCATCCGACCTTCATGCCGCGGCTGACGAGCTGGCTCTTTCGGATGTGGCTGCTGTCAAACCCGGCGGGCATCGATCGCTATGCGCGCGGGGTTCAGCCCCTGCGGCAATGCTCGGCTGATGAACATGCCTATTTTGCCAAGGAAGCCGACATCGCCAGCGAATTTCGCCATACAGGCTGGATCCATCTGTATCACAGCGCCAAGACCTTTGCCGGTACGGCGACTGCGCGCGGCTATGCAGACGAGTTTGGCGTCGATTATGAGGTGGTGGACAGAAGCGGTCTTGAGGCGCTGGAACCTTATATCGATTTTGGCGATAACGATCACGGCATCTTCTGGAAGGGCTGTGTCAATGTCGGCTCACCCAAGCGCGTGACCAAGGCTTATGCGGAGCTGTTCATCAAGCGTGGTGGGGACTTCTACACCGGAGACGCCCAGACACTACGGCAGGCCGGTGATGTCTGGCGGGTGACGGGCGAGACCGGTGATCTGACTGCGCCGAAGGTGGTGGTGGCTTTGGGGCCATGGAGCCTCGATCTGGTCAAGCCGATGGGCTATCACTTTCCGCTGGCGGCCAAACGCGGCTATCACCAGCATTTTGAAAGTCGCGACGGGGCGGTGCTCAACCGGCCCATCGTGGATGAGGATGTCGGATTTTTGATGACCCCGACCGAGCGCGGCATCCGGTTGACCTCGGGCATTGAATTTGCGCATCGGGACAGCCGCAAGACACCGTCGCAAATCTATCGTGCAACAGATCATGCGCGGCATTTGTATCCGCTTGGCAAACCGGTGGATGAAGAACCCTGGATGGGATCACGGCCCTGTTTTCCCGATTCCCTGCCGCTGGTTGAAAAGGCGGACAAGCATGACGGTCTCTACTTCAATTTCGGACACGGCCATATGGGCTTTGCAACCGGCCCGGCGACCGGTCGCATGATGGCTGACCTCATGCTTGGAAGGGAAGGTGGACTGGACCGCAGCGCCTTTTCCAGCAAACGCTTCAAGTGAGTGGGGTCACTCGCTTTCCCTTCACTCACTGAGCGGCAGCGATGCCGTTTCCTTGACGGTCGCAACCACGATGCGTGACTGCACATCCGAGACGAGTTCTGAATTCAGCAGCTTGTAGCAGAGAAAGTTGTCATAGGCCTTGATGTCTTCGGTGATCACCTTGACCAGATAGTCCACCGCGCCGGTGATGCGCTCGCAGGTTACGACTTCGGGCCACACGGCGACGAGCTTGTCGAACTCTTCCATATTCTTGCGGCTTGGCACGGTCAGTTTGACAAAGGCGTAGGACACGAATCCCAACCCGACGGACTCGCGATCAATGATTGCGGTGACTTGCTTGAGGACGCCTGTTTCTTTCAGCTTCTTGATTCTGCGCCAGCATGGGGTCTGGGACATTCCGGCAAGCTTGGCAATTTCGGCGATCGACAAGGATGCATCATTTTGCAAAACCTTGAGTATCCGAATATCGCCAGAATCGAGTGTCAATTTTTCCATATTTCGCTCTCTTGGGAAGATTTCATTCGAACGCTACAAAGAATCTAGGGGTTTGTATATATTTAAATATGCAAACCTTGTCCCTTGAGCGGAATTTTATGATTCCAATTGCCCGTGATTGTGAAAAAAATCAGGGAAAAGGCGTCTCAAACGGCGTTTTCTTTCTTTTTCGTTGGCCCTTTGTCTAGGTCATGTCTGCGCGTTGCTTGTGGCTGTCCCGTATGCCTGTCCGGGCTGAATCATCCATGCTTGTCTTGCCAGCTGGGAAAGAGATCCCCTTGTGCACTTTTGGCGGCATAGACGCCGCGGGCGATTGCGCGGGCCATGACAGCTGCTGCCCGGGCGCCCAAGTTGATGAAGGCGTCGTCTGCGGCGGGAAGCGGTTTTTGCCCGTTGGAAAGGGCAAAGATCATGTCGCCATCAAGTGGGGTGTGGGAGGGCCAGAGCGCGCGGGCAAAGCCATCGTGGGCCATGATGGCCAGACGCTTGGCCTGGGCCTTGGTCAGGGCTGCATCGGTGGCGATGATGCCGATGGTGGTGTTGCCGCCGGGTTTGCTCAGATCGTCTGTCTCAAGGCCTTCCAGAGAGAGTCCGGTCTGCATGGCGTCCATTTTGGTGAAGGGGGCCTGCATGTCCGGTGTCAGGTGTGGGGGCAGGCCCAACCCACCAAATTCATTGCCCTGTTCGAAGGGCGCTGCCCAGAAATGGCGACTGTCCCCCATGGTGGCCCGGCCAAGGGCGTTGACGGCCACCAGAGCGGCGATCCGGATGCCATGCTGGTCTTCATCGGAGGCCGAGCCCAAGCCACCCTTAAGGCCCGCTGTCAGCGCGCCGGTGCCAGCGCCTGCTGTTCCGATGTCGAATGACCGGTCACTGGCGGTTTCTGCCGCTTGCCAGCCCATGTCCCAATAGGGGCTCTGACGCCCCCATTCCTTGTTGCCGCCATTGATCAGGTCAAACAGGATGGCGGCTGGCACGATGGGCACATTGACCGGTCCGATGGCAAAGCCGCGCCCCTGTTGCCTGAGCCATCCCTGTACGCCGCCAGCGGCATCAAGACCAAAGGCAGACCCGCCGGACAGAACAAGGCCGTCGACGGCTTCAACCGTCTGATCGGGGCTCAGCAGATCGGTGTCGCGGGTGCCCGGTGCACCGCCCATGACTGCACAGGAGGCCACCATAGGCCAGTCGCAGAGAAGGGCAGTCGTGCCGGATTTGAGCGTCTTGTCGCTGGCATGACCGATCCGGATGCCTTCAATGTCGGTGATCAGATTGAGCATGTCGTCAGTCCCGGAGTGAGGTTGGGGCGGGTTTGAGTCCGATGGCGAGGGACGTCAAGATGGCCAGCAGACCCATGATTTGCACAATAGAGAGGTGTTCGCCAAGAACCAAGACGGCGATTAGCATGGCCGTGACCGGCACCAGTGCCGTGAATAGGGCGCTGGTGGATGCAGGAATGGTCTTGATGCCAATGCACCAGAGATAGAAGGACAAGACGCTTGCCGTCAGGATGTAATAGAGGCTGAGCAACCAGAAGTGCCAATCAGTATCGGGCAAATGCCAGCCGCCGTCTTGCATGAATAGGATGGGAATGGTGATCGGGATCGCCAACAGATGGACGATCATCGTCAGGGTCCATGGCGGAATGCGGGCAGCGTAGCGGCGGGTGAGGATGGCAAAGACCGCCTCGGAGGTGACGCCCGCCAAAATAAAGGCGTTGCCGATCAGGGTGAATAACCAGTTAGAGGCGTTGTTCAGACCGGCTGGAGGCGCGCCGTGGGGGCTGGCCAGATTGAGGCAGGCGATCCCCAGGACCGCGAGGGACACCGACAGGGCCTTTTGGCGTGAAATCACTTCCTTGAGGATCAGCCAACTGAGAAGGGCGATAATGGCAGGCAAGGCCGAGGCGATGATGCCAGCATTGATGGCCGAGGTATATTGGATGCCGATCAGCATCAGGGTGGTGAAGCCGACGACACCGAACAATGACAACAGGCCGATTTCACCCCAGGCTCTTGGCGACAGGCTTCTGAGACTTTGCCAGCCTTCGCGTTCGCGCATGGCCAGAGGCACAAGACACAGGCTTGCCACCACAAAGCGGAGCATTGCGAAGGAAGCGGGAGACATTTCCACGATGATGAGTTTGCCCAGAGCCACATTGATGCCGGTCAGCATCATGGCGGATGCGAGCGCGAGATAGGCGAGCATGGTGCCTCTCTGACGTGTCGGAAGTGGCCCTCAGAGCGATGGGGTCGGGACGGAAAAGGCCCCCGAAACACACTGTTCGGGAGCCTTCGTGGCGATCAACTAGAAAGTCGGGATATCAGCAAGGCTGATCAACCGATTATTTATAGTCGTATTTGCCTTTGCTCCACTTGTACCAGACATAGCCTGGCAGGGTCACGTCGCCTTTTTCATCGAAGGACAGATTGCCCAGAACGGTGGAGAAATCGCCTTTGTTCAATTCGGCATTCACGGCGTCATAATCCGTGGAGCCTGCTGCGGTGACGGCATCAGCCCAAGCCTGGATTGCTGCGTAGGTGTAAAGAACATAGCCTTCGGTGGTTTTGCCAGCGGCTTTGAATTTCTCTACAACAGGAGCGGCTTCCGGGTTGTCAGATGGGTTCGGCGAGAAGGTCATCAGGGTGCCTTCGCCAGCGTCACCGGTGATGGACCAATATTCGTCGGTCACCAGAGCGTCACCGGAGATCAGCACGGTGTCCATGCCCTGCTCACGCATCTGACGCACGATCAGGCCGGCTTCGGTGTGATAGCCGCCGACATAAAGCGCGTCGATTTTGGCCTGCTTCAGTTTGGAAACCAGTGCGGTATAGTCTTTCTCGCCTGCAGTGTAGGCTTCATACATCATAGACTTGCCGCCGAGCTTCTCAAGGTTGGCGAGGGTCTGGTCAGCCAGGCCTTTGCCGTAAGCGGTTTTGTCGTGGATGACAGCAATGTTCTTGTCGCCAAACTCTTCAAACAGCAGTTTGCCTGCCACTTCGCCCTGCTGGTCATCACGACCGCAAACACGATAGGTGCCGCCATCCGGATTTGGACGCTCGTCGGTGAATTTCGGGTTGGTGGAAGCAGGCGAAATCTGGACGATGCCTTCTTCAGCATAAACAGCGGAAGCCGGGATAGAAGAACCGGAGCAGAAGTGGCCAGCCATGAAGACCACGCCTTTGCCTGCCATCTGGTTGGCAACAGCAACAGCCTGTTTCGGGTCGCAGGCGTCATCGCCAACTTCCAGAACGAGCTTTTCGCCATTGATGCCACCGGCAGCGTTGATGTCGGCAACAGCCTGCTCAGCGCCGATTTTCATCTGCTGACCGAAGGATGCATACTGACCGGTCATTGGGCCAGCGGTAGCAATAATGATGTCGGCATAAGCTGCGCTGGACAAAGCCAGAGAGCCTGCAAGTGCGACGCCTGCCAAAAGTGCTTTTTTCATGAAAATCTCCCGTGAGATGTTTGTGCGTTCCATTGCGATCGCGTCGACCACAATATTCTGGTGTGATTTTTTTATTGAACCTTACGGTCTGTCGAATTAGGGCTGAATTTTTTTGAATATTCAATCCCTTTTTTGTCGTCTTTAGAGCTAAACCATTGGAATATGGTCTTGTTCCGAGACGGAGAAGCGGCGGGTAGCCGTCGCTTCCAACCTCGTTACAGGGGATTAGCCCTGCTTGTCCCGCCAGCTGAGCGGGCTCACCTTCTCATACAGCCAGTTATACTGGTTGACCATCTGATTGGTCCGCGTGTAGCGGTAACCAAGCCAGCAGGCGGCCAGCAGGACTGCAAAGTCGATAATGTAGAAATGCAGCGAGAGTAGGGTGCCTTCGAACAGCGAGAAATGCAGAAAGCGAACGACAAGCGCCAGCAGCAGCATATAAATCGCGATTTGAAAGGGCGGACGCCAGGACAGGGCAATCCCCCGACCGGACATCCAGGCTGCACCACCGCCGATTAGGACGGTGAGAAAGAAAAAGGCCAAGAAGGAATTTTCCCAGAGCAAAGACATGGTGTTTCTCCTTGGTCTCAGTGTCTGCCGCCTTCGAGGTAGGCTGCCTGAACTTCTGGATTTTCCAGCAATTCATGGCCGCCACCCGAAAGGGTGATTTGCCCGTTGATCATGACATAGCCACGATGGGCAAGGCGAAGGGCGTGAAAGGCATTCTGCTCAACGAGGAAAACGGTCAGGCCCTGTTTTTCATTCAGTTCCTTGATGACCTCGAAGATCTGCTTGACGACCAGCGGTGCAAGACCAAGGGATGGTTCGTCGAGCATCAGCAGTTTTGGGCGGGACATCAGGGCGCGGGCAATCGCCAGCATCTGCTGTTCGCCACCGGACAGGGTGCCGCCGCGCTGGTTTTGCCGCTTCTCGAGGATCGGGAAGAGGTCGTACACCATACGCAGATCTTCGTCCATATGCGCATAATTGATGACCGAAGCCCCCATCAGCAGATTTTCCATCACCGTCATGCGGCCAAAAATGCGGCGGCCTTCCGGGGACTGGGCAATCGAGCGATGAGCGATTTCGTGGGTCGGCAGACGGGTGATGTCTTCGCCATTATAGGTGATGGTGCCTTCACGAGCCTTGGCGATGCCGCAGACGGTCATCATGGTGGTGGACTTGCCGGCACCGTTGGCTCCGATGATGGTCACGATCTCCCCTTCATTGACATCGATATCGATGCCGCGAAGGGCGATGATCTTGCCATAGTAGGTTTTGATCCCTCTGAGGCTGAGGAGTGGCTCGCTCATGAGATTGTCTCCTCTTGGTGGGCAATATGGGCTTCCGCTTCGGCAATCTCGACCTCATCGTCATCCACACCGAGATAGGCGGCGATGACATGCGGGTCATTCTGCACGAACTGTGCGTCCCCATCAGAGATCTTGACGCCATAATCAAGCACGACCACGTGATCGGAAATCTGCATCACCATCGACATGTCATGCTCGATCAGCAGAACTGCGGTGTCGTCAAGTTCGCGGATAGACAGAAGCAGCTGATTGAGTTCCAGCGTTTCCTTTGGGTTAAGACCAGCTGCGGGCTCGTCGAGGCAGAGCAGCTCGGGATTGGTGCACATGGCACGGGCAATCTCGAGGCGACGCTGGTCGCCGTAAGGCAGGTCCGCTGCCGGATCGTCGGCCCGGTCAATCAGATCGATGCGTTCGAGCCAAGTTTTGGCCTTCTCGATCGAGTCCTGTTCCGAGCGGCGGAAGGAGCCCAGTCCCAGTACGCCACCAATGGTGAAGAGGGAATCGACCATCAGTTTGTTATGCTGGGCAATCATCAGATTTTCCAGAACGGTCATGCCGCCAAACAGGCGGATATTCTGGAAGGTCCTTGCCACGCGGGCATGGTGGGAAATCTGGAAGTCGGGCATCCGCTCCAGCAGGAATTGCTCGCCATTGGCCCTGTTCATGGTGATGCAGCCTTCGGTCGGCTTGTAGAAGCCGGTGACGCAGTTGAAGACCGTGGTCTTGCCAGCGCCGTTGGGGCCGATCAGGGCGGTGATGTCCTTGCGACCGACCTCGAAGGACAGGTCGTTGATCGCCACCAGACCACCGAAGCGCATCGTGAGATGCTCAACGGTGAGGATTGGGTTGTCTTGCCAGCTTCTCATCCTTCACCCTCCGCAACGAGATCGCCGGATACGGCTTTCTTTTCTTTCAAATAGACGGATGGCTGTCGACTGGAAACCAGACCACGCGGTTTCCAAACCATGATGACAACCATCAGAAGGCCGAAGACCAGCATGCGCAGCTCTTCCAGTTCTCGGAAGACCTCAAAGCCGCCGATCATGAAGATCGAGGCAATGACGACACCCAACTGGCTGCCCAGACCACCCAGAACCACAATGGCGAGGATGATTGCCGACTCGATGAAGGTGAAGCTTTCCGGTGAGATGAAACCCTGACGGGTTGCAAAGAAGGCACCGGCAAAGCCGCCAAACATGGCGCCCAGCGAGAAGGCAGTCAGTTTGGTGTTGGTGGTGTTGATGCCAAGCGAGCGACAGGCAATCTCGTCTTCGCGCAAAGCTTCCCATGCACGGCCAATCGGCAGGCGACGCAGGCGCATGGTGATGAAGTTGGTCAACAAGGCCAGCGCAAGGATGAGATAGAACAGGAAGATCACCCGGTGCAGCGAGGAATAATCCAGCCCGAAGAAATCGGCAAAGCCATTCTTGCGAGTGAATTCCAGACCAAAGAAGCTGGGACGCGGAATACGCGAAATGCCGTCCGGACCTCCGGTAAACTCATACCAGTTGAGCAGCACGACACGAATGATCTCACCAAATGCCAAGGTTACGATGGCGAGGTAGTCGCCGCGCAAACGCAGCACCGGGAAACCGAGGATGATGCCCCAAAATGCGGCAAGAATCCCGGCCAGTGGCAGACAAATCCAGAAGGAGAGGTCAAAATACTGGGCCAGCAGGGCGTAGGAATAGGCCCCCACGGCATAGAAGGCGACATAGCCCAGATCGAGCAGGCCAGCCAGGCCGACCACGATGTTCAGACCCCAACCAAGCATGATGTAGGTCAGGACCAGAATGCCAAGGTCAATCGCATAGCGGTTGCCATAGAAGGGCAGGGTGACGGCGAAGACCAGCAATGCCGGACCAATGAAGGTTCCGATCTTGGTCAGGGTGTCGGTTTTCGGCATCAGGGATTTGGTGGCATCGGCGATGGCATTGTTGCCCTGCCAGATGAACAGGCCCATCAGCAGGCGACCAGCAAACACCACCGCAACCATGGTGGCAACCAGGGGCCACTCGGTTTTGAGGGCGAGGCCACCGGGGACAGTCTCGGTTTTCATGCCGACCATGATACAGGCCAGCGCAAGGGTGACGAGCGCCGCCAGACCTGCATCTTTCAATGCGGACTGGATGCGGCTTTGAGGTGCTGCAGACATATCAGACCTTCTCCACTTCTGGCTTGCCGAGCAAGCCGGATGGCAGGAAGATCAGGACGATTGCCAGGATCGAGAAGGCTGCCACATCCTTGTATTCAACGGAGAAGTAACCGGACCAGAAGGTCTCGATCAGGCCGATCAACAGGCCGCCAAGCATTGCGCCCGGCAAAGAGCCAATGCCGCCCAGAACCGCTGCGGTGAAGGCCTTCACCCCGGCCAGGAAGCCGATGAAGAAGTCGATCACGCCATAGTAAAGCAGGAACATGATGCCCGCGACCGATGCCAGAGCCGCCCCCATAACGAAGGTCAGCGAGATGGTGCGGTCGACATTGACGCCAAGCAGTGCTGCCATCTTCTGATCCTGCTCACAGGCGCGCTGGGCGCGGCCAAGAGAGGTCTTGTTGATCAGCAATGTGAAGCCGGCCATCAAGCAGACCGTGGTGACGATGATCAGGATCTGCATGTAGGACAGCTGAACAACGAACCCGTCTTTTTCCATCAACTGGAACCCGCCGGTGATCTGGGGCGGCAGCGGCTTGACGCGCGCGCCCTGAACGATCTGAACGAAGTTCTGAAGCACAATGGACATGCCGATCGCGGTGATGAGTGGAGCCAGTCGGAACGAACCGCGCAACGGGCGGTAAGCAAGGCGTTCGACGCTCCAGCCCCAAACCGAGGTCATCAGCATCGAAACAATCAGCACGATCAGCAGCGCGATCGGCAGAAAGGTGACGCCCATGGCGGTGATGGCCAGAAGGGTAATCAGTGCAATAAAGGCACCGACCATGAAGATGTCACCATGGGCAAAGTTGATCATGCCGATGATGCCATAAACCATGGTGTAACCAATGGCGATCAGGCCGTAGATCGACCCCAATGTGATGCCATTGATCAGCTGTTGTATAAAATATTCCATTTGACTCGCTGTTCCTGAGGTCTCGGTGGCTTGGTCACCACTTATTTTGTTTGGAATGTGATGCTTATTTTTGTGTTGAGATCTGTGTCCCGGACAACTTTTTAGCAAGAAGCGGGGACGGACACAAATGTTTCGAGCTTAAATTTGATCATTATTGCTGTTTTTCGGGATAAGTGCCCAAAATATGGTCAAATGATATGGGGCTTTCGGTACAAATGGCGTCGAAATAGCAGCCTTTTGGAAGGTTGATTGCGAAATAGTCGGTTTTTGTGGAATATATCCGCGCGGCTGGCTGTAAATTGTGCAAAGGTCACTGTGTTTTGTGACGAAAGTCTTAGATAATCTTGGCAATTGGGTGATGGTCACGTGCAAATACTGCATTGCAAATAAAAAATGGGTGCGGCGCAGGATATTTGGTCGCAGCAATAGTGCGTATCTGTGTTTCGGGCAGAATTTGAAAGGTCAGATCAGGCCGAGACCGCGGAAACTCGTGTGACCATTGCGGGCGACGATGATGTGGTCATGGAGGGAAATGCCCAAGGGGTCAGCAGCGTCTGCTACCTGTTTGGTCATCTCGATGTCAGCCCGTGACGGGGTGGGGTCGCCGCTGGGGTGATTGTGGACCATAATGATCGCAGTGGCTGACAGTTCCAGCGCCCGTTTGACCACTTCGCGGATATAGACGGGGGTATGATCGACCGTGCCGGTCTGCTGCACCTCGTCGGCGATCAGGGCGTTCTTCTTGTCAAGAAAGAGAATGCGGAATTGTTCGATGTCATTAAAGGCCATTGCTGTGCGGCAATGATCGAGCACGGCCTGCCATGAGGACAAGACGGGGCGGTCCTTGACCTGATCAGAGGCAAAGCGGGCGGCGGCGGCCTGCACGAGCTTTAGATCGGTGACAACGGACTGGCCAATGCCATCCATTTCCAGCAACAACTTTTCAGGGGCTGAGAGGACTTCAGCGAAGGAGCCGAAACGGTTGATCAGGGCTTTTGCCAGTGGTTTGGTGTCCCGGCGTGGAATGCTGCGAAACAGAAGCAACTCGAGCAACTCGTAATCATGCAGCGCTTCGGCACCGGCTTCGCGAAATTTGCCGCGAAGCCTGTCCCTGTGTCCCACATAATGGGGTGTGCCTGCTGAATCCTTCAAACCGCGCATCGGCTCTCCCTAGCTGTTGGGCGTCAGATAGGGGGGCTTGTCGTAGCCTGCCGGCGACAAGGTGAAGATTTCACAGCCATCGTCGGTGATGCCCACGGAATGCTCGAACTGCGCCGACAGGGACCGGTCGCGGGTGACCGCTGTCCAGCCGTCGTTGAGCACCTTCACATGAGGTTTTCCCAGATTGATCATCGGCTCAATGGTAAAGATCATGCCGGGCTTCAGCTCCACTCCTTCACCCTTGCGACCATAATGAAGGATGTTGGGCGCGTCGTGAAACAGGCGTCCAAGGCCATGGCCGCAGAAATCGCGCACGACGCCGCAGCGTTCCCGCTCAGCAAATTCCTGAATGGCGGCGCCAATGTCACCGGTCGTGTTGCCGGGCTTGGCAGTCGCGATGCCGATTTGCAGTGCTTCATAGGTGACGTCGATCAGCCGCTCAGCCGCCCGCTTGATCTGGCCGACCGGATACATGCGTGAGCTGTCTCCATGCCAGCCATCCAGAATATAGGTGACATCGACATTGACAATGTCGCCTTCCTTCAGGGGTTTGTCATTGGGGATACCATGGCAGACCACATGGTTGATGGAAGTGCAGCTGCATTTGGTATAACCACGATAGTTAAGGGTTGCGGGCAGGGCATTGTTTTCTTCGCAAAAGGTGCGGATGTAATCATCAATGGCTTGGGTGGTGACGCCGGGGGCAATCATTTCTGCTACGCCATCAAGGGCGCGGGCTGCCAATTGCCCGGCGCGACGCATGCCTTCGAAAGCCTCTTCACCAAAGAGTCTGATGTCACCAGTGTTGCGCATTGGGCCATCGGTGGCCGCAATATAATTTACCATTGGGTCGGTTCCGTTTGTCGTCTTCTTTGTTTGGCTGAGACATGTTGATCGCCGTTCAGCCCTGATTGGGGACTATGTTCCGCTTTTTGTATTCTCTGTCAATCGGCAAAGGACAGGGCATGGGAGAGATGAATACCCTGCTCCGTAATATCACAGGCATAAACCAGTGCTTCCACACCTCGGGCGCGGGCCTGAGTGAAGGCTGTGGCATAAGCAGGATCAATGTCATCAGCAAGAGCAAAGCGATCACAGTCCGTACGATTGACCAGATAGAGCATCACAGCTCGCTTGCCTTCTTCGACCATGTCCCCCAATTCAACCAGATGCTTGGCACCTCGCTTGGTGACCGAATCCGGAAATTCTGCCAGCCCCGCTTGCCGCAGGAGGTGGACATTCTTCACCTCCACATAGCAGTCGGCCTTGTCCGGATCTTCGAGCAGCAGATCGATGCGGCTGTTTTTGCCGTATTTCACTTCCCGCCTGAGGGTCTGATAGCCGCTCACCTCGGGGATCTTGTCGGCCAGAATGGCTTCTTCGACGATGCGATTGGGAAGGGCGGTGTTGATGCCGATCATTGCATCGTCCAACTGCAGCAGCTCCCAGCTATAGGCAAGCTTGCGCTTGGGGTTGTTCGATTTTGACAGCCAGACGCGCGTGCCGGGATCCTTGAGGCCGAGCATCGAGCCGGGATTGGCGCAATGGGCGGTGATGATCGAGCCATCTTCGAGTTCGATATCGGCAAGGAAACGCTTGTAACGCTGGATAAGACGACCGGAGATGAGGGGGCTTTCGAATAACATGATCTTTTTTCTAGTGCGCTATGATCTGAGTTTGCGTGCGATTGGCGGTGCGGTAGGGTCATGCCGGATCATTGTGGCGAATCTAACCTATCTATTTGTTGAGAGTTGGGGCGAGAGAATCAACCGCATCTTGTGGCAAAGGCGCGCATGGGTTAAAGCGAAGTGCATTCAACGCGCCCTGTGACTGGCTCTGTGCCGTACGAAACGCACCGTACTGGCGAGCTGTGCTGCCACAGTGCAAGCAGATCATGCTCCAATAGAGGATCTATGGCAATGGATGCAAAAATCAAGACAGCCGCCATATTGGTGATCGGGGACGAGATCCTGTCCGGTCGCACCAAAGACCGGAATGTCGGCTTCATTGCGGATTATCTCACCCAGCTTGGCATCGATTTAAAAGAGGTCCGGATCGTCTCTGACGATATGGAAGCGATCATTGATGCGGTCAACGCGCTGCGGGCGCAGTATGATTATGTCTTTACAACTGGCGGCATCGGGCCAACCCATGATGACATCACTGCGGATGCGGTGGCCGCAGCCTTTGGTGTGGGAATCGATCACGACCCGCGCGCGATGGCGATTCTTGAGGCTCACTATGCCAAAATGCCAGGGGCCGATTTCAATGACGCCCGCAAGCGCATGGCGCGAATCCCATTTGGGGCTGATCTGATCGAGAACAAGGTTTCCAGTGCGCCGGGCTTCCGGTTGGGCAATGTGCATGTGATGGCCGGCGTCCCTTCGGTCATGCAGGCCATGATGGATGCCATTGCGCCCACTCTGGAAGCCGGCAGCCAGATCGAAAGTGTTACAATCGATACCGGATTGGGCGAGGGGATCGTGGCCGGACGTCTGGGCGAGGTGCAAAAGGCCCATCCCGGCGTGGTTATCGGCTCCTATCCCTATATCCGTGATGATCTGTTCGCGACCAATATCGTCCTGCGCAGTCGGGACCAGAAAACGCTGATGGCTGCAAAACTGGCCGTCGAAGCGCTGATTGAAGAACTCAAAGACCAGCAACAAAAGCAATTTTAGGTCGTCCGGCGGGGCCTTGCCGGGCCTGTCGATGGCTGCAACCCTCTTGTCTCTTGGAAGGATTGAAATCCGATGTCTGAAGCGTCCAACAATGCATTCCCCGTCTATTGGGAACAGTTTCACCGCGATTGCCGCGCCCTTGCCTGGCGTTTGAAGGGCGTCGCTGAATGGAAGGCGATTGTCTGCATCACCCGTGGCGGTTTGGTGCCTGCCGCGATCATTGCCCGTGAACTCGGAGTGCGGATGATCGATACGGTCTGTGTGGCTTCCTATCATGACTATGAGAGTCAGGGCGAGATGGATGTGATCAAGCCCATCGACCCGTCTGTGGTCGATGTTCATGGGGGGGAAGGCGAAGGCGTGCTGATCATCGACGATCTGGTCGATACGGGCAAAACTGCCAAAGTGGTGCGCGCAATGCTGCCCAAAGCGCACTTCGCAACTGTCTATGCCAAGCCGATGGGACGACCGCTGGTCGACACCTTCGTGACTGAAGTTTCGCAGGACACATGGATCTATTTCCCATGGGATATGGGGCTGCAATTTCAGGCTCCAATCGCCAAGGGACATGAAGGTTAGGCTGAGTCGTTTGGCGAATTTGGAACGTTAAAATAGTGTTTCACAATTGTTTCATGGGCATTCGAGGCTTCTTCGGGTGCCCATTTTCTTGTGTATTTGTAACGTTAGACCCCTTCTGAGCTTGTGGATCGCGGTAATCCACTTGCTTGCAATTGCCCAAACTACGCATTAGCAATGATCCGACTCGTATCAACGAGCTTTATTTGCGGGCATGGCGGAATTGGTAGACGCAAGGGACTTAAAATCCCTCGATCCTAGATCGTCCGGGTTCGAGTCCCGGTGCCCGCACCAAGCGGATTTCCTGATCTTTTCGCTATCCGCTCCCTTCTTTCTCCTTGCAACAGTTGCACCCGTTTCCGACTGCACCCCGTTTGGGTGCAAAAGGGGCGAATGTCGGCCTTTTTACGGAGGTTGCAACGCTTAAACCGGGTGCAACAGGGCCTTTAAGCTAGTGGCAGCTGGGTTGCAGCTGGACTATTCTGTGGCTGTCTAAATTCCGCCTAATTTCTACTCACATGCAAATGGGCCTGCCATGGAACCGAACACAATCTACGTATTTGCTGTGTTGGCTATCGCCATCATTATGTTCGTCAGCGATAAAGTCCGTCTCGACCTTGTCGCTATTCTCGTAATCTTCGCACTGGTACTTGGTCACAAGATCACCGGTGGCGATCCAATCATCTCCGCCAAACAGGGCGTGGCCGGCTTCGGGGCAACCGTTGTTCTCCTTATCGGTGGCTTGTTCCTGGTTGGTGAAGGTCTTGCTCAGACCGGCGTGTCCTACGCCATGGGCGATAAGATCGTTGAATGGGCCGGTACAGGACGCGTCAAGCTGATCGCGCTTCTGATGACCGCTGTTGCGATCATCTCCGCATTCATGAGCTCCACGGGCGCCGTGGCCATCTTCATTCCTGTTGCTATCCGTCTTGCACAGCGTGCAAACATGAAGCGCCAGGAAGTGCTGATGCCTCTGTCCTTCGGTGCTTTGATCGGTGGTATGTTGACCCTGATCGGTACCCCTCCAAACATCGTTGCAGCTGACCAGCTGAAACGTGCTGGTCTGGAGCCTTTCGAATTCTTCACCTTCACCCCAATCGGCTTGGTCATTCTGGCACTGGGTGTTGGTTACTTCGCACTGTTCGGCGGCGCGCTGCTGAAAAAAGTTGGTCGTAAAGACGTTGTCGAAGGCGAAGAAGAAGTCAAAGCTGGCTCGATCCTTTCCTTCCTGCAGCGTTATGAAATCGAAGGTCGCGCTGTTCGTCTGAAAATCAACGACAATTCCGGTCTTGTTGGTAAAACCGCTGTAGACGCTCTGCTGCGTACCCAGCTTGGTGTTTCCGTCTTTGGTCTGCAACAGGCTAAAAATGGCAACAAACTGGTTTCTGCACATTCCGCTATCCCATTCGCTGCTGGCGATGTGGTCTATGGTGTGAAGGCTGCTGATCTGGACGAAGGCAAGCTGAAAGAACTCGGCCTGACCCTGATGCCTAAGAGCGAAGATGACTTCCATCTGTCCGCTCGTGAACTCGGCCTGGCTGACCTCATCGTCACCCAGAATTCCGAGCTGGTTGGTCAGAACCTGAAAGAAAGCAACTTCCGTAAGCGTCACAACCTTGGTGCCGTTGGCGTCATGCGTCGTGGTCAGCCGCTGGAAGGCAACTTTGCTGAAACCAAACTCGAGTTTGGCGATCAGCTGCTGGTTGCTGGTGACTGGAACAACATCAAAACCCTCAACAAACGCTCCAAAGACTTCCTGGTTGCTTCGCTGCCAGAAGAAATCGAAGACGTTGTTGCCAAGCCACATCTGGCATGGGTTTCCGTTGCCGTTGTTGCCTTCATGCTGGCCCTGCTGGTCTTCAAGCTGGTGCCATCCGTGATCGCCATTCTGATCGCTTCCGTGCTGATGGTTCTGACCAAGTGCGTGGACGGCAAAGATACCTACAAGGTTATCAACTGGCAGTCGCTGGTTCTCATTGCCGGTATGTTGCCAATGGCAACGGCTCTGAAGTCTTCCGGTGGTCTGGAATTCGTTGTGAATACGCTGCTGGCAGCGGTTGGTGATAGTGGTCCATATGTCCTTCTGGCAGCGATCTTCGTCATCACCTCCCTGTTCTCTCAGGTTATTTCCAACACCGCGACCTCTGTTCTGCTCGCTCCAATCGCGATTGGTGCTGCACAGGCCATGGGCGTGTCTCCATACCCAATCATGATGGGTGTTGCGATTGCTGCTTCTACCGCATTCGCTACGCCGGTTGCTTCCCCAGTGAACATGCTGGTTCTGGAACCAGGCAACTATCGCTTCGTTGACTTTGCGATTGTTGGTCTGCCACTGCAGATCCTGGCGTTCCTTGTATCGCTGGTCGCAATCCCAATGTTCCTGCCATTCTAATCGATTGGCCGACAAGGGGCCGGTGCAATGCATCGGTCCTGAACGGGAAAGAAATCAAAAACCAGGACACCTCGTGGTGCCCTGGTTTTTTCTATTGTGCGGCTCGCTTGAAAAAGCGGGCTATTTTTTTGCCCGAAGGATTTTCTCACCAATGGTGAAGGCCAGATGCGAGGTGATCATCATGGCGACCACCGCAAGAATGGCCATCAGGCTGTAATGGCTGACCGCCTGTTTGGCAAACCAGGCCTGATTGAGAAACATGAAGCCACTGGCAGCCACCACCGCTGCAATGCTTGCATGGAGGCGGTTGCGCAATATCGTGCAGATCACGAAATTGGCGATGCCCGGCGGGCTGAACATGACGGTGAGGATGAAACTGAAATAGGCGGCTGCGTCCATGGGTCTTTCCTTGCAGATCTGATCGGCGCAGGCGCGGTTGGCGTCACGGGAAGCACTTCGCCTGCTGTGCGACCGATGATGCATGGTCCTTGGCAGAAAGAAAAGCCGCTTGTCGGCAAAATGTCCGACCCTGTCCATCAATCATGCAATGAAAAACCCCCAAGCATAAGCTGCAAGGGGGTCTGTCATGTTTCAGGATATATGCTGCTGGAGCTTACCGGCAAAAGCGCTTGCGGCCGCTATAGGTGGTGAAATAGCCAGTCCGTGGATTGAAAGACCGGTATTTGTTGGAGCAATAGCGATACCATGCCCGAGTCCATGGTCTGGGGCGCCCGGAATAAACCGGTGAGGCCCGATAGGAGCGGGCGCGGTGGCAATGGCGCACGCCATTATGGGTGTGGCACCCTCTGCGAAAGGTGCGGTGATAGTGGTTGCGGGCACGATTCCAACGCTTGTTGCTGTGGTGATAAAGCGCGGCAGCGCCAGCGGCGCCGATCACAATGCCGGCAACGAAAGCCCCTGTGCGGCTTCTGGCCTGCGCGTCCGAGGTTGGAACGGTGATCATCAGCGCAGGGAGAATCGCAGCAACTAGCAGATAAATTGATAGATTTCGTCTGATCATTGGTGCTCCTTGGAGGTTTGGATGTCAACCAGTGCGATAGCCCATGCAGACAGGATACGGATTTAAGTGGCGGAAATGGGGTGCGGTGCTCACATAATTTTGATGTTTGCCTCAAGCGGCTGTGCCGCCATGCACAACAGCGCATGGCGGCACAATGCCTTTGAGATGTCTTGGGAAGGTTCGGCGTTTAGCGGCAGAACCGTTTGCGACCGCCATAGGAGGTGAAGTAACCGGTGCGCGGATTGAACGACCGATACTTGCTGGAGCAGTAGCGGTACCAGGCACGGGTCCAAGGGGCCGGACGACCATAATAGCGAGCGCGATGCGGGCGATAGCGCGGGCCATAATAACGATGGCCGTAATAGCGGTGGCCATGGTGACGGTGGCGGGCGTGGGCGATGGTGCCAACGGCAAGTCCGGTAATGGCGCCTGCCACGAAGGCTCCGCCACGCCCGCGGGCTTCGGCTTCGGTGGTTGGGGCGGCAAAGGTAGCGGCGGTTGCGAGTGTGGCAACCAGAGCAAAAGTGGTGATGGCTTTCTTAAACATGGTCTCTCTCCGTTTAGGTTAAACAATTGCTTTTGGCTTAATTCCGTGATCGGCGCTCTTTGTTGCGTCGTTGCGTCCCTCACATTGATACGACGCGGTGGTGGCCGGAATGGTTCAAACTTTTTTCGCGGCCTTTTCGAGAAAGATGATGTGCAACTGGGGCTGAGTCTGAGCAGAGGCGCGTTGGGTGACTTTGGTGCTGCTGCGCTCGACAATGACGCCTGCCGCTTCTGCGAGTTTGCGGCCGCCTGACAATTTGCAGGCTTGATCCGGCAAAGAGAAAATCAGGGCTCCAACGATAGCCACCAAGAAGGCAATGAATTTGGTTTGACGGGGCATGGTGGATCCTGACTTGTCTGGTTCGGGGTGGATGGAATGGTCTTTTCTTGGGATATGGCCTTTCTCGTAGGTCGCTCTGAAAGGCCAATTGGTTCAATTGTTTGCAGCGGCCTATTTGGGGGGAGGAGCGCCGGGAAGGGGCACAAAAAAAGGGCTGCCGGAAAGGCAGCCCAAGGGGAAGGTCAAAAGGGAGGATGTCGCGTGGTCCTACACTTTTAGCGGCAGAAGCGTTGACGGCCACCGTAAGAGATGAAGTAGCCGGTATGCGGGTTGAAGGACCGGTAGCGGGCAGAGCAGTAATCATACCAGGCCGGGGTCCAGGGTGCCGGGCGACCGTAATAGACTGGTGCCGGAGCATGGTGGCGATAATAGTGGTTATGGCGGTTGGCTGCGATGGCTCCGACGGTCAAGCCAGCGACGGCACCGAAGGCAAAGGCTGCTGCGCGGCGGCCACCGGCGGCTTCGGCTTCTGAGGTTGGCAAGGCGAAGGTTGCGCCAGCGGTTACGGTTGCGATGGTGGCGATGGTCATAATGGTTTTCTTGAACATGGTTTCTCTCCGAAAGGGTGTGTGTCTGATCTGAAGGTCTTGTGTGTCGCTTTTTTGAAACTGTGTGGCGGTGTTTTCTGCCGCCTATACTCATCAGTCGCAGCGGGCGGCAAAAGGGTTCAAAAATGTTCGGAGTTTTTTCGGTGTTTTTAAAAAGGCATTGAATTTGCTGAATAAATTTTTTCCATCCTATCTTGAGATGTGGCTTTTCTAATGGTTTGGACCGGGAGGAAAGGGGGAGTGAGAGGGGCATCGAGGGAGAAGCAGCCATAAATGGGCGGTGTCAGATGTTCATCCACTATTGATGATCGGCCGGGATGCTCTTTGCAGCTCGCCGTCACATGGACGCAACGCTGCAAACATGCAGCCGTTGGGTTTTCGCCAAAGCTGTGCCATTAATAGGGGAGGTGCAGGGAGACAAAGAATTTTTCATTTCTTTGAACCAAACTGCGCTGTGAGACGACACAGGTATGACAGTGAAATCGAGGATCGCATGTCTGGATCGGAAAATGCCCGTGACCTGGAGCTTCTGGCTGGGGTTGCGCGCAATGATCGCAAAGCCATAGCGCTTCTGTATCAGAGGCATCATCTTCGGCTTTATCGTTATTTGCTGCGTTTCGTGAAAAGCGAGGCGGTGGCAGAGGAACTTGTGAACGAGACCTTCATCGATGTCTGGCGAGCTGCCGACAGGTTTGAAGGACGCAGTCAGGTTTCGTCCTGGATCATTTCCATCGGACGCAACAAGGCCATCTCGCTCCTGCGCAAGCGCTCGGACGCCGAGCTGGATGACGATTATGCATCCGGACTGGAAGATGACAGCGACACGCCGGAGGTCACGACCCTGAAGCAGGATAAGGCCGCAGCCTTGCGGGTCTGCATCAACAAGCTCAGCGATGAGCATCGGGAAGTGATTGATCTCGTTTATTATCAGGAAAAGGCGATCAAGGAGATTGCCGTGATTCTGGGGGTTCCGGACAATACGGTGAAGACACGGGTGTTTCATGCTCGAAAGAAACTGTCCGAACTCATGCGCAAAGCCGGTCTTGACCGGGGCTGGCCATGAGGGACAAGGCGTGACCTATGGATACCAGTGTTGAGGACAAAGACATGACTTATGATCCGGAAATTGAAAAGCTCCTGCCTTGGTATGCCAAAGGCCTGTTGGAGTCGCATGAATCAGAGCAGGTGGAAGCCTATCTGGCGGCCAACCCCGAGATGCGGATGCAGTTGGATTTGATCGCCGAGGAAGACACGGCAATTGCCGAACAGCATGCGGCCCTTGGTGCGCCGATGCCCGGCGGGCTCGACCGTCTGATGGCCGGAATTGATGCGCTCGAAGCAAAGGAAGCGCCGGTTCAGGCCGCAGCCAAAGGCGTGTGGCAGCGTATTCAGGACGTTCTGGGTAATTTCGCAAGCCCCGGCATGCAACTGGCCGCCGCTGCCGCTGCCGTGGTGATCGTCGCCCAAGGGGTGATTATCGGTGCTCTTGTGCAGACTGGCCCCGGAGCACCCGCTGCTCCTTCTGCGTCCGGTCAGTTCAAAACCGCCTCTGGACCAGAGCAAGCCGCGCAGCAATCCGGCGCCCGGTTCCTCATCGCCTTCAAGAGTGAGGCAAGCATGGCCGATGTTGCCAAGCTTCTGAAATCTCAACATGCCGTGATCGTTGCCGGGCCGAAGGCTGGCGGTTTTTTCGAGCTGATGGTGCCCAACACCAAGCTGCCAGAAGGCGGTGCTGAGGTGGTACTCAAGGCCCTGAAAGACAGCACGGATCTGGTTAAATTTGCCTCGGTTAGCCAGTGACCGGATCACGTTTGCTTGATGGTGCGCAGTCTTGCGCATCATTTTGTGCTATTATCCATCGCAATTTCTGACAATGAGACAGGGCGGCGACCCGTTACCAGAGACCGGGTGCAGCGCTGATCTTGATAATTGGTGGTTTATTGTCGAACGATCGGGGAGAGACAATGAAACGAGCAGCTTTTCAAACATTGACCTGTATGGGGCTAGGGTGCCTGTTGTTGCTGAGCCCAGACTTTGTCGCGCCATCTCACGCCAATGACTATTACAGTGAGAGCGTTCGCAAACCCAAACACCGGGACCGGGGCGGCAGCAATCTGATCGGTCCGGCTATCGGGCTTGGTATCACCATCATTCAAGGGGTGCGGGAGCGGGAACGCCAGCGTCAGCGCGAGGCTCCGGTCTATGACGCGCCGCCACCACAGACCAAGAAACCTGTGCGCACCAAGCGGCCCAAGGTGACGAAACGGCCCAATCGGACCAAACGACCGGCACAGCAAGCGCGCAATCCCAAGCCACCGCGTTACAATCCACGCATTGTGCTGCCTGAGGTGCTGCGCGTGGCGCGGGCCAAGCCGCGCATCTATTCCATTGGCGATAAACCCTGGTCGAGTGACAAGGATTTTGTCGTGACCCTGCGACCCGGTCTGACTCAGGCCACCGTTGAAGCCTTTCTTGAGCAATATGGATTGACGCGACTTGAGCAGACGCGGGTCGCGCTGCTGGATCAGGTGGTTTTGAAAGTAGCCTATCCGGAGAGCATGTCGCCGCAGGAAGCGTTGCGCATGGCGACTGATGAGCGGGTTTTCCGCGCTCAACCCAACTATTACTACTATCCATCCGCGGACAATCAGGTCGAAAGCGCTGATCCTTTTGCCGAGCTGCAATATGCCTTCGCCAAGATGGGACTGACCCGCTTGACCGATGGTGAAAGCGGTGAAGGGGTTAAGCTGGCGGTGATCGATAGCGGCATCAGAGCTGATCATCCGGCGATTGGTGGGCAGGTGACCGAAAGTTTCTCGGCCTTCCCTGAGGCTGATGGCGCGACACTCAATGCCGACCACGGCACGGCTGTGGCCTCGATCATTGCTGCGCAATCGGGTATGAAAGGCGTTGCGCGGGACGTGGCTTTGATGTCGGCGCAGGTTTTCCGGTTCAACGAGGCAGGTCACATGGTGGGCGACAGCTACGACATCGTGCGTGGCATCGACTGGGCGGTGGCCAATGGCGCCAAGATTCTCAATCTCAGCTTTGCAGGGCGGCAGGATTCTCTTCTGGCAGCTGCAGTCGACGCAGCAGATGCCAAAGGTGTCATCATGGTGGCTGCTGCTGGCAATGAGGGGGCGGATGCGCCTGCAGCTTATCCGGCGGCTTATGACAATGTGATTGCGGTGACCGCCACCGATGAGGATGATGGCCTTTATGATTTTGCCAATCGCGGAACGCATGTGGAACTGGCTGCGCCTGGCGTCGATGTGCTGGTGGCTGCCGGACTGGACGGGTATGGACTGCAAACCGGTACATCGATGGCAACAGCCTATATTTCCGGGTCGGTTGCCTTGATGCTGGGGCGTGAACCTGACCTTGCTGTGCGAGCCATCAAGGAGCGTCTGGCGCGCTCGGCGCTGGATCTGGGCGAGACGGGGCGCGACCGGGACTTCGGCTTTGGGCGGCTTGACGCCTTCAAGGCCGTAACCAACGTTACCCAGTCGGCCCAAGCGAACTGAGAATGCGAACTGAGAATGCGAACTGAGAATGGCTAACTGAGAATGGCCAACTGAGAATGGCTAACTAAAGAAGCCTTGGAAAAGTGCAAAGACATGAAAGGCTGCTGACACCATGCTGTCAGCAGCCTTTCATTATGGTGGGTCTCAAGCGGCGATGAGGCCGCGATCAAACTGGAGAGAGAGATGACAAATCTTCCTATCAATGCCGCCACCTGGTTTTCCATTCCTGCCATCGATTTCGAGAAATCCGTCAAGTTTTTCGAGGACTTGCTGCAGATCACCCTTATCCGTGACACCATGGGCGATGGGGATCAGGCCAAGCCGTTTGCGATGTTCCCAAAAGAGGGCGACGCAGGAGTAACCGGTGCGATTACGCCTGCTGTCAACATCCTGCCAGCCAATGGCGGTGTTCTGGTTTATCTCTACACCTCTGACATTGATGGTGCCTTGTCACGTGTCGAGGGTTTGGGAGGCAAGATTCTGTTGCCCAAATCGTCTTTGCCCGGTGACATGGGGGATATTACAACCATCGCCGATTGTGAAGGCACGCCGATTGGTTTGCATCAGCCATGATCTTGTCTGGCGGTCTGCTTGGCTTTAGGCTCGTCCTGAATTTAAGGGGAGACTGTCATGCGACGGGCGGATCGTTTGTTTGAAATTGTGCAAGCCTTGCGCGGTGGGCGATTGCTGACCGCGCAGGCCATTGCCGATCAGCTGGAAGTCTCCAAGCGGACCATCTATCGCGATCTGGCGCATTTGCAGGGCTGCGGGGTGCCGATCGAGGGGGAGGCCCGGGTCGGTTATCTGCTGTCGAGCGACTATCACATGCCGCCTCTGACCTTCACGGCCGATGAAGTCACCGCTCTGGTGTTGGGGGCGCGGATGGTTCAGACATGGGCCAGTGAGGATCTGGCCAAGGGTGCAGCGGAAGCTCTGGTCAAGATTGATGCGGTCATTCCTGCAGGCATGCGCAGCCTGATCAATGAAACGCAGCTCTATGCCTTGTCGTTTCGAACCGGTGAGCGGGAGCGGGGCTTGCTTGATGAGTTGCGGCGGGCGAGCCGGGACCGTCACTATCTCGATCTGGATTACATCAGTCTTGAGGGCAAAAGCTCAGCCCGTCGGGTGCGGCCTTTGGGGCTCTATTTCTGGGGGCAGGTCTGGACCTTGCTGGCTTGGTGTGAACTGCGCGAGGGCTTCCGGTCCTTTCGGGTCGATCATATCGAAGCCTTGCGTATGTGCGAGGCGCACTTCCCGCATGAACCCGGCAAGGAACTGAAGGATTTTGTCGCTCTTCGCAAGCAGCAGCAGCCTCAGGCGGATGAAAAGCTGCGCGGCGGACATTGATATTGATAAAGCTGCCGGGACAATGGGTCAGGTGTCGAATGTGACACTTTCCGGTGTCCAGCGATAGATCCAGTCAAACTGGCTCAGAAGCCGCTGTTTTGGCATCAGGCGCATGGTCATGTTGCGTGCCGTCGCCATCAGGCCATCGAGATGATAGATGTCACCATTGCGGCGAGCCTTGGCCACGACCTTACAAACCCGTGCCTTGCGCGCCATTTCATAGGCTTTGAGGCGGACATCCATCGGGCCGTCGAGCTCGTTCAAGGCGCGGGCCAGAATGGCTGCATCTTCAAGCGCCATAGCCGCGCCTTGCGCCATGAAAGGCAGCATGGCGTGGGCGGCATCCCCGATCAGCGCCACCTTGCCTTTGGTCCATGGCCGGTTTGGATTTTGGCCACAGAGCGCCCATTTGAGCCAGTCTTCCCGCTCGGCCAGAAGCTCGCGGATTTCGCGGGGCCATCGGGCAAAGCGCTGGTTGAGCCAGCGCGGATCGCCAGGTACATTCCAACCCTCTTCTTTCCAGTCATCCTTGACGATGGCGACGATGTTCATCATGTGGCCGCCAACAATCGGATAATGGACCAGATGGGCATTGGGGGCGAGCCAGAGGCCGACATTGGCGCAATCGATGCTGGGCGGGGCCATCTGGATGGGCAGGGTGGTGCGCCATGCGGTCTTGCCGCTATAGGCTGCCTCGCCGGATCCAACATAATCACTGCGGATGCGCGACCAGACGCCGTCTGCGCCAATCAGGGCAGATCCGCGAAAGAGGCGTTGTTCGCCACTGGCAAGTTCGCAGCGCAGTTCGACATATTCTTCGGTTTCGCTGACTTCGCGCATGTCGCAGCCATCGACGATTTCGATCAGGTCCATCTGGCTGGCGCGTTGATAGAGAGCGGTTTGCAGATCGGCCCGGTGCACAACCATGTATGGAGCGCCATAGCGATTGGAAATCTCGCGGGTGGAAATCTCGGTCAACTGATTGCCAGACACACCCGACTGAATACGGATTCGGTTTGGAGTGACTGCCTGCATGTCCAGCATCTGCCAGACGCCCCAATTTTGCAAAAGACCAGAGGCATTTGGGGACATTTGCAGACCAGCACCGACCTCGTTGGGCAAGGTGCTGCGCTCCAGCAACAGGGTCGGGATATTTTTGTGTGCCAAGGCTATCGCCGTGGCGAGACCTCCGGGGCCGGCTCCAACAACGATGATTGGCAAATGCTCGCTCATGATGTTCTTTCCCTCGCTGCCGGTTCCCGACATGCAAGCGACCTCCGATGGACTTGATCCAAGGGGAACTGGCTCCGCTGAAACGGCGCGGTTGCTCATGACCACTGGCTAGGGGGGCAGGATTGGCTATTTGTGCAGACAGCCGTCCGGTACGGTTTTGCCCGGCGCCAGCTTGTCATTGAATTTATAGAGGGTTGAGCAATAGGGGCAGACAATTTCGTCCGCCTTGCCCATATCGAGATAGACATGGGGATGGTCCTGTGGCGGCGTTGCTCCCATGCATTGGAACTCACGCACCCCGATTTCGATGGTGGACACGCCATCGTCATTCTTGAAATGGGGAATGGTCTGACCGGCCATTGACTTGCCTTTCTTCTCTCCTCGCAGTGGCAGGACCATAGCGCTCCTTGACGACAAATCCTAGTCTTGCCTCGTTTATCCTTCGGACTATCCCTGATTCCCTGTGCCATGGTAAGGGGAAGGAGGAGGAAGGGGGCTTCACTTCCTTTGGATGGTTGCTCTTTCGCGTCAACCTGCTAAGAACGGGTCTTGCGCTCTGTGCGCTTCACCTTTTGATACAAACAGAATGAATGCCAGCCTACCATGCCAGAATTCACGTCAGACGGATATACGCTTTCCTATCTTGATGAAGGGGTCGGTGAACCGGTTCTGCTCATCCACGGCTTCGGGTCGAACAAGATGGTCAACTGGGTCAATCCCGGTTGGGTCAAGACCCTGACCGATGCGGGATATCGGGTGATTGCCATTGATAATCGTGGCCATGGGGAGAGCGAAAAGCTGTATGATCCAGAGCTGTATACCTCGCCGATCATGGCAGAGGATGCGAAGGCTCTTCTTGATCATATGGGGCTGGAGAGCGCCTTTGTGATTGGCTATTCGATGGGGGCGCGGATCTCGGCCTTCTTGAGCCTTAAATATCCCGAGCGGGTGCGCAAGGTGGTGTTTGGTGGTCTTGGCGGTAGCATGATCCATGGCACCGGTGATCCGGCGCCAATCATCAAGGCCTTGCGCGAGGAACCCGGTGTGCCAATCAAGCATGTGGCTGGCAAGGCATTTCGTGATTTTGCCGATCAGACCGGGAGTGACCGGCTGGCTCTGGCAGCCTGCATGGCGTCAGCACGGCAGAAAATCGCTGTCGAGGAACTGTCTACCTTGTCTGTGCCTGCCTTGGTGGCGGTTGGTACACGCGACGTGATTGCCGGATCTGCGCAGGAACTGGCTGACGTCTTGCCCGATGCGCGGGCGGTCGACATTCCCGGTCGTGACCATATGGTGGCTGTCGGGGACAAGGTGTTCAAACAGGCCGCGCTGGCTTTCTTTGCTGAGGATTGATCCTCGGCGCGATGTCAGGTGACGGCCTGCTTGAAGGGTGTTTGGTTACTTGCCAACAAAGACGGGCTTGCGCTTTTCCGCAAAGGCTCGCAGGCCTTCGGCATAATCGTCACTGTCGAGGCAGGTGGTTGCCATGGAGCGCAACTCGTCCATCGACAGATGATCAACCTGTCCGAAGGCCGCATTGATGGCCGCCTTGTGATACTGGGCGCTCAACGGGGCGAGACGGGCGACATTGAGGCAGTATTTCTCGACCTTTTCGGAAAATTCCTCATCCGCATAGATTTCATTCAGCAACCCCATGGCGTCGGCCTCGGTGGCATCCAGCACCTTGGCGGTGAGATAAAGCTCCTTGGCCTTGGCCGGGCCAACGATATTGACGATGTCGGCAATGGCTTTGGTGGGATAGCCAACGCCAAGGCGCCCGGCGGGAATGCCGAACTTGCCGCTCTCATTGGACAGGCGCAAATCACAGGCCGCCGCGAGGCCAAGGCCGGCGCCCATGCAGAAACCCTTGACCAGCGCGATGGTCGGCTTTTTGGCATTGCGCACCGAGCGATAACACTCGGCGGTGATGTCGTCGTAGCGGGTGGCCGATGCCGTATCCTTGCGCACCACATCAAACTCAGTGACATCCGCTCCGGAAATGAAGGCCACATCGCCAGCCCCGATGATCACAATCACGTGTATCTCGGCCTCATCATCGAGGGCTTTGACCGCACCGGGAATGGCCTGCCACATATCGAGTGACATGGCGTTGCGCTTGGCTTCGTTGTTGATGACGATGCGTCCGATGGGGCCGGAGCGCTCAAGAAGGATCTTGTCGTGAATTGTGATGTCGCTCATGAATATGGTATCTTTGCTGAAAAGGAGTTGGTAGGTATCCCGCAAGAGCGCAGTCCAAACTGGGGTCGCAGACCTTGCAGGGCATCTCTTTGTTCATTATGTCTAGCGACAATGAAATGGGTTTGAAAGTCTTCCATAGGCTTAGAAGAGGCAGATGAAGCATGGCTGAAGCAAGTGTGAAGCGAAGCGAAGACCAATTGGATCTGGTCGATCCTGTCTGGCACCGGGTGCGGGCAGAGGCCGAAGATGTGGTGCGCGCCGAGCCGGTGCTGAGCAGCTTCATCTATTCGACCATCCTCAGCCACCGGAAACTGGAAAATGCGGTCATTCACCGGCTGGTGGATCGTCTGCACAATCCGGCCATGGATTCCGAAGTCATTCGTCAGGCCTATCGTGAGGCCTATGCCTCCGATCCTTCGATCAGCGAAGCGATGCGGGCTGACATTGTCGCTGTGGTTGATCGCGATCCCGCCTGTGACCGCTTCATCGATCCCTTGCTCTATTTCAAGGGCTTTCAGGCCATCCAAACCCACCGGCTGGCCCATTGGCTTTGGTCTCAGGGGCGGCAGGATTTTGCCCTCTATTTGCAGAGCGTCGCATCGGCGGTGTTTCAGGTGGATATTCACCCCAAGGTGCCGTTCGGCAAGGGTATCTTTTTCGATCATGCTACCGGCGTGGTGGTTGGCGGTACGGCGGTCATCGAGGATGATGTCTCCATTCTGCAGGGTGTCACGCTGGGCGGGACGGGCAAGGAAGATGGCGATCGTCATCCAAAGATCCGTCATGGCGTGTTGATCGGGGCTGGCGCGAAGGTGCTTGGCAACATAGAGGTTGGCCATTGCTCACGGGTTGCTGCCGGGTCGGTGGTCCTCAAGGATGTTCCACCCAACAGCACCGTTGCGGGCGTTCCGGCCCGCGTTGTTGGTCAGGCTGGATGCGCAGAACCATCACGCAGCATGAACCAGTTGCTCAAAGAGGCGCCGTAATCCATAGTTGACATCGTCTCCGCTGCGGCCATTCGGTGCAATGGGGGCGAAAAGACAAGATTGGTGTGGAAAGCGGCTTTACTCTGCCCGGACGCTGTGCGAGATCAGCGGTCAACCAAAATCAATGTTCGGGTCTTCCCTTCCTCCGGTAGGGTCCCCTTGACTATGGACATGGCCCTGCCCGGCGGGGTCATCAATTGCAGGAGGCGAATTTGGAAAAGACCGAATTGGCGAAAGTTCAGAAATTCATGCGTGCGACCTTGCAGTCTCCGAGCCTTGAGGTTCGGGTGCGGCCGCGCAAGGATGATTCTGCCGAAGTGTATGTAGAAGACGAGTTTGTCGGTGTTCTCTTCCGTGATGAAGAAGATGGTGACCTGTCCTACAATTTCTCGATGGCCATTCTGGAATTCGATCTCGAAGAAGACTAGAATCGAACGCATTCGAGTAGTTATCAAGCCGCATGGGAGCTTCTCATGCGGCTTTTCTTTTGTGTCGTCCTTTCATCTCACTTGCGGATGAAGGCGCTGACCCGCTGTTTGATCTTTGCATCCAATGCACGCCACTCGGCCAGTAGAGGGCGTCGGAACCGATAGGTCAGCTGGGTCGTGTCGTTGAGTTTGAGATCGCGCAGACAGAAGGTGGGACTCTTCTCCACCGGCGTGATGCAGCGGGCGGCAAAGGGATTGTGATCATCGGGTTTGAAATAGATCCTTTCCCCGGCAAAGCTGGAATCCGGGGCCATGGCAAAGCCGATCAACCCACCCTCCGCCTTGATTGGCTCGCCAACAAAATACTGGCTGTAGACCGCATACAGACGGTCCGAGCTCGACAGCACCTCGTCCTGATGGCTGAGTGAAACGAAGATCAGCTTTGACTTTTCCGACACATCGTAAAAGGCGACCTGATTGTCGAGGTCGAAGCCATCGAGGCCCGGCCACAGCATGATCAGGTCGAGCTTGTTGACCCGCTGACCATTGCGTTGCTCAGGGTGACGGATTGTGTTTTCCGGGATGTAAAAGCGGGTATCTCCGAGTTCGAAAGCCAGCAGACGCTTGTCCGTGCTGTAGGGAGAATTGACCAAGGCCGGACCGGAATACTGAAACACCCGGCTAATGATGAACAGGATTGTTATGCCAATCAGCCCGAATACCAGAAAGAAGAAAATCCAGCGTTGAGGGGAGCCATGCTCTTCCAGGGGCTGTGCCATTTGTTACCTTTTTGCCATTGATCTGCTGAGAGGCGGTGCAGGCGTGGGTGAATCACGCATGCCCTGTCCGCGAGCATACCTTTACCCAATCGCCCCATCAATCTGCCATGTGTACAGCTATCGTCTGAGCTGCGGCACGTCCTTTGCACCGCCTTGCTCAATAACAGATCGGCTGTCCCAGCATGACACGGGATGGTTCGATTTGAAGGGCGAGGGGCTGTTTTCCGCCATTTGTCGCCTGAAACTGTTTCAAAAAGGGTCGGGAGCATGCAGCTGTTTGGGATGCCGCCAAGACCCAGTGAGGATTTGGGTCATGAGTACTGTCGGTGGACTGGAAGTGTTTGCGTTGGTCTATGTGACATGTGTCGGATTCGTTTGTGCTGGCATTCTCTCCACGCTCTATCAAATGATTGCCCAGCGCCCGGCTGGTTTCCGGGTGTCCGCGCGCAGTTTTCCCGGTGTGTTGTCGTCGGTCGTTATGTGTACCTTTGCCGGACCGTTCATCATCATGCGCAATGCCTTGCGAGGACGACGGCTGGAAAACCGGCCGATTGGCTGGTTGTTCGGCTCTTCGGCCATTGCCGGTATCTGGAGCGCCTGTTCGGGTGTGTTGCTGATGAACACCTTTCTTGGGGCCGCCTGGGTCATAAGCTGACGGGGGATGGTGCGGCCATCGTCTTGTGCGCATGTGCCGGCTTGCCCAAAGAGCGTGGTTTCGATGATGCGGAGAAGTCTGTATCCTGATTGGTAATGACTTCAAAGCTCTAGAAATGAAAGGCGACTATCGTGGCCCTGTATCAGTTGGGAGAATTTCAGCCAGACCTGCCAGAAGAGGGAGCCTATTGGGTGGCGCCTTCTGCAGATCTGATTGGCAAAGTGATCATGAAGCGCGATGCCAGCGTCTGGTTTGGCGCAATGTTGCGTGGGGACAATGAACCACTGACCATTGGCGAGCGCAGCAATGTGCAGGAAAATTGCACCCTTCACACCGATCCCGGCTGCCCTGTCGAAATTGGTGCCGACTGCACGATTGGTCACAATGTGATTCTGCATGGCTGTACCATCGGCGATAACACGCTGATCGGCATGGGCTCGACCATCCTCAATCGCGTCAAGATTGGCAAGAATTGCCTGATCGGTGCCAATTGCCTGATCACCGAGGACAAGGTCATTCCGGACAATTCCCTTGTGATGGGTGCGCCGGGCAAGGTGGTGCGGGTGCTAGATGAAGAAGCGATCAGCAAGCTGACCGAGTCGGCTGCCCGTTATGTGGCAAACTGGAAAGCCTTCGCCAAGAATCTGAAGCCTCTCTGAGGCAAGTCTGAGCCGGTTTCGCTTCTCGCGAGAAGGCCTGCCTTGACCCGAAACAAAAAAAGGGGCCAGCCGTGGGGGCGGCTGGCCCAAAAAACCTGATCGTTTGGACGGGTATGGGGATTGTGATCAGGTTCCTTTGAGGTGTCCTTCCTTGCTTGAGGCGATTGTCTTGTCGCAAGGAAAGGTTATCTTGGATCGTCAATCGCGATCCACGCAGAAGGCTGAAGAGCTGCCTGACGTTTGATATAGCGGTATGGGGTTTTGTCCCATGGCAGGATGCGCGGATCCTGATTGTCTAGAATAAGATCGCCGCGGTCGGTGCGTACGGTCAGCACGGCATGACCATTGCCATTGACTTCTTTCACCACGGTGATGAGAAGAGCGGTTTCTGGCCAGCCTGCATTGATCAGCATGCGGCGTTTCAACAGCGCATAATCTTCACAATCGCCGGCACCGGCTGGATAGGTCCATAGTTCTTCTTCGCGATATTGTTCACTATCGGTTACCGGACGCACTGTTTGATTGACATGGCCGTTGATGCTGATGAGCTGCGCCCAGTTGGATTGCGACAGCTTGACAGCGCGGTCCACCCGGAACTTTTTGTTGCATTCCACCGGATTCGATCGGCAGAAATTGACATGGCCAATTGGCGCAGAGGTTTTGCCCTTGATGGACATGAATGGTGAGTAGCGAGCCGCCTGAACAGGCATGGTAAGAGTGATGATGGCTACGCTAAGAAATGCAAATCCCCAGATGCTTTTCTTCATGGTAATCTCCCGTCGTTGTAGGGAGATTTATAGATTATCCATTTTTATATACTTGAAACTTCAGTTGTTATATTTGAATAAAATAAATATAAAAATTGAGTAGCAATGGATTTTATTTTGATTTTACTTTAAATAATTTTTTAATTTACTTCGAATAAAATTCAATCTTGTTTTTCACCTATTTAGGCGAAAAATTGAAGCAGCTTTTTCTAAAATTGTAGAGATCGGAGAAAAGCAAAGTATTTCATTATGTTATGGTGAGATTAGGATGTTGGCGGCGGGAGGGCGTTGGCGGTGTCGAAGGGAAACGAACACAGGCCGACCGTAGCGCTGCTCCGAAAATGGGGCGGCCTTTTTAGCGCTTCAGGCTCTCGATGATGCGAAGATTGGGCAATGGTCGCCGAATTTCAGCTCTGAAAAGCGCAAAATTTTTTTTGATTTTTTCGAAAAAAGAATGGGGAATGTCACTGCTGGTGTTCAGCGGCCTGTGAAGGGCAGTTTCTGGTTGGCCATTGGGTAAGCAGAATATGTCTGGCTGATCCCGTGTCGCATGCTTTCAAGTCTTGGCCATAAGGATGCCGTCACCGGTCAGTGGACCGATGGCCAGTCTTTGATCGGAGTTGGGGACATTCAACGCAGATTGTCGTCGATATTCTTGCTGTCCTGAACAGCGGCAAATTCAACCGCCAGCCCGTCGTCAAGGTGGCGCACCACGCGGGCACGGATCTTGCCGATCTTGACTGGCTTGCCAAGAGGGGGGCGGACCTTGGTCTTGATGGCCGCACCAGACAGAGACAGGTCGAGAACGCGACAGATATGCTCTTCGCCGTCCTCGGTGATCAGTTTCGTAATGGGTGTCTTTGGTGTGCGACGTTCGTGACGGCGGTCTTCTGGTAGATCAAGAATGTGTCGATTGGCCAGCCAGGTCAATTGTGAGGCGAGTTTGTCGCGTTTGCGCGACGTGGCGTCGATGGTGATTGCGAAACCACCTTCGATCTTGCGTACAATTTTCCCCTCGATCCGACCAATATGGTCGATATAAGCAATCACCCGTTCACCGATTTCCCCACGGATCGGGGTGATCAGCGCAACGCCACCAGGGGACATATTGATCACCTGGCAGGGATATTCCGTCTTGTTCTCCAGCATAAAGCGGCCAAGCAGGTTCACCTTAACACGCTGGTGGCGACGGCGCTCGATCACTCGAGGCAAGGTAGATTTTTGGAGAATTGCCGACATCAAGACTGCTTTCTCGCCATAAACAAACAACATGGACGTACTAGAGCCATCCTAGTCCGGTTATAGTTAACAAAGCCCTAGTCTTCCCGTACCGATTGGTAATCCGTTGCAATTTGTGCAGGCAAAGAAAAAAGGGACCAACAATCCGTGTGTTGAGCCCCTTTCTGTGCTGTGAAATTCCGTGGTTTGCGGCGTTAACTTTCAAAAATTATTCGCTGCGTCCCCCTTCAATGACCCGAAGATGACCAAAGCGCTGTTCGGACTGTACTGCTGACCGGGTATTGGGTCGGGACATCGGGCGGCCAGCCACCGGGTTCGGAATGGCAAGGGTGGAAGGGGCAATGCCGTGACGCCCTTTGGGAGCGGAGTCCTTTTGTGAGTGGCGCATGAAAGCAGGGCGTTCATCGGGCCAGATCAGGCGCATGGACGAAATGCTCAGCTCGGTCAATGGCCAGATTCCAACCCAGTATGGCATCTCGACCGGGCTTGCTGCGCCCAGAATGCGACTCTTTGTCTGGCCAAAATGACGCAATGGCAGCAGGATTGTTTCAAAGTTGAGGGTCTGGTCGCGCTCTGTCTTGCCCTCAAAGCCGATCACAGCAGCGGCCTCGTCTTCCGCCACGGCGGTCAGTAGCAATCTGACGCTGGCAATGTCTTCCTGGCTCCAGATGTCGAGAAAACTCCGCCCCTTGAGCTCTCGACAGAAGGAACCGCATAGCCGGGTACCGGCCAGACGGAAGGTTAGCTGGTCCTCATTCTCATATTCCAGAATGAATGTGTCACCAAGAATCTGATGGATTTCGGCCGGGTCGATGTCGCTACGCTCCGGTGCTGGCCTGCCGCCTCGCAGGCTGTCCCAATAGGTGAAGAGATCACGCGTTACCTGATGTTTCATCTTGTTTCTCTTTTTGGGGCGGGTCGGGATCAGGTTTGTCTCAAGCTGATACAGACTCTGCTTCGTTGTTTGTCATTAACGCTTACCAAGCAGAGGGCGTGCCAAGTGGCGCGGCGCAGCGTCCAAGACTTTGCCTTGGCAATTAAGGTTAATAAAGACTTGCGCTTGCGCGCCCTTGGCAGGGAGTGTAAACAAGATCTTAACAGCTTCCACGATGCGTATGACGGACTCCTATCAGTCTTCGCATCGCGGCTCTTCAAACTTTCCTGACGGAGTTCAGGAGGCGTCAAGCCATCCGGATTGGTCCAGAGAGACCGGCGGGTGGCTTTCTTTTTGCCTTTGCCACGCTGTTAACGCTTTTCTGTCTAATCTTGGTCCCTGAAACCTGAACAGGGCAGGGTTGGTCCAGTTCCTGCTTGATAAGTTGGAACGGCACCCCAAATGCCAAAAAGCATGATGTGAGACGGACCCGGCGCGATCAGATCCGGGCTGCTGAAGACAAGGAAAGACCATGGCACTCAATCCAAGAGGCAATTGGCATATGCCCAATGGCATGCCGCCACCGCGCGAACCGATGTTCAACCTGCCAATGCCGATCATGGTGTTGGGCGCGATCATGATTGTGCTGCATGGCCTGCAGGATTTCGTACTCTCCCCGGCGTTGCGACAGGACTTGTTGCTGGGCTTTTCATTTTTGCCGATCCGCTACAGCGAGGCAGGACAGGCCTTCGATTTTCCCGGCGGGTTCCCGGGGGACATCTGGACCTTCGTGACCTATGCCTTTCTGCATGGCAGCTGGATGCACTTGATTCTCAATCTGGTCTGGATGGCGGCTTTTGCAACGGTGGTGTTGCGGCGCATCGGCACGGTCAATTTTGCGCTCTTCTTTATCATTACTGCGGCTGCGGGCGCTTTGGTGCATCTGGTGCTGCATATAGGTAGTTCGTCGCCGCTGGTCGGCGTGTCGGCCGTCCTGTCTGGTGCGATGGCAGCGTCCGCGCGGTTTGCCTTTAATCGTGGTTATGGTGGTTTTGCTGCCTTGCAATCCCGGCACACTTCGCCGTGTCTGACGCTGAAACAGCTGCGCCACAATCAGCAGGCCATGATGTTCCTTGGTATCTGGCTGGTGCTCAATCTGGTCTTTGGCCTGATGGGTGGGGGCGGACAGGTTGCCTGGGAGGCCCATCTTGGGGGCTTTGTGTCCGGTTTGCTGGTATTCCCGTATCTCGATCCCTTTTCACGCCCACCCAAAAGACCGAAAAAAGATCCGCCCAAGAAACAACCTGATCATCTCAAGGTGATCAAGTAGGTTTGGCGGCAATCTGACGGATTGGAACATAGCGGCGAGGATCGAGTTCGATCCTCGCTTTTCTTTTGCTCACGCGCTTGTAATAACTCAATTTCATCCAGACGCTTGCCTTCTGGCGCATTTCGTCGCAGACTTTCAAAAACACACAACCAGATCCCGCATAGAAGCCTCAGGCTCGCAGCGGGGCAGATGCCATATCATGAGGGGAAAGAGCATGACAATTTCACAGATTCTTGACCAGAAAGGGCGCGACATTTTTTCAAAGTCGCCTTCTTGTCCCTTGTCTGACATCGTCAAACTGTTGCGTGACGAAAAGATCGGCGTCGTCCTGATTTCGGAAGGGGAAAGCCTGCAGGGGATCCTGTCCGAGCGCGATATCGTGCGGGCGTTGAGCGACCATGGGGCCAGCATATTGGCTGATCCGGCAAGCGCCCACATGACCAACAAAGTCATGACCTGTCGTGAAGGCGACACCATTGCCACAGTCATGGCCCACATGACGTCGGGACGCTTTCGTCACATGCCGGTGATGGAGGGAGGCAAGGTTGTCGGGCTTGTGTCGATCGGCGATGTGGTCAAGCAGCGTATTCTGGAAGCGGAAAAAGAGGCCGATGAAATGCGGGCCTATATTGCCAGCGCCTGATCAAGGCGCTCAAGGCCCCAAGCCAAGCCCCCTGATCCGGGACACAAACCTAGAGTCGGGACTGCAATATTCTGACAGAAGAGAAGGCAGGAGAGATCCTGCCTTTTTGTTGTCTTACCTATCGTTGTTCCCAGGCTCCTAAGCCTTGAGGTCATCGGAGAGATCGGACAGTTCGCGAATGGCGCGCTGGGCGGCGTCATAGCCGGCCTGAATGGACTCGTCCGCGCGCTGAAAATCGAACATTCCGATCTCATGCAGGCGCGGATTGATCGTCAGGTCTGGTGGGTCTCCAGCCAGACGGGACCGGCTGATCCGATCCTGAATGATCGTGTAGGCGTCGAACATGATGGAGGAAATGCTCTGGCTGTCTGCCTCACGGCCATAGATCAGGTTGCGAATGCTGCCCAAGGGACCGCTTGCCGGGGTGATGGGGTCGTTGTCGGGATGGGGTTGAATGCGGTCATCTTCATCATGGGCATGCGGGATGATGGTGCCGCGCCCGAATGTGTCCGAGCTGAGGTTGACCGCGATGACAACGCGGGCTCCCATGGCACGGGCCAGCGAAACCGGCACTGGATTGACCAATGCGCCATCGACCAGATGACGGCCGTTGACATTGACCGGATTGAATATGCCGGGAAGCGCATAGGAGGCCTGCATCGCAGTGACCAGATGGCCTTTGCGCAACCAGATTTCGTGGCCGGTCGACAATTCGGTGGCAACCGCCATAAAGGGGCGATCGAGATCCTCGATCTGGATGTCCTCAAGATATCGGCGAAGCAGTTTGGTCAGGCGAGCGCCACTGATGAGGCTTTTGCCCGAGAAGGATACATCGAGCAGGCCGAGCAGGCGGCGCTTGGTTAGGCTGCGGGCAAATTCTTCCAGTCGATCCAGCTCGCCTGCCAGATAACAGCCGCCAACCACTGCGCCAATCGAGGTGCCTGCGATGATGTCAGGCCGGATACCGGCTTCTTCCAAAGCACGCAGGACGCCAATATGCGACCAGCCTTTGGCTGCGCCGCCGCCCAGTGCCAAGCCAAGCGGTGCTGCAAATAGTCTTGGGGACGCAGGATCGACGTCCTGTTCCTGCAAGTCAGAGCCGTTGCGGCCAAATATGTCCAGCACTTGTGCCAGCATGGGCGTGCCCTCCTGAGAGGTATTTTAAGAAGGAGGGGTTCAAGAAACCACTAACAATAAGGAGGTTAACAGGCAATTTGCGGTGATTTTGGCGTGAATTCGGTGTGAAAATCAGGAATCCCCTGCGTCATTTATAGACTTTTTCAGGGTCGAAAAGCGGCTTTTCTTCACGGAATGTGAGGCTGGATTTGCCATTTTCGAGGCTGGCTGCGCGATAGAAGCAGGATTTGTATCCTTGATGGCAATTGGCAGTGGCGCCGCGGGTGCGGACCTTGATCCAGATGGCATCCTGATCACAGTCGGTTCTGAGTTCGATCACGTCCTGCACGTTGCCGCTGGTCGCGCCCTTGTGCCAAAGCTCCTGACGAGATCGGCTCCAGTAATGGGCCTCGGCTGTTTCCAGAGTCAGGTGCAGGCTTTGGGCGTTCATGTAGGCGAACATTACCACGTCGCCGCTGTCGGCATCGGTCACAATGCAGGCAATCAGGCCGTCCTTGTCAAACTTTGGCAGAAAGTCATGGCCCAGTTCGATCTGTTGCTTGTCTTTGCCTTGTTGGGATGAAAATGGCTGGCACATGGAAACGCTTCCTGTTTGATGGTTCGGTCCGGTCCGGTCTGGTCTTGTCTGATCTGGCCTACGCAAAATTCGGGCAAAAGAAAAGGGGCGATGCGGCCCCTTTTGGTCGTGGAACGATACTGGCAGAGGGGTCTCTAACGATCGGTCACCAGTTTCATAAACCGGTTCTGTTTTGCAATGTCTTCCTCGAACACGCCGGTAAAGCGGGTGGTGACTGTAGAGACGCCTTTCTTCTGGACGCCACGCATCGACATGCACATATGCTCCGCCTCGATCATCAAGGCGATGCCCAGCGGATTGAGCGTTGTCTGGATCGTATCGAAGATCTGAGCGGTCAAGTTTTCCTGCGTTTGGAGACGGCGGGCAAAGCTGTCAATCACACGGGCCAGCTTGGACAGGCCAACGACGCCATTGCGCGGATAATAGGCGACATGCGCCTTGCCGACGAAAGGCACCATGTGATGTTCGCACGCGGAAGAGAATTCCACATCGCGCAGCAGCACCATGTCTTGATAACCATTGACCTCTTCAAAAACCCGCGCCAAAGGGGCAGCAGGATCGAGGCGATAGCCGCTATACAGGTCCTCATAGGCCTTGACCACCCGGGCCGGGGTATCTGTCAACCCTTCACGATCCGGATTGTCACCAATCCAGCGGATCAGGGTGCGCACAGCGGCTTCTGCTTCTTCCCGGCTGGGTCGTTCGCACAAGGCCCAATCTTCTCTGCGCTCAGCACCGGGGAAGGTATGCAGATTTTCCTGGTTGATATTCTTTTTCAAGATCGTTCCGTGCCCCGAATTCGAGATCTGCTCTTTATCCTTGGTATCGACAATCATATCCATATCAGACCTGCATGCCTTTTCTGTCCGGCATGATGTTTGTCTACCAACTATCATACCACCTCAATATCCCTTAAGGTGTCTGAAGATAGCTGCGCCATCATGCACTTTTTTCCACTTTTGTCAGCAGCAATTTAGCAATGCGCACATGATATGTTATAACATAACACACTTCTGGCGGCCACGATGTGCAAAGTTGCGTGACTTTCTTGTCTTGCTTCCCATATAGGCGTTATAGGATGGAAGACCAGTTCTGGATCCATAGACCCCTCAAAAACGTGAAATTTTGCTATGCTGGATGCGATTTACAACAAGAAAATTCTGGAATTTGCCGGGAATATTCCAAGATTGGAGCGGTTGCCAGAGCCGCAGGCATCTGCCAAGGCACACAGCAAATTGTGTGGATCGACCGTCGAGGTCGATCTGGTGATGGAGAATGGCAAGATCGTTGATTATGGCCAGATGGTCAATGCGTGTGCATTGGGACAGGCTGCGGCCTCGGTGGTCGGACGGTTGATCATTGGGGCTGATGGCGCGGAAATGCGCGCTTTGCGGCGGACCATGCAAGCGATGCTGAAGGAAAAGGGTTCCCCTCCTGAGGGCAAATGGGACGATCTGAAATATCTCGAACCGGTGCGCGATTATCCAGCGCGTCATGCTTCAATGCTGTTGGTTTTTGATGCGGTGGAAGAAGCGGTCGACAAGATCGAAGCTGTGGGTGAGGCATCTTGACCCACCGACGCGCGGCACGGGATGACGCATGAAGTATCTCGCCATTGGGCTGATCAAGCTCTATCAGATTTTTCTCTCGCCCTTCATGGGCCGGCAATGTCGGTATGGGCCGACTTGCAGTCACTATACCGAAGAGGCAATCCGGCGGTTTGGCTTTTGGGCTGGTGGCTGGATGGGACTGGCGCGGATCCTGAGATGTCATCCATGGGGACATAGCGGCTTTGATCCGGTGCCTGAGCTGTTGCCTGATGGCGCATGCTGGTATAAACCATGGCGTTACGGCCTTTGGGGTGGTGACCATATCGATCCGGCAACCAAGCTGGGTGACTCAGAGTGATTGTCTGGGAGTGATATCCGGTTTCCCGTCCTGACCAGGGCCTCAAACTGATCGATTTCGATTAATAGCAACGCTTACCTGCATTGTAGGCAGGAGTTGAGCAGGAGACACTTATGGTCAATCTGACTTTCCCCGATGGATCTGTACGCGAAGTTGAAGCTGGTATTACTGGCGCCGATGTCGCTGCGGGTATTTCCAAATCTCTGGCCAAAAAGGCCGTCGCCATGAAACTGAATGGCGACTTGACGGATCTTGCCGATCCGATCACCGCTGATGCGGCCATTGAGATTGTGACCCGTACGGATGACGCCGCGCTTGAGCTGATCCGTCACGATGCCGCCCATGTGATGGCCGAAGCCGTGCAGGAATTGTTCCCCGGCACGCAAGTCACCATTGGTCCGGTTATCGACAATGGTTTTTATTACGACTTTGCCCGCGAAGAGCCTTTCACGCCGGAAGATCTGGTCGCCATTGAATTGAAAATGGCCGAGATCATCAAGCGCAATGCGCCTTTCACCAAAGAAGTCTGGAGCCGTGATGTAGCCAAGAAGCATTTCTCCGATTTGGGAGAAAGCTACAAGGTTGAGCTTGTCGACGCGATTCCCGAAGGCGAAGATCTGAAAATCTATCGTCAGGGCGACTGGCTTGATCTGTGCCGTGGGCCGCACATGACCTCCACGGGCCAGATTGGCACCGCCTTCAAACTGATGAAGGTGGCGGGTGCCTATTGGCGCGGTGATTCCAACAATGCGATGCTGAGCCGCATCTATGGCACCGCTTGGGCCAATGAGAAGGATCTGAAAGCCTATCTCACCCGTCTGGAAGAAGCTGAAAAGCGTGACCACCGCAAGTTGGGTCGTGAAATGGACTTGTTCCATTTTCAGGAAGAGGCACCGGGGTCGGTCTTCTGGCACGAAAAGGGCTGGACCCTGTTCCAGAATCTGATCGCCTATATGCGTCGCCGTCAGAAAGACTGGGGCTATAAGGAAGTCAACAGCCCTGACATGATGGAAAAGACCCTGTGGGAGCAGTCCGGTCACTGGGAGAAGTTCGGTGAAAACATGTTCACCACCCAGACGCCGGACGAGCGGACCTATTGCTGCAAGCCGATGAACTGCCCGGGCCACGTGCAGATTTTCAAGAATGGTCTCAAATCCTATCGTGACCTGCCCTTGAAGATTGCCGAGTTTGGCAAGGTGCATCGCTATGAGCCATCAGGTGCCTTGCATGGTATGATGCGCGTGCGTCACTTCACGCAGGATGACGCCCATATCTTCTCCGCCGAAGATCAGATCACCGAAGTCTGCGTCGATATGAACGAGCAGATCATGTCGATCTACAAGGACTTCGGCTTTGAGGATATCCGGGTGAAATTCTCCGACCGTCCTGAAAAGCGCGTTGGCTCTGATGCGGTCTGGGATGCGGCGGAAGAGGCGCTGAAGACGGCCGTCAATGCAGCCGGTCAGGACTGGACGCTCAATCCGGGTGAGGGGGCTTTCTATGGTCCCAAGCTCGAATATGTGCTGCGTGATGCCATCGGTCGTGATTGGCAGTGCGGTACGGTTCAGGTTGACCTCAATCTGCCGGGTCGTCTGGGTGCCTTCTATATCGATACCGATGGCAACAAAGTCGCTCCGGTGATGATCCACCGTGCCCTGTTCGGCTCGCTCGAACGCTTCTGCGGTATTCTGATCGAGCATTATGCCGGTCACTTCCCGCTTTGGCTGGCGCCGCTGCAGGTGGTGGTCGCGACCATCACGTCAGATGCGGATGACTATGCCCGTGAGGTGAAGGAAAAGCTCACCGCCGCTGGTCTGAATGTCGAGTTGGATCTGCGCAACGAGAAGATCAACTACAAGGTCCGCGAGCATTCGCTGGCGAAGGTTCCGGCCCTTTTGGTTTGCGGTAAGAAAGAAGCCGAAGAGAAAAGTGTGTCGATCCGTCGGCTTGGCTCCAAATACCAGACGTCTATGTCGCTGGATGAGGCGATTGCGTCGCTGGTCGATGAAGCCATCGCGCCGGATTTGCGTCGCGCCCGCGATGCTGCGGCAAATGAAGCAGCTGAATAAGCTGTTTGTCTATCAGAAACTGATTCAAGTCCTTGCGACTTTGATTCAACAAGGGCGGCATCTTGGGGTGCCGCCCTTTTTTATGTGCTTTCAAGAGGTTGAGCTGGCTGTTTGAAAGAATGAATCGGTTTGTTGAGATGTTGATTCAATTGGCGCCTGTCGCTTTAAGGCAGTGTGCAGGGGTGGTGTTCGCCTGCGCCGGGGATTCGGACGCAGTCGCAATCGCGGGTGCTTGACTGCCATTGGGCGCGAGGGTGGAGGCCGGCCACTGGAACAGTTATGTCGGCCTGCTGGCAGGCATTGAAGAGCGCTTGGAAGGCGTGTTTGAGGCTGTAGGCCCGGCGCTCAAACCAGAAGAGATGATAGCCTTCTTCGGTGTCCATCAACAAAGACAGCGTGCAGGCCGGGTCGAAGTGATAGGCAAAATGGCAGGTGACTTTGAGATCGTCAAAGGATGCGTCAAAGGCGATGGACGTGGTGTGGGTTTCTGGTCCTGAAGCAGGTCCGGGCTCCGGTCCTTCGGGGAATCTGGTCGGCCTTTGCGCCCAAAGCAAAGCCTTTAGCCGACCGGCCCATGTTTGGGGCGGCGCGCCTTCGGACTTGCCCATGCCGATGACGGGTAAGTCTTGAGCCGTTGGTTCGGAGTTCATTGGGCTTCAGCCAAGACCTCGATGTCACGATCAAGGCCGGGGTCGACGGAGAAGTCGCGGTTGTATATCGCGTCATTCTGTTTGGCGATGGCCGTATAGTCGCCCGCTGACAATGCAAGGGTCGGGAAGGCACCAATGGCCTGTTTGACCACATCGCCTCCCGGTGTCAAAACCGTCCAGATGGTGTTGGCCAAAGCCTCGCCGCCGGGTTCGGATACCAGCCGCAGGGTGACTTTGGCTGCATTGTGGATCATCGTTACGTTGATCAGCTTTCCAGACTCGATCTGGACGTCGCCGCGGACAATGGCGTTGGATGAGCCATAGCTGGAGACAACGTGATAGGTGCCTTCACTCATCTTGACGACATGGCCGGGTTTAACATTCTTGGCGACCAGTTGCTGGCCGCCGCCATTGCTGTCGTTGCGGGTGTAGATATCGAAGGTCAGGATGCTGCTATCGAGGGGGATGTCACCTGAGGCGACTGCATTCAGGCGCACCGCGCCAGCATTCAGGATGAAACTGTCGGAGTAGGATCCCGGGCGCTCCAGGGTGATCCGTTTGGTCAGATTGGCATAGCCATAGCCGGCATAGACAATGTAGCTGCCGGTTTTGAGTTCGACCGTGACCGTGCCGCCATCCAGTGTCTGAACGGTTTGCAGCGTGCCGTTGGCGTTACGCTTTTCAGCAAAGATCCGCCAGTTGACACCCCGTTGCAGCACTTCGCCCTGTTCGGACAGCAGAGCAGTGAGTTGCAGAGTTGCGACACCGGTCTCATCAATCACCGGGGCCACTGGTTCAGCCGGGCTGTTCTGTTGCGGCATTGGCTGTAGCACAGTCGGATCGGTTGCCGACTGGTTTTGTTGTTCGGGCGTTTCTTCTGCTTGTTGTGGTGTCTGGTCGGGTGCCTGTGCGGTGTTTTGATCCGTCGATTGGCCATTGAGCGTGCCGGGGGCAATCTGGCCGGGTGCCGCTTCCTGCTGGTTCATCGCGGGTTTGGCTGCTGGCACGGGAACCGTTTCCGGCAGTTTCAGATAGGAACGCGGGGCGCTGTTGCCTGCGGTGCTCTTCTGAATGATATCACCAAGATTAAGTGGTTTGGCCGCGGATTGCGCCTGTGCTGGTGAGTATGGTGCTACGGTCAAAAGGGTGGCGACGAGGAACCATTGCAGCAGGGCGGCAATCTTTCCGGTCCAAGAAAATAGGTCCCGATTGTTCACTGGTATGTCCTTGCCTTCCAAATCCTGTTTCGTCGAGACGCTGCGGCTGTTCTGGTGGTGCCAGTGCGCTTTGCGTCCGACTCATCGCATTGGTTGGTTTTCTTTAGCATTGGCAAGATGGTCAGAGCAATTGCTGCCTCGGTAGAATCATGCTTCTGTTTCACAGAGATTGTCTTGATCGGCTCGTGCAGTCCTGCTTGCCAATCTACCCTAGTCTTCCCGCTGCGATAGATGGCAAAGGTGGTCATTTCTGGGCAAAAAAGCAAATGCTACTGGTTTCAGCAGCGTGGGCTACTTAGGTATGGGTTAGTTCTTAAAGGAGAATTACGTATGACCAATCCTTTGCTTGATCATCTGCTGACGCGTCGCAGTGTCCTTGCGGCCTTCCTTGAAGCGCCCGCACCGCGTGAAGAGCAAGTGCAGCAGATGTTGACTGCTGCCGCGCGTGTGCCCGATCACAAGAAGCTGGTTCCGTGGCGCTTCATCCGATTTGATCAGGAAGCTTGTGAAACAATCGGAGTTTTTCTGGAGAAGCGGTGGTTGGAGATTGACCCAGATGCAGACGAAGGTCGGCTGGCTGTGGAGCGCGAACGGTTCCTGCGTGCGCCGATGGTGATTGCTGTTGTCTCCAATGCGCGCTCCGACGCACCGGTGCCGCCGATCGAGCAGCTTTTGTCTGCCGGGGCGGTTTGCATGAATCTTGTACATGCGGCTCATGCTCTTGGATTTTCCGCCCAGTGGTTGACTGAATGGTATGCCTTCGATGACAAAATGCGCGACAAGCTCGGTTTGGCAGGTGAGGAGCAGATTGTCGGTTTCATTCACATTGGGACCTATCATGGTGAGCAGGCCGACCGGGCGCGCCCGGATCTGGATGCCATCGTTACGCATTGGAGGCCGTAATGTTCTACGATTCTCGCACCAATGATCATGGCTTGCCGCATGATCCCTTCAAGGCTCTGGTCGGGCCGCGACCGATCGGCTGGATCAGCACCAGAAGCAAGGCAGGAATTTCCAACCTTGCGCCTTACAGCTTCTTCAATGCCATTGCCGCTCAGCCCAATCTTGTGATGTTTTCCTCGCAAGGGCATAAGGACTCGGTGACCAATATCGAGGAGACAGGGGTCTTTGCTTGCTCGATGGTCAGCCATGAGCTGCGCGATTTGATGAATAAGAGTTCCGCCCCTGTTGACCCGGACGTGAGCGAATTCGAGCTGGCGGGCCTCACAGAGGCACCCTGCCAACTGATCGATGCACCTTATGTGGCGGAAGCTCCCGCCGCGCTCGAATGCCGTTTGCTGGAGGTGGTGCGGCTCAATAAATATGAGGGCATCGATAGCAGCTATGAGATGGTGATCGGCGAGGTGATCGGGATTCATATCAAGGATGAGATGCTGGTTGATGGCAAGGTTGATGCCCCGTCCATGCAGCTTTTGAGTCGTCTTGGTTACATGGATTATGCCACGGTCAATGAGGTCTTTTCCCTCTCGCGACCCAAAGACTAAAGACCTCACACGGCCATCCTGAAAGGAAGGTGCCAGATCTCGTTTCTTCAGAAACAAAGTCCGGCGCCTTTTGTTTTTGATTCAAGTTTCTGTCAGTCTGATTCAACTGGTTCGGAAGCTGATTCAACAGGCTGTCGACCTGATTCCGAAAGTACCAGTAAATATTTGACTTATTTCATTAATCCGGCGCGTCTTAAAGTGGTTTCGGCGCGTCTCAAATGCGGCCTGTCGATCATCTCGCCGTCAATGCCAACGACGCCTACATCGCCTGCCTGAGAAAATGATTCAACGATCCGGCGGGCCTTTTCAATTGCCGTATCGTCGGGGGTGAAGACCTCGTTGATGATTGGCACCTGTGCCGGATGGATGGCCATCTTGCCGACAAAACCATCGCGTCTTGCCTCGATGCATTCCTGCCGCAAACCATCGCTGTCGCGGAAGTTGATATAGACCCCGTCCACGGGGTCGACCTGAGCAGCGGCCGCGCCTATCAGGCACAGGTCTCGGACCAGTCTGAAGGGAGAGGTGAAGGCTCCTGCTTCATCGCGGTTGCTTTCCGCCCCAATGTCTGCGGAGAGGTCTTCCGCGCCCCAGGTCATGGCTGAGAGGCGAGGGCTCGAGCCGCCATAGGTGCCGAGATTGAAAATTGCAGTCGCCGTCTCGGTGGCGACCGGTATAATCTTGATCCGGTCTAGCGGGACGCCGGCCACCGCCTCGGCGGCCTTTAGTTTGACATCCAGTGCGGTGATTGATTTTCCCGACTGACTTTTGGGAAGCATGATGCCATCCGGCTGACAAGGCACGATCATGGCAAGGTCGTCGTCGGTCAGGTCGGTGTCGAGGGCATTGACGCGAACATAGAGGCTGGGGCGGTCCGTGGTTGGGATATGCTGCTTCAGGAAGGTGGCGGTGATCTTTCGGGCTGTCTCCTTCTGGGCGAGGCTGACCGAGTCTTCCAGATCAATCAGCAACACGTCGGCCCCGGCGGTCAGGGCCTTTTCCATTTTCCTTGGGCTGTCTCCGGGCACGAACAGATAGGAGCGCATGGGTCCCTCCTTTTGTGAATCATTGAGGCTCGGTCGGGCGTTTCATCATAAAGGCCTGCCGGGTGCATTTTGCCACCAGCTTGTCGCTCTGGTTATAGGCACGGTGTTCGAAGGTGACGATGCCTGCAGTGGGGCGGGACTTCGATTCTCGACGGTCCTTCACCTCTGTTTCGACCCGCACGGTATCACCCTGAAAGAGCGGGTGCGGGAAGATGACATCAGTCATGCCCAGATTGCCTATGGTTGTCCCCAGCGTTGTTTCCTGTACCGAAATGCCAATCATCAGGCCGAGGGTGAAGAGGCTGTTGACCAATGGCTGGCCCCACTCGGTTTGTGTTTCACAGAAATGGCGATCAATATGCAGTGGCTGGGCATTCAGCGTCATGTTGGAAAAGAGCATATTGTCCATCTCGGTGACGGTGCGTCGCATCTCGTGGTGGAAGCATCTGCCAACTTCCAGCTCTTCATAATAGCAACCTGCCATGGGGCCTCCTTCGGGGAATTTTTGATTTTTGGCAGTTTACGTAAAAGGGTAATCTTGGCCAACCCTGTTCTTTCGTTAAACATTCATTAACCATGTCAGGTCAGACTCGTTAATGAATTGTAACCAGAGTGAGTCTCGCTGTCTTTGTGACGGATGGTATCGGTCAAAACGCGCGCAATTGCACACAATCTGGAGAGAGAAGTGACCAGTTCGGTTTCACTCAACATGCCAACAAGATTTCGGACGGCCTTTGAAGAGGCCAGTCGCACCACCGGTGCGAACTTCGACTATCTTGTGCAAACAGCAAAACGGGAGAGCGGTCTGAACGCGACCGCCAAGGCGCCGACTTCATCGGCGACTGGCCTGTTTCAGTTTGTTGAGCAAACCTGGCTGCAGACGATGAAGGAAGACGGGCCAAGGCTCGGCTTTGGTGATGCGGCACAGCATATCACCAAATCAGGTTCGAAATTTGTTGTTCAGGACCCGAAGGTCCGTCAGCAAATATTGGCAATGCGCAACGATCCCAAAACCTCGGCAATGCTGGCCGGGGCTTTGGCGCAGAAGAATGAGGCCAGCCTGTCGGAGCGGCTCAATCGGACCCCGAGTTCCGGTGAGCTTTATGTTGCCCATTTTCTTGGGGCTCAGGGCGGTGGTCGGCTGGTAGAGCTGGCGCAGGACAAACCCAACCTTGAAGCCTACAAGGTCTTCCCGCAACAGGCGGCTGCCAACCGCAACATTTTCTTTGAACGCAGCGGTGAGGCCAAAACGGTCTCCGAGGTTTATGAGAATCTCACCGGGGCGGAGCCGAAGAAAAAGAGCGTCTTGTCGCGTTTCTTCAATCTGGGGAATTGGTTCAAGCCGAAGGCCTCGATGCAGGAAAGCCGCTTTGCCCAAAGTGACCCTTCTGCTCAATCTGTTCAGCAAGTCACCCAGCAGGCGGCCTTGGCACCGGGGGTGATTGATCTGGCAGGGGATAATCTTGCCTCAACGGCAACGTCGCGTGCCTCTCGAACGAGTGCTGCCAATGCGGATGTGACCAAGCCGGATGCGTTCTTCTCTGATCCAGACCAGGCACGGACAGACGCAATGCCGAGCCGTTATGGCATGAGCTATCGGTCCTCGACCGACCACGACGCTGTTGCAACCCAGTCGCGTTTTGCGCTGGACGCCAGCAACAAAGCTTCATCCGCCATCAATGAGCGGGTCAGCCGGGTCTTTGCCGATTATGCGGCAGAGGCGGACAGCAACCTGAAGGCCAGCAGCGAAACAAAAGCGCAGAGCGCAGCAGAAGCCATCGAAAACCAGCCTGTTACCCAACCGGTTTCTGCTGCCATGCCCTTGCCCAAGCGAAAGCCGATTTCCGCTGATGCCTATGTGGAAGCGCTGGGGAACGCTTTGCCACGGCCCAAGCCACAGCAACCGGTGGCCAGTCGGGACCGCCAGCCCCTTGATTTGACCAACGGGGAACGGGATCAGTCGAAAGATATTCTGAGCCGGGACTTGGTGCGTCGGCGTTTTGGCGCTTTGGATCTCACCGCTTTTCTGGACAGAGGTGTCGTGGACACACCCAAGAATAGCTAAACCAGCACAGCGTTGGTGTTGGCGGGATGCCATCGATCTTCTGTCTTTTCCATTTATGGTGAACCGATCGTTAAGAGTTGCTGGGCCACAATGAGTCCGAGTAAGGCTCGGGACTGCGTGTGACCACTGGTGCATGGCGTGCAAAGACACTTCACCACATACTTTCCCGATTCAGATGACCTTGCATTCTGCCTTTTGCGGCGGTGCCGGGTTGTTCCTTTGAAGTGATGCGTAGGCCTTTGGCCGGGGACTAGTCGGGATGATTGTAGCCAAGTTTCTCTCCTGGATGGACACCGCTCCTGTGGAACGGCGCGCGGAGGCGACCAGTGCGCTGGCGCGGGCCTATCTCTATTCGCCGCTGGAGCCATCCGAAAAAGAAGCTGCTGATACGGCCCTGACAATTCTGCTTGATGATCCCGCCCCGATGGTACGCGAGGCCCTCAGTCAGGCATTGGCGACGTCGCCACATGCGCCGCGTCAGGTCATTCTCTCGCTTATTCAGGATATCGATTCTGTGGCGTTGCCCGTCGTGGCCTGTTCCCCCGTTCTGCTGGATGGGGAGTTGGTGGATCTGGTGGCTGAAGGCAGTGTCGCCATGCAGCTTGCCATTGCGTCGCGGCCGTCGATCAGTCCGTCATTGTCAGCCGCGATGGCTGAGGTTGCCGGCCCTGAAGCCTGTCGCGCGATGCTGGCAAATCCCGGTGCGCAATTGGCTGTGTTCAGTTTGCGACGGCTGGCTGAGCGGTTTGGGCAAATGCCAGAGTTGCGCAATGCCTTGCTGGATTTGCCGGGGTTGCCGGTTGATATCCGTCAGACACTGATTGTTCAGCTGGGGGATGCTCTGGAGCAGTTGGGGCTGGTCAAGAGTTTCGTCAGCAGCGAGCGGCGGGAAAGTCTGGTCAAGGATGCCTGCGACAAGGCGACTGTCGATCTGGCCTTTTGCTGTGCGGACAGGGCCGAGATGCTGGCGCTGGTGGAGCATTTGCGTCTTTCCGGTCAGTTGACAGCCGACATTCTGATCCGTGGTCTGTGCATGGGCAATGTGGAGCTTTTCATCGCCGCGATGGTCAGCCTGACCGATCTGGACCAGAAGAGAATATTGGCCAGTGTCGAAGATCCCAGTGAAGGGGTTGTTCTTGCGCTTTGCCGGAAGGCCGGGCTGGCAGAACGGATTGTTCCGGCCGTCCATGCGGCGCTGGTTGCTTATGGGGAACTGTCGCGCGAAATCGATCCGGCGGCCTCTCGGGCGCGGTTTGCCCGCTTGATGGTGGATCGCATCCTGAATGACTATAACGGTCTTGTTGATGACGAGATGGACGATCTGCATGCGTTGCTGCGCCGCTTTGCGACGCAAATCGCCCGCGATGAAGCGCGTGAGAAACGCTTTGCCTTCAGGCAAATTAGCGCGGCTTGAGTGCCAAGCACAAAGACATGAGACCAAAAGCAAAAAGGCTGCTCAGTCCGAGGCAGCCTTTTTGCTTTTGGTGGTCTTCTCTGAAAAGTACGATCAGTCTTCCAGCTTGTCCGGAGCAATCTTGGCGATCCAATCTTCGGCGATGCCTGCCAGTTCCTGCGCCAGCGCTTTGCCAATGGCATTGTCCTCAGCACGAGCGTCTTCCTTGACCACGGCCTTGATGGCTTGCACATGCTTGCGCAGCATGTCCATTGGCAGCTGATCCCGGTCTTCAATTTTCTCGATCAGATCGCACATCGATCCGGCAATGTTGCCGGCAATCGGGAAGCCCATCGTGTGGGCCTGACCCTTCAGGTCGTGGCCGGAGCGGAACAGGGCGGTCAGGCGGTCTTCCGAATAGCCATTGTCCTCGATATCCTTCCAGGCGGCTTGAAGCCTCTTAACCTCTTCCTGCATCCAGGTGCCAAAATTCACTGACAGGCGTTGCAGTGCCTGTTCTGCCTTGGCGACAGGATCATAGTCGCTATTGTTCGGCAGGATCTTGATCTTCTTGCGTAGATCGACTTTGGGCTTGATGATCTCATAGTCCGCCATCAGGTCTGTCCTCTGCTTGCCCCATCCGTCCATTTGAGATGCCGGGCTTGCTCATTGTTGGCGCCGCGCGGGGCGGCGTGATCATGCCGCGTGGGCGTCGCTTTTGCGTCTTTCATTGCCCTTGTAGAGCGGGTTTGCAAATCGACGGCGATCTGGTCCGTAAAAGCCTGCCGCCTGGATGAAGGGGCGTTGGTTGACCAGACAGGAGGCCACGCGAATGTAGAGGGCGTTGGCCGAAATCGGTTTGCACAAAAACTCAGTTACCCCTGCATCACGCGCCTCGGTCACGCGCTTTTTCTCTGAATGTCCCGTCAACATGATGATCGGCACCGTCGGGTTGGCTGATGACATCGGATTGCGCATCATGCGGGTCAGTTCGATGCCGGAAAAAATCGGCATGAACCAATCGGTGATTACAATGTCGGGCTGATTGGTCTGAAACAATTCCAGGCCAGCCGCCCCGTCTTCTGCTTCGGTGACTTCACGCGCTCCATATCCGTGGATCAAAGTTCTGACAACGCGGCGCATATGGGCATTGTCATCGACGACCAGGAATCGGAGCTGTGACAGATCTACATTGATCATAGACTTACATCTTGGTTATGAACAGCGCTGTTTCTGTAAGGCACATCTTGCAAAATCAAGGGAGCGCCCCTTTCTTCTGCCCAGTCTAACCGGCGTCTGTTAAGGAAGCCTTAGGTTGGTAAGGTCTTGCGCGATGGTGCCTTACGGCAAAAGGCCTCAGTAGCGGAACTGTTCGGTGAGGATACGCTCTGCCCAGCCCTGTTCCGGATCAAGCATAATGATGCAGGTGTTGGACTCGTCCTCGCGTATGTCTACCTCGACAATCGAGCGGAATTCCACATGGTCGGCAACGGCGCTCAGTGGCCGTTTGGCAGGTTCCCTGACGACAATTTTCACGTCGGCCGTATTGGGCAGCAGGGCACCACGCCAGTGGCGGGGGCGGAACGGGCTGATTGGTGTGAGTGCCAGCAATGGCGAATCCATTGGCAGGATCGGTCCGTGGGCCGAGAGATTGTAAGCAGTGCTGCCCGTGGGGGTGGCGACCAGAATGCCGTCACAGATCAGTTCCTCCATTCGCACCTTGCCATCGATGTGAATTTCGAGTTTGGCGGCTTGTGCGGTCTGGCGGAAAACCGAAATTTCGTTGATGGCAAGTCCTTCATGGATCTTGCCGTCGAAGTCGGTCGCCCTCATCGCCAGTGGATGGACTTCATTTGGTTCGGCCTTTTGAAGATGGTCCAGCAGATCATCTTCCCGGAATTCATTCATCAGAAAGCCGATGGAGCCGAAATTCATGCCATAGATAGGAATGCCGGAATTCATGTGACGATGCAGGGTTTGCAACATCAATCCATCACCACCAAGGGCGACAATGACATCTGCATCCGCAGGCGGCACGGAACCATACCGGTGGGCCAGTCGCATGCGTGCCCTTTCTGCTTCTTCCGTTGGTGTGGAGAGAAAGGCGATCTTTTCGAAGGGCCGTGACATGGAATTGGTCCGTTTTTAAACTGCCTGTGTGGTAGGCTTCGCCTCGTGAAGTAGCATGGTTGCAACAATTTTCCAATTGGGAGAGCTTCGGAATGGGTGAGAAAAACAGCAACATCGTCATGGTCTATGGCACGTGCCCTTCATTGGAGGTGGCCAAAAAGCTGGCCAAGGCAATGCTGGAGGCGCGTCTGGTGGCCTGCGTCAATTTGTTGCCGGGCATGCTGTCTCTCTATCGGTGGCAGGGCGTGATGGAGGAAGAGTCCGAGATTCTGCTTCTGGCCAAGACGCAAAGGGCCTGCCTTGAGCCGCTGAAATCCCTGTATGCCGCGTTGCACCCCTATGACAAGCCGGCTTTGGTGGTTCTGCCGGTCACTGACGGGCTTGAGGGGTTCCTTGGCTGAGTGGCTGGCGAGACCAATGGGTGAGGCGGCACAGGGGATGCTGAATTCGGGCGCCGGTAAATTCCTCAAGTGTTTCCGTTTCGCGCTTTGCAGGGGAGAGCAAATATGTTTATATCGGAGATAGGTATATTGTATCCAAAAATACACAACAGAAAGACGCAGAGGGCGAGATGACGGATAAGGTGTTCGAGAATCTAATTGGGGGACGCTGGATTGGTGGTGCCGATTTCAATGAAAATCGGAACCCGTCCAATCTTGCAGAGGTGATTGGTCTTTATGCTCGCGCCGGAGAGGCCGAAGTTGAGATGGCAGTTGCCGCTGCCCGGCAGGCGCTGCCCGCTTGGGCGATGGCCTCGCCACAGGTGCGCGCTGATCTGCTGGAACGGGTCGGTGCCACTATTCTGGCACGCAAGGAAGAGCTTGGTGCGCTGTTGTCACGCGAAGAGGGCAAAACGCTGGCCGAAGGCATCGGCGAGACCGTGCGCGCAGCCCAGATCTTCAAGTTCTTTGCTGGTGAAGCCCTGCGCAATGCTGGTGATCTTCTGGCCTCTGTGCGGCCGGACATTGATGTGGAAGTGACCCGCGAGCCGGTGGGTGTCGTTGGTCTGATCACCCCATGGAATTTTCCGATTGCCATTCCGGCCTGGAAGATCGCTCCAGCCCTTTGCTATGGCAACACAGTGGTGTTGAAGCCTGCGGACCTGACACCGGGCTGCTCCCATGCTCTGGTTGAAATTCTTGCCGAGGCGGGATGTCCAGATGGCGTCATCAACCTTGTCATGGGGTCCGGGTCTGTGGTCGGCAATGCGATGTTGGCTCATCCGGATATTGATGCCATTTCCTTCACCGGGTCTGTGCCGGTGGGGCGCTCCATCGCGGTGGAGGCAGCACGTGGGTTGAAAAAGGTTCAGCTCGAGATGGGTGGCAAGAACCCGATGGTGGTGATGAATGATGCCGATCTCGATATTGCGGTTGGCTCTTGCCTCAACAGCGCCTTTTTCTCCACTGGTCAGCGCTGCACCGCTTCGTCGCGGTTGATTGTCCAGTCGGGCATTCATGATGCCTTTGTTGACAAGCTGCAGGCGGCAATGTCCGCTCTGGTGGTCGGCGATGCACTCGACCCGGCAACTCAGATTGGACCGGTAGCGTCTTCGTCTCAGCTCAATAGCAACCTTGATTATGTTGCTGTTGCCGCCAGCGAGGGGGCCGAGGTGATTGGTGGTGAGCAGGTCAATGGCAAGGCCGAGGGCTATTATCAGCGTCCGGCTTTGTTCGTCAATGCCACCAACCAGATGCGGGTGAGCCGCGAGGAAATCTTTGGTCCATGCGCCAGCGTGATCAAGTTTGATGATTTCGACGAGGGTCTGGCGTTGGCAAATGATACCGAATTCGGCTTGTCGTCCGGTATTTGCACGCAAAATCTGAAAATGGCGCGTGACTTCAAGCGCCTGTCGCAGGCGGGCATGGTGATGGTCAATCTGCCAACTGCCGGGGTGGATTATCATGTGCCATTCGGTGGCCGCAAAGGCTCGTCCTATGGCTCGCGCGAGCAGGGACGTTACGCCGCCGAATTCTACACCACGGTGAAGACCGCCTACAATTTTGCAGGTTGATCTGATACGTCCCCCATTCAGGCCGGTATCTTCAGGGGTGCTGTGTCTGGGTGGGGGATTTTTGGTTCCAAATCAGGAGATTCCATTCGATGCTAGTTGCGATCGGTGATGAGGCCAGCATTGGTGAACGGCTGGCCAAACTGCGACAGGTGATGCAGGAACGCGGACTTGATGCCTATATCGTGCCGCGCTTTGATGCCCATCAGGGGGAATATTGCGCAGCCCATGACGAGCGCCTTGCCTGGATGACCGGCTTTACCGGGTCCGCGGGTTTGGGGCTGGTGACTGCGGATGCGGCTTTGCTGTTCGTTGATGGACGCTACAGCGTGCAGGTCCGTGAGCAGACCTCACCCGAGCTGTTTGGCTATGAGCATCTGATTGATGCGCCGCTCGAGCAATGGCTGTCCGGACATGCCGCTGAGGGATGGACGGTTGGCTATGATGCGATGTTGCTGCCAGCAAGCTGGGTGGAGCGCTTCAGCGCAGGGGCACAAGCTGCCGGAGCCAAGCTCGCGGTTGTCGATACCAATCTTGTCGATCTCATCTGGCGCGATCAACCCGCCAAGCCAACTGCTGCCATCAGCCGTTTGCCGGAGCAGATTGCAGGCGAATCGTCTCTGGACAAGCGGGCGCGGATCGGGCGTCTGCTGGGGAAGAAAGGCGTTGATTGGCTGGTGGAAACGCAGCCTGACGGCATTGCGTGGCTGCTCAATGTCCGCGGCGGTGATGTGGACTATAATCCGGTGCCGCATTCCTTTTCGATCGTTGGGGCCGATGGGTCGGTGCGGTGGTTCGTCGATCAGCAGAAATTTCCCGACGGGATAAAAGGGCAGGGCCTTGATGATATCGCCTTGCTTGCGCCAGATGCCTTCCTGACCGAGCTTGAGGCCCTGATTGGCAAAGGACAAAAGGTCCTGATCGATCCTGATTTCGCCCCTTATGCGGCAGTGCGGGCTGTCGAAGCCGCTGGCGGTGTCGTGCAGTTCGAGCGCGGGCCGGTGGCAATCGCCAAGGCGGTGAAGAACAAGGTTGAGCTGGCGGGCATGGCCGAGGCCTGCAAACGTGATTCTGTCGCATGGATCCAGACGCTTTCTTGGCTTGCCGGGTCTGTGGCCGAACGGGCCCGCTCAGGCAATCCGATTACCGAATTGGAGGTGGTCGATCATATACTGGCAGAGCGGCAGAAATTGAACGGTTTTCGCCAGCCAAGCTTCGGGACGATTGCGGCCTCGGATTCCAACGGGGCCATGTGCCATTACAGCGTCGATGAAGAGAGCAACAAACCGCTGCTCGAAAACTCCATCTTCCTGCTTGATAGTGGTGGGCAGTTCGATTGTGGCACCACGGATGCCACCCGCACCATGGCCTTTGCGCCGGTCAGCGATGCAGTGCGCAAGGCTTACAGTTTGGTGCTCAAAGGGCATATCCGGCTGGCGATGCTGGCCTTCCCCGATGGCACGCGCGGCCATCATATCGATGTCATCGCCCGTCAGCCACTTTGGCAATATGGCATGGATTATGACCATGGCACCGGGCATGGTGTCGGGCATGTTCTGTGCGTCCATGAAGGGCCGCAGCGGATCGCCAAGCCTGTCAGCGCCTTTGATCTGGTGCCCGGGATGATTGTCAGCAATGAGCCGGGCTATTATGAAGCCGGTCATTATGGCATCCGGATCGAAAATCTGGTTGAGATTGTCCGGCTGGACAATGGGTATATGGGCTTTCAGGATCTGACCCTCGTGCCCATTGCACGCGAGTTGATCGACCCAGCTTTGCTGGACGCCGATGAAATCGCCTGGCTGAATGCCTATCATGCGCGGGTGCGGGCGGAGATGGGTGATCTGGTTGAGGATCTTGCCCGCGATTGGCTTCGCAAAAATACTGAGCCAATCAGCCACTGATCGACAGGATTTTTTTGTGCACCTTGGCAAAGATGACAAAATTTTTCCTGTCGCGAAACAATTGCAAAGATTCTTTGCCAAATTGGGCAAAAAATTCTGAATAAAAGCGTTGCATTTCTGATGAGTTTGTACTCGACTTTGGTGTACCGTTTTCGGGTGCCTGGGAGCCTTGCTTCCGGTACCCAATCGAGAGGCTGACGAGATATGCTTGCGGCATTGAAGCGCCAACAGCATATCGTCAGCAGCAACATCACAATGATAATGATTTGAGAGGGATCAAACAATGAAGTTGCTTACCAAAGCTCTGGCTGCGACTGCTTTGGCTGCTGTTATGGCAACCAGTGTGCAGGCAAAAACCCTGGTTTACTGTTCCGAGGGCAGCCCTGAGGGCTTTACCCCGGCTCTGTATACGGCAGGCACCACCTTCGATGCGTCCTCCAAAAACGTCTTCAACCGTCTGGTGGAGTTCGAGCGCGGCGCAACCAACATCGTTCCGGGTCTGGCTGAAAGCTGGGACGTTTCTGATGATGGTCTGGAATATACCTTCCATCTGCGCAAAGGCGTGAAGTTCCACACCACCAAGGAATTCACCCCAACTCGCGACTTCAACGCCGATGACGTGATCTTCTCCTTCATGCGTCAGAAAGATGCCAACCATCCTTACAACAAGGTTTCCGGTGGCACCTACGAATATTTCGGTGGCATGTCGATGGACAGCCTGATCAAGGAAATCGTCAAAGTTGACGATAACACCGTGAAATTCGTGCTTTCCAAGGTCGAAGCGCCATTCATCGCCAACATGGCCATGGACTTTGCGTCGATCCATTCCGCAGAATATGCTGATCAGGTCGCCAAAGGCGGCAACCTTGAAATGTTCGACCAGAAGCCGGTTGGTACCGGTCCTTTCCAGCTGGTTGCCTATCAGAAAGATGCCGTGATCCGCTACAAATCTCATCCTGGTTATTGGGCTGGTAAAGCACCGCTCGACAACCTGATCTTCTCGATCACACCGGATGCATCCGTTCGCTATCAGAAAATGAAAGCTGGCGAGTGCCATGTCATGCCTTATCCTAATCCGGCTGACATCGAGGCAATGAAAGCGGATGACAGCATCGAGCTGATGCAGCAGGAAGGCCTCAATGTCGGCTATCTGGCTTACAACAACCAGAAAGAAAAGTTCCAGGACGTTCGTGTTCGCAAGGCTTTGAACATGGCCATCAACAAGCAGGCTATTCTGGATGCCGTGTTTGCTGGTGCTGGTGCTGCTGCCAAGAACCCGATCCCGCCAACCATGTGGTCCTACAATGAAGCGACCAAGGATGATCCATATGATCCGGAAGCAGCCAAGAAGCTTCTGGCGGAAGCTGGCAAGTCCGATCTGAAAACCAACATCTGGGCCATGCCTGTTCAGCGTCCTTACAACCCGAATGCACGTCGTATGGCCGAGCTGATCCAGGCTGACTGGAAAGCCATTGGTGTTGACGCCGAGATCGTGTCCTTCGAGTGGGGCGAGTATCTGAAGCGTTCGTCCGCTGGCGAGCATGACACCGTTCTGCTCGGCTGGACCGGTGACAATGGTGACCCGGACAACTTCATGTATGTGCTGCTCGGCTGTGATGCTGTTGAGTCTGGCGCAAACCGTGCAAAATGGTGCAACAAAGAGTTTGACGATCTGCTGATCAAAGCCAAGCAGACTTCGAACATGGAAGAGCGCACCAAGCTGTATGAAGAAGCACAGCTGGTCTTCAAGCGTGAAGCTCCATGGGCAACCATTGCTCACTCTGTTGTCTTCAAGCCGGTCAGCAAGAAAGTGGTCGACTTCAAGATCGATCCATTTGGTGGTCACATCTTCTACGGTGTGGATATCAAGTAATCTGATGTCAAAGGTGAAGGCGGATTTGTCCGCCTTTGCCCTTTTTTGTATCGGACCTATGGATTGCGCTGGCCGCATCCGCTAAGGGTGGTTCGAATTTCCCGCCGTTCTACAATGGATAGCCGACAAGACGGGTAGCCGCACAATAAAAGCGGGTGGCGGGATGGCTGCTGAAATGACTGAAAGGGCGACTGACTCTTTCAGCAAACGGACTGGCATCATTCATGTTGGGTTTTCTCTTGCGTCGAGTCGGGATGCTGATACCGACTTTTATCGGCGTGACACTGGTTGCATTCTTCTTCATTCGGCTGCTGCCGGGTGATCCAATCCTGCTGCTGGCAGGCGAACGGGGCATCTCGCCCGAACGCTATGCTGAACTGCAGGCTGCTTTTGGTTTCGACAAACCTGTGATCATGCAGTATTTCGACTATGTAACCGGCCTGTTCCAGGGCGATTTCGGAATGTCGATGGCAACAAGGCGTCCGGTATGGGACGAATTTTTTGCCCTGTTCCCCGCAACGTTGGAACTGTCTTTCGTCGCGATCATCATCGCGGTATCCATCGGCATTCCTGCCGGGGTCATCGCTGCGGTGAAGCGTGGCTCTTTCTTTGATCATTCTGTCATGACGACCGCTCTGGTGGGCTATTCGATGCCGATCTTCTGGTGGGCGCTGCTGATGATCATCCTGTTTTCCGGCATTCTGCAATGGACACCGGTTTCGGGCCGCATTTCGGTGATGTTCTTCTTTGAACCGGTCACTGGCTTCATGCTGATTGACTCGCTGTTGTCTGGCGAGGAAGGGGCATTCAAGTCTGCTGCATCGCATTTGATCCTGCCATCCTTCGTGTTGGCGACGATCCCGATGGCGGTGATTGCGCGTCAGACCCGGTCGGCGATGCTGGAAGTGCTGGGCGAAGATTATGTCCGCACCGCGCGCGCCAAGGGCTTGACCAAGTTTCGTGTCATCGGTCTGCATGCTTTGCGAAACGCGCTCATTCCGGTGGTTACGACCATTGGTCTGCAGGTCGGCGTGCTGTTGGCTGGGGCTATTCTGACCGAGACCATTTTCTCTTGGCCGGGTATCGGCAAGTGGATGGTCGATTCCATTTCCCGCCGCGACTATCAGGTCGTGCAGGGTGGTTTGCTGATGATCGCCGTAATGGTGATGAGCGTTAACCTGATCGTTGATCTGCTCTATGGCCTGATCAATCCGCGCATCAGACATCACTAGGTGGGAGTGTGACATATGACTGATATTACAAAAGTAGAAGACATTTCCCGCCAGTCGACCAAGGCGGTGCTGAAGGAATTCTGGTACTATTTCAGCGAAAACCGGGGCGCGGTCATCGGGCTGTGCGTTTTTGTTTTTCTGGCGCTGGTTGCTTTGCTGGCACCTCTTCTTGTGCTGCATGATCCAAACTTCCAGTATCGTGACGCCTTCTTGATGCCGCCGGTCTGGCAGGAGGGGGGCTCAAGCCAGTTCCTTCTGGGCACAGATGCGGTGGGCCGTGATATCCTGTCGCGGCTGATCATGGGCTCACGCTTCTCGCTGTTTGTTGGCGTGGTCGTCGTGTTTATCGCGTTGACGGGTGGTATTTTTGTCGGTGTGATTGCCGGCTATTATGGCGGCAAGGTCGATACCGTCATCATGCGCATCATGGACATTATTCTTGCCTTTCCGAGCCTGTTGCTGGCTTTGGTGATGGTGGCGGTGCTTGGGCCGGGCCTGCTCAATGCGATGATTGCCATTGCGATCGTCTTCCAACCGCATTTTGTTCGTCTGACTCGTGCTGCGGTAATGGCCGAACGGGAACGGGAATATGTGGTGGCTGCGCGTGTGGCCGGGGCTCGCGATCTGCGGCTGATGTTCCTGACCATTCTGCCAAACTGTACAGCACCACTGATCGTGCAGGGCACCTTGTCCTTCTCGAACGCCATTCTTGATATTGCCGCCCTTGGCTTCCTTGGGCTCGGTGCCCAGCCACCAACCCCGGAATGGGGCACGATGCTGGCCGAAGCACGCGAGTTCATTCTGCGTGCCTGGTGGGTTGTGACCTTCCCGGGCGTTGCCATTCTGGTGACGGTGTTGGCAATTAACCTCATCGGTGACGGGTTGCGCGATGCGCTCGACCCCAAACTGAAGCGTTCATAGGAGGATTTGCACATGAGTTTGTTGGAAATCCGCAATCTGACGGTAGAGTTTGATACCGCCGCGGGGCCGTTCCGGGCCTTGAAGGGCGTGGACTATACGGTCAGCAAAGGCGAAGTGCTGGCGATTGTTGGCGAGTCCGGCTCGGGCAAGTCGGTTGCCATGCTTGCCACAATGGGCCTGTTGCCCGACAGCGCCACCGTCAATGCAGATGTCATGTCCTTTGATGGTCGTGATCTGAAAACCCTGACGCCAAAGGAACGGCGACAGGTGATTGGCAAGGACATTTCGATGATCTTCCAGGAGCCGATTGCCAGCCTCAATCCGTGCTTTACGGTTGGTTTTCAGATCGGCGAAGTGCTCAGAACCCATCTGGGCATGGACAAGAAAGAAGCAAAAAAACGCACCATCGAACTGTTTGAATCGGTTGGCATCCCGACGCCTGAAAAGCGCCTGTCGAGCTTCCCGCATCAAATGTCCGGTGGCCAGTGCCAGCGCGTGATGATTGCCATGGCCATTGCCTGCAATCCAAAGCTTCTGATTGCTGACGAGCCGACCACGGCGCTGGATGTGACCATTCAGAAGCAGATTCTGGATTTGCTGATGGACATCCAGACCGACAGCAATATGGGACTGATCATGATCACCCACGATATGGGTGTGGTGGCGGAAACCGCCGACCGGGTTGTGGTGCAGTATAATGGCGAACAGATGGAAGAGGCCAATGTGCTTGACCTGTTTGAAAGCCCGAAACATCCTTACACCAAGGCGCTGCTGTCTGCCCTGCCAGAGCGTGCCGATGGCGACCGCCTGCCGACGGTGAGCGATTTTGCCAGTGGCTTCAGTAAAGAGGATACGCTTGCATCATGAATGATCAGACCACTCCCATTCTGCATGTGCGCAACATCACCCGAGACTATGTCTCCAAGGGCGGAATGTTCGGCAAGACCGAAACCGTGCAAGCGCTGAAGGGCATCGATTTTGACCTGTTTGAAGGTGAAACTCTGGCGCTGGTCGGGGAATCTGGCTGCGGCAAGTCGACTCTGGCCCGTATCCTGACCCTGATCGATGTCCAGACTTCCGGTGAACTCAATATTCAGGGCAAGTCGTATAATATCGAGAATAAGCGGGTCACGGCAGACATGCGCCGGACCATCCAGATCGTGTTCCAGAACCCCTATGGCTCGCTCAATCCGCGCCAGAAAGTCGGGGCCGTTCTGGAAGAGCCGCTGCTGATCAACCATCCGGAAATGTCGGCGGATGAACGACGCGAAAAAGCCATGGCTATGCTGATCAAAGTTGGTCTGCAGCCAGAGCATTTCGGTCGCTATCCGCACATGTTTTCCGGTGGTCAGCGCCAGCGCATCGCCATTGGCCGTGCCTTGATGCTGAACCCGAAAATTTTGGTGCTTGATGAGCCGGTATCAGCGCTTGATCTGTCTATTCAGGCGCAGATCCTCAACCTGTTGAAGGATTTGCAGGACGAGTTCAAGCTCTCCTATCTGTTCATCTCGCATGATCTATCGGTGGTCAAATATCTGGCTGACCGGGTGATGGTGATGTATTTCGGCGAGATTGTCGAACATGGTACGCGGGATCAGGTCTTCAATGACCCGCAGCATGACTATACCAAGACCTTGCTGGCTGCGACCCCGCAGACCAGCATCGAGAATATCCGTGCTCGCGTTCAGAAACAGGCCAGAGCCTGATCTGAGCGTATTGGTCAGAATAGAAAAACCCGCCCGATTGATCCTCTGGCGGGTTTTTCTTTGCCTTGTTGCAGGATTTCATAGGCCAAGATAGCGCTTGAGTGCCTCGCAAGGGGACGCAAAGACGGCATCGGTCCGGCCGCACTGGGCGATGTGACCTTCATCGACCAAAGCGGTGATGTCGGAGGCGATTTTTGCGTCTTCGGGATGGTGGGTGACCATGATCACGGTCTGGCCATTCTGGCGGGAGAGATCCGCGACCAAAGCCAGCATTTCCTTGCGCAGGGCTGGCCCCAGTGCCGCGAAGGGTTCATCGAGCAGCAAAACGTCCTTCTTGCGCAGCATGGCGCGGGCGAGACTGGCGCGTTGGCGCTGGCCGCCGGAGAGGGCTCGGGGTAGGCGGTTGCCCATGTCCGTGAGGCCGACCTGATCGAGTGCTTCGGCGACGGCTCCTTGCTCAGCCACCGTCAGTTTGAGCGAGGGATTGATGCCAAGGGCCACATTGTCTGCGATGGACATATGGGCAAAGAGATTGTGCTCCTGAAACAACATGGCGACCGGGCGTGCTGCAGGGGGCAGGGGTGCAAGATCCTGCCCGTTGATGCGGATCTGTCCCGGCCCGATCGGCAAAAAGCCGGCAATGGCGTTGAGGATGGTGCTCTTGCCCGCACCTGACGGACCGATCAGGGCGCAGAACTGGCCCTGTGCGAGCGACAGATCTGCGGTCAGTTGCCAGTCATCCAGCGCGATATGTAGCTTTTTAATCTTGATCACGGCCACCAAGTCCCTTGTCAAAGAGGAGAAAGACAGCAAAGGCAAACAGGGTCAAGAGCAGACCGGAGCCATAGGCCTGATCCATGCGGTAGGCGCCCATTTGCTGGTAAAGATAAAGCGGCAAGGTCGGCTCTGAAGGGGAGCCAAACAGGGCGATGACCCCGAGGTCGCCCATCGACAAGGCCGCTGCGATGCCAAGGCTGAGGCCCAACGGCCGGCGCATGAGTGGCCAATGAACCAGCCGGATGGCGGCCCTGCGATCCATGCCGAGATGGAGGATCTGACGGCCATAATCGCGCTCAACCCGCGCCATGGCGGGAGACAGGATTATGAGCGCGAAGGGGACCGCTTGCAGGCCATTGAGCAGGCTGGTGAGGGGCAGGGCCAGATCATCGACCGAAATATGTTGATGCAGCATGACAAACAGCCCGGCACCCAAGGCAATGGGTGGGGCAACGAGGATGGCAAAGCCCGGCAGCTCGCCAATGCGCCGTCCTTTGCCCTTGAGATGCAGCGACATTTGCGCCAGCGGCAGGCTGATCAACAGCATGATGGTGCAAGCGCCCAGAGAAACGCTAACAGAGCGCAGGCTTGCCATCAATATGGCATCCAGATCCACACCATGCACCATCAGGCTGAGCGCGCCGCGCCCAAAGGCTGCAAGCAAAGGGGAGGCCAGAAAGGCCAGTGCCAGAGCAATCACCATGCCATCGAGCAGACGCAGAAGCGGGCTGGTGCGGTCTTGTCGGTTGATCAGACCGCCAAGGCTTTGGCCCGTGTCATGGTCTTTGGTGATGGTGCGGAACAGCAAGGCTAATCCGGCGCAGAGCAGGATCTGAATGCAAGCAAGGATCGCGGCGCGTTCAAGATCGAATTCAAAACGGATGGCCTGATAGATGGCCAGTTCGATGGTTGTTGCCTTGGGGCCGCCACCGAGCGCCAGCACGACCGTGAAGCTGGTGGCGCAGAGCAGAAAGACGAGCGCGAATATGCCGGGCAGGCGTTCGCGGAGCATTGGCCACTCGATATGGCGAGCGACCTGAGCGTGCTTCATTCCCAATTGGGCGGCCAGACGCCAATGCTCGGACGGAATCGTCAGCCAGCCTTGCAGCAGAATGCGGGTTGCCAGTGGCAGATTGAAAAAGACATGCGCCAGCAGAATACCGAACAGGCCATAAAAAGGCAGCTCTGGCAGGCTGATCGCTGCGGACGCTTTCGCCATCAGGCCATTGCGGCCCCAGATGGCGATCAGGCCGAGAATGGCGACAATCACCGGCAGAATGAAAGGGGCACCGAACAGGGACAGGATCGCGCCTCTGCCTGGAAAATCACGGCTGGCCAGTGCACGGGCCAAGGGGATGGCCAGCAAAGTGGAGAGCAAGGCGGAAAGGGTGGCTTGCAACAGGGTGAAGAAGATGGCGCGGCGAATATAGCGCTCCGAGGCAAGATCGATGAGAGCCGTTAGCGGAGAGCCATCGGACAGGCTGTCACTGGCGACCGACCAAAGGGCGATCAGGCTGGCAATGACCAACCCGATGGGGAACGCAAAGGCAAAGGCAGCGGGGATGCCGTAGCCGAAAATGCCGCTTTTCGCCTTCTGCTGCACGTTGTTGCCTTTCCAGTGGGACGCACCGCCCGATGGTCCGGGCGATGCATTGATCAAGGAGAGATTATTGGCTGAGGGCCGAAAGCCATTCATCCAGTGCTTCGCGGCGGATGGACGGGACGTCCTTGGGTGCGATCAGGCGGGCTTTGTCCGGTTGGACCAGTGTGCCAAAGGCTTCAGGCAACTCGGCCTTGTCAAGCGCCACCGGATACATCCAATTGGTGGTCGGAATGACCTTTTGCGCAGCCGGGCCAGTCAGATAAGCAAGGAAGCTCTTGGCGAGGTCCTTGTGGGCGCTTGCTTTGGTGATGGCGGCCAGTTCAACCTGCATATAGTGACCATCGGCAAAGGCGGCTGCGTGATAGTTGGTCTTTTCTTCTGCCACGATGTGATAGGCCGGGGACGTGGTATAGCTCAGCACCATCTGGGCCTGCCCTTCAAGGAACATGCCATAGGCCTCCGACCAGCCCTTGGTGACGGTGACGATACGTGGGGCAAGCTTGGCCCAGACTTCGCCGGCCTTGTCGCCATAGACATCCTTGATCCAGAGCAGCAATCCAAGACCCGGGGTGGAGGAGCGTGGATCCTGAATGAGGATCTTGAGATCTTCGGGCGCATTCAGCAGCTCATCGAAGCTCTTGGGCGCGTCTTCCACTTTGTTGCTGTCATAGACAAAGGCAAAATAGCCCCAGTCAAACGGCATATAGGTGGAGGCATCCCAGTCAATCGGCAGGGAGAGGTGATCTGTCGTCAGGCCGTGGGCCTCGAACAAACCGCTTTTCTCGGCATCGGCGACAAGGTTTGAGTCCAGCCCCACCAGAATGTCGGCTTTGGTGTTCTTGCCTTCAAGACGGACGCGGTTGAAGGTCTCGGTTGCATCCCCGGGTGCGACATAAGTCACCGTGCAGCCGCAGGTCTCTTCAAATCCTTTCTTGATGGCAGGGCCGGGGCCCCATTCGGCAACAAAGGAATCATAGGCGTAGACGGTGAGGGTCGGCTTGTCGTCGGCGGTTGCCGAAAAGGATGTGGACGCCAAAAGGGCGGCGCTGATGAGAGAAAGGGTCAATGCCTTCATGTGGTTGTCTCCAACGGGTGGGTTGTCTCCAACGGGTGTGAGGGATTTGCGCGAGCGCGCAGGCCGTCACAATGGGGGAGGCGCCCGGCCAACGATGATGATGGCAAGACGCCCAAGCGATTGACCGGATTGGGTCGTGGGGAGGGAGGCTTTGGAAAAAGCTTCGTCTCTTCCTACGCCGGTGTGATCCGGATCAGGTTCTACGGGTTCGCGATGGTGCATCTCAGCTCGGATTGTCCAACTTTGAGACATCCGAGCACCCCGGGACAGTGCGGCATTCTAGTGATAAATTGTCGAGAAGACAATCAAGCAAAGTGCGATTTCCCGCTATCGGTGGGAGGCGGATTTCTCTTCTTCGACCATGGCTGCCATTTCGCTGGCAATGTCGAGCACATCCTGTAGTTTCTGCTCTTTGGCGCGGCGAATGTCCTCCTCGGTCAGCTCCCTTGGGGGCGGGGCCTCTTCCGGTGTGGCCTCGGGAATCTTGTCCTCATCGGGCTGATTGGGATGTTCGAGATAGGTGATTTCGGTTTCGGTCTGGAAGGCCGGGTTGGCACATGGAGTGCGCTCTATGCGCTTTGTGTCCACCTCGGCGAGGAAGGCGGCAACCAAATCGTTGAGCTCGTCTTTGACGAAGAGCGGAGCGTGCCCCTGTCCCGGCACTTCGTGAGCCTGACAATCAGGATGGCGGGCCACCATCTGGCGGACTGTTTCAGCTTTCAGAATGTCGGAGTGTGCGCCGCGCAGCACCAGAACCGGCGCGTGGGACATGGCGAGGAACTGCGGCCAGGCGTCTGGCAAGGGAATTGAAAGATCAACGTCATTCATGGCCTTGGCAATGGCGATATCATAGTCTCTGGCTGGCTTGCCATTGTCATCGCGGAAAGTCATTTGGGCCATTTGCTGCCAGTTTTCTTCGCTCAGGGCTTCGAACTGACCGGAATTGGCAATCTTGACGAACGAGATTGCATCGTCCCAGTCCTCCACCGGCTTGGCGCGATTGAGGTAGGTCTTGATGCGAGCCAGACCCGTGACGTCAATCACCGGGCCGATATCATTCATCACTGCTGCTGCAATGGCGGTGGGGCGCAAGGCCGCAATGGCCATGGTGAGAAGGCCGCCACGCGAGGTGCCGATGAAAATGGCCTCATGCAGTCCGGCTGCGGCCAGCGCATGAAGGGCGTCATTGGCCTCGACCACAATGTTGTAATTCTCCGGATTCTTGTCATAGTCGGACGGACCACGTCCGCGGCTGTTGAGGATCATCACGAAGCGGGGATTGTCCGGGTCGCTGGCAAGACGCTCCGCAAGGGGGTGAAAGTCCCGGCTGTTGCGGGTGAGGCCCGGCAGGCAAATGACCGGCGTGCCCGTCCACAAGCGATCGCCAAAGACTTCGCCTCGCAGGATCAGTCCGTCACCAGCGGTGATTTCAAACCGTCTTACAATCGGCTGCATCGGGTCGCTCATCCTTGTCACTCCCATAAAAGGAGGCAAGTCATGACAACAACCTGCCTCTCTTTTCGTCTTACCCTGTCTCATGCCTGCTGCCAAGAGATAGAAAGTCTCAGAGGCCGCAGCAGTGTCGCGCGTTGCGCGCTATGGCTGGCCGCGTTTCAGGTCTTTGGAAATGTCCAGCGGGCGATCATGGATTCGCGCCTCGTAAACCTGCAAATTCTCCATCAGCTTCATGACATAGTCCCGCGTTTCGGTGAAGGGAATTCGTTCCACCCAATCGATGGCGCTGACCCGGTTGGTGCGCGGATCGCCAAAGCGTTCGATCCACTGGGGTGGACGGCCTGGGCCCGCATTGTAGGCCGCGAAAGTGAGGATGTAGGAGCCGCCAAAGCGGTCGAGATTCTCCTTGAGGAAATGGCTGCCCAGCCGCACGGCATATTTGGGGTCGCTTGTCAGCTTGGCGCGAGAATAGCGCACTCCGACTTTTCGTGCGGTGCTTTTGGCTGTGGCGGGCAGCATCTGCATCAAACCGCGCGCGTTGGCATGGCTGACGGCCTGAATGTTGAAGACGCTTTCCTGCTTGGTCAGGGCATAAATCAGGGCTTTGTCGACGCCATTGGTCTTGGCCGAGCGTGGAATGACATTGAGCGGGAAGGCCATCTTGTGGGCGGGCATGTTACGACTAAGGGCAATCTTGCCGATCTGGACGGCATATTGATGCAGGCCATAGTTCTGGGCCAGACGGTGCGCGAGCGCGATTTCGGACGGATCATCGAGGGCGCGGGCCAGATGGCGGAAGAGCGGACCGGAGCGTTTGCCGTGACCCACTGCCTTCAGGCGCTTGATGGCTTTGACCAGTTCGCGCCGGTCAAATCGTGCCTTGACCTCGGCGCTGGCTGCTGGTGGATGGGACAGGCGCAACCGTGTCTGGCCAAGCTCTTCGAGCGCCAGCTGGCCATAATAATAAACCGGACTGGCGGCCGCCTTGTAGAATTTCTCTGCTACCTGCCGGTTGCCAGCGGCTTCCCATGCGCGGCCCTGCCAATAGAGGCCGCGGGATTTGTCCCGGTCTCGGCTCGCCTGTTTCCAGCTCTTTTCAAAATGCACCGCTGCGGTCTTGTGGTCCTTGAGATAACGCAGAGCAAAGAAGCCCGCATGAAACTCCGCCTCGGAGATATCCTTGCCAGACTGGGCCGTGTGGCGGGCTGCAATCTTGTAGGCACGGCGGGCATCGCCCTTGTTGAGCATGATGCGCGACAGGAGACGACGTTCAATCCACCATTCGCGATGATTGATTAGTTTCTTGGGGTCACGCGGGGCCTTGATCAGCATATCAGCAGCTTTGGTGACCTTGCCGCTGCGGCGCAGATGCTGGATGTAAGAAAAGATGTAGCCCGGATCGGCGCGGAGCGAACGCGGCACCGCGCTTAACTTGCTGCTGGCATTGCGTTTTTTGCGGATGACCGCCACGCGTGCGTCGACCAGACGTTTTTGGCCGTTGGTCAGCAGCTTTTTCATCCGGATTGCCCCATTGGCGCGTTCGCGATAGAGCAAATAGCTGGCACGGTGGAAGTGGTCATCGCGGCCCAGCACGGAGCGTAGGTTCGACAGGATGCGGCTTTCAAGCTTGGCGGACAAACCTTCGCCGCGCCAGATTGGACGAATGATCCTTGCCGCCTGTTTGGCTTTGCCAGAACGGGCATGGGCGATGGCCACCTCAATGGCTGCACTGGTGGATTTCGGGATCTGGTTGCCAAAGGCACGAGACAGGGCCGGGCCGGGCGGAGTTTCGCGGGCGAGCGCTTCCTCGATCCTGCGCACCGTCAGGCTGCGACTGGGCCAGTTGGTTTTGCGGTCATAAAAGGACTTGATCTCATAGGCAGGAAAATCGCGATAGGCGCCGACGGTCAGGATGTAGGTCAGGATTGCCCGGTCAAGCGAAGGCTTCATGCCTTTGTGAATCGCCAGAGCCACCTTGGGCTTGCGTTTCGACAGCGCATCAAGGGCCTGTTCAAGCGAGCCTCGTTGTGCGGCAATGTCTGTGCGATGGCGTTCCACCTTCGGCAAGGCCGCTTTGACTGGTTGGCTGGTTGCTGCTGGCTGGGATGCGGCAGCAATCGGAGTGAGACCCGGTTTGGTCTTGGGCAGGACCGACAGGCTCTCGGGATGCTGGCCGTTGTCTATGCCATGGGTGTCGATCAGATGCTCGACGGTCTGACGGGTCAGATTGACCGGAGCAGGGGTGATCGACCCAGCCGCAGGTGGAGCCGGCACAGGGGGCGGCACAGGGGCCGCGACTGGGGCAGCGACTGGCGCTGCATCCGGCTTTGGCTGCGGCAAAGGCGGGGCGATACCTGCACTTTGGGCGAGGCTTTGGGCTGACAGGGCGATCAGTGTTAAGGCCGTTAGCGCAATTCTGTGCATAGATGAGAGCATACCTGCTTGAAAATTTTCATATTTATCGGTTTATCTTTCTTTGGGACATCAATCTTGCAAAATTATGATGAATAAATCCCTTCGGGGATGACAGATTCGATTTTGTTGCATGACAGGCCAAATCGTGGTGTTATGCGCCCAAGCTTACGGCAAATTGCCGGAAATGGCGGTTAATTCGGCAATTTGCTGGATTTTTTAGTTAAAATGACAAAAGGTGCGCTGAAAATAATATTCAGACCACCAAAAAAGAGGAAACGCAGCATGTTCAAAGGATCTTGCACCGCTCTTATCACCCCTTTTCGTGACGGCGCTGTGGACTACAAGGCCTTTGAGTCTTTTGTCGACTGGCAAATCACTGAAGGTACGCATGGTCTTGTACCGGTGGGCACCACCGGAGAATCCCCAACGCTTAGCCATGATGAGCACAAGAAAGTTGTCGAAACCTGCGTCAAGGTCGCAAATGGGCGTGTGCCCGTGATTGCGGGTGCGGGCTCTAACTCGACCACGGAAGCGATCGATCTTGCCAAACATGCCGAGAAAGCCGGTGCCGATGGGGTTCTGTTGGTGACGCCTTATTATAACAAGCCTTGTCAGGATGGCCTCTATCTGCATTTTAAGGCAGTTGCTGATGCGATTTCCTTGCCGATCATCATGTATAACATCCCGCCTCGCTCCGTAATCGACATGAGCGTCGAGACCATGGCGCGATTGTTTGAGGATTGCGAGAATATCGTTGGTGTCAAGGATGCAACCGCAGACCTTACCCGCGTCACCCGTCAGCGTTTGGCAATGGGGCCGGACTTCATCCAGCTGTCCGGTGAGGATCCAACCGCGCTTGGTTACAACGCGCAGGGTGGTGTGGGCTGTATTTCGGTCTCGTCAAACGTGGCTCCGCGCCTGTGCAGCCGATTCCAGGAGGCTTGTCTGGAAGGGGACTGGACCACCGCGCTGGAATTGCATGACCTCTTGTCCCCTTTGCATCGCGCCATGTTCCTCCAGCCAAGCCCGGCTGGTGCCAAATATGCACTGTCGGTGCTCGGGAAAATCGAAAATGAGATCCGTCTGCCCCTGATCTCTGCCAAGGAAGAGGTGAAAGCCGAGATTGAAGATGCAATGAAGGTTGCAGGTCTGATCTAAAGGGCTTATCTGTGTTGCCATGGCACAGAAAAAGAAGAAAAGCGATCCGAACAACCGTGTTGTCGCGGAGAATCGGAAAGCGCGACACAATTATGAGATCGGCGATGTGATCGAGGCAGGGCTGCAGCTCAAGGGCACGGAAGTGAAGTCCTTGCGGCTGGGTGTTGCCAACATTGCCGAGTCTTATGCGTCAGACGAAAATGGTGAAATTGTCCTGATCAATTCCAATATACCCGAATATGATCAGGGCAATCGGTTCAACCACGAACCACGCCGTCCACGCAAATTGCTGTTGCATAAACGCGAAATCGCCAAATTGCTGCAAGGGGTCCAGCGCGATGGGATGACCATTGTGCCGCTGAAGCTCTATTTCAATGACAAGGGTATTGCCAAGCTGGCGATAGCCCTGGCGAAGGGCAAGAAGGACTATGACAAGCGGCAGGACGCCAAGAAGCGCGACTGGCAGCGCGACAAAGCCCGCTTGATGCGTGAGCGGGGATAAGATCAGCCATCCATCCGGGAATGGGGCCCGGATTTTGGGTTTGTCTGGTCCGCTTGACCGTCGTCGAGTTGCTGTTCTGAATGCGCCTTGGTTTCATCTGAAAAGGCAAGACGCGGATTCTCTTACCTTTTGAAAGGCTATGCAAGCAGAACAAACCAGCCCTTCGAGGAAAGAAGGGGAAAACCGGATTTGGGGGTTTCATATTCTGCGAAGGCCTCTATAAAGATGACACTTCCATGACGCGGGGTGGAGCAGCCCGGTAGCTCGTCAGGCTCATAACCTGAAGGTCGCAGGTTCAAATCCTGCCCCCGCAACCAACTTCAAGAATTCCGGTTTCTTGACTTGCCTTCTGGCAGGCGGTTTGTCATGGATTGCGCGAAACACAGATGTGTTTCATTGGCGCGGGGTGGAGCAGCCCGGTAGCTCGTCAGGCTCATAACCTGAAGGTCGCAGGTTCAAATCCTGCCCCCGCAACCAATTTGTCCTGTTTTTTGTTGCTCTTGCAGGACTGACGGCAAATCCTCCAATCTATCTGGTTTCTCCCGATTTGTTGTAGCTGACAGATTGCCTGCCATATCGCTATTGCGCGACTTGAGCAAACCATCGATTTCCTGTCGATAGCGCTCGGCCATGTCGGGTCGGAATGCTTCAGGCTCTGGTGCTCCCTGCGCCAATATGGCCTTGGGTGTTTCCTTGCGTTTGGGATTGCAGACTATATTGACGTGGTTGGAGATGTTGTATCTGGCATCATCCATTGTTTTGTGGACCCGGTTGCTGGCCAACATAGCGCAGTCAAATTTTCTCATGTTCTCAGTTGACTTACGCTTTTCGCGGGTGAGGTTCACAAAGGAAAACAGAGCGAGCGTTCTAGTAGTCCCAACTTTGGTATTCTTCGCTTTCCGACTTCATCATTTCATATAGCCAGACCATTCGATCAAGGTACCAACTTTTCCCCAGATAGGCCAAGGCGACGCCAAGGACTGCGCCCCAAATGGAGTAGTAGATGATCGACCAGATTGCTATCAGCATACCGATTGAAGAAATCGTATTGAGTATCGAGTAAAGAGGAGTTTTGTGAATCTCCGGAATGTCGATCCTGTCCCTGTTGAGATAAACCCTTTCGCCCAGCACCGATCTGGAGGCCCAGTTCTTTGTTGATTTTGGTTTGGGAAAAAAGATGGGATTCAAAAACATCCAAAACAAGGATGCGAGCCCTGGGATCAAACACCACCAGCCGATCCAGACCCGACACCAAAAAGCCAATACAATAATGGGGAGGACAGAATATCTTGTCCAGACACTCCAAGGGTTGGAATGCTTCATCCAGTTTTCATCTGTAAGCCTAAAAACATTCGCGACTTTTCGTTCGAGCGTCATTGTGCCTTACCTTCTCCAAAATCGGGTTTTCAACCGTAACCAAGTAAGCGAATTGGCTACAATCAAATTGTGTCTTTTCAAGACTATTCTTCTCGGCTGGCGGTTTGGCACCCAAAACTCGATGGGAAATCCGATGCACCTTTTTCTATTTGTCGCGGATCACGATAGATCGAATAGCCTCAAGTGGGTCAGGGCATGTCCAAATTTCGCTTTTTGATTGTTGTGACGATCGTGCCAAGGCGGCTGGAATGGTGCTTTACCTTGTCACCGGGCATTAGCATGATCTTGTCGGTGATTGCGGCGTTGATCGAGTCATTGACGACTGATCGAAATCCCGACATTCCGGTCAAGAAACGCCCTGTCATGGCGTATTTTGCACCTAGGGTGATCTTGGCTTTGAGGCTGGGGGGACGAAACAACACCCCTTCGGTGGTGCCGGACAGAAGCACTTGCTGGGTCTCGATGCGCCCCGTGGGCAGCAGGCCAACCGGGTTGCCGTGATGAGTCCATTTTGTCTCTGATCCGCTCTTCAAGGCAATATCGGTCATGGCGCGGAAGTCCTCGATCATCATGTTGCCAGTGGTCAACTGCATAGGCTCGCCGTTCAGGCTGGTGCCAATCACCTCGCTTGCAATGAAGGCCTGCCAGTCATCTGGCACCACCATATAGGGGCCGGTGGGGAAGAATCCGGGCAAGCTCTTTGCATCCGTAAAACCAATGCCACTGAGGGTTTCTTCATTGTCAGGCATTCCGTCCAGCATCACCTTGCGATCACTGAAGTCTCCGCAAAGGAAAACCAGCTTCCGCGCCGCGTCAAAATCTTCGAGCTTTGCGATGGGGCGGTCAAAGCTCATGCAAAGTTCCACCTCATAATCAATCATCTGGTGCTCGGGGTCGATTGGCAGGCTGGATATGGAGGGAGTTGGTTCGGTGAGGCGGGGAAAATAGAACGGGGTTTCGTTGTGCACCTCTGTTCCGTGATCGAGAAAGTTCGTTCCAAAGGAAATATGTCGGGAGCCTTGAACAGCTGCAAGCAACTGCGTCTGATCGAACGACTGGGCCGTCTTCTGGTGCGCATCAGCCATCTGGACGAGTGCCGGTCGTCCAAAATGGTCCAGAGCATCAAAAGGATCATTGAGGTCTCTCCCAGCCATCACACTGAGATCGATGGCCTTGGCTCCTTGCCCCGTCAACTCGGTGACCAGCAGCATATGGGGCATGCCGTCAACATTGGCGCGTGCAAAGGTCAAGGCCTTACCCGGATTTGCAAGCTGGGAGATCGGCAACGCCGCCTCGATGGGTTGGGTGCGCGACACCATTGGCAATTGCAAGGCGACGAATAACGCCCCATAGCAGGCCGCGATTGCAACAATAATGTAATAGAAATATCTCAAAGTGCATTCCTTCACTATTTTCAAAATATCCCCAAACGAGGCTTGGAAAATTGTCTGACAGTGCCATAATATGAAGAATCACTCATATTTTTAATTCGCATTCGATTGACCGCAATGATTGACTTATCTTTCTGACTTATATGACTAAAATTCACTTGATCATAAAGCACGAAGCCTCTCATTCATGTTCTACCGAGCACGGAGCACTCTGATGAACAGCAAGAAAACGCCATCTCAATCGTCCGTTCGCCGGCGCCCCAAACAGGAGCGAGCAAAAGTCATGGTGGAAGCGGTATTAGAGAGTACGCAGTTGCTGCTGGCAGACGTCGGATATGAAGCCACCAATACGACACGCATTGCCGAAAGAGCCGGAATGAGCATTGGGTCGCTGTATCAATATTTCTCCAATCGCGATGAGATCATCGAGGAGTTGCAGCGTCGACATCATCATGAGACGTCTGCCATCATGGAGAAGGCATTTGCAGAAGCGGAATCGTTGCCGCTTGACGATGCGATCCGCAGGCTGGTTCGGGCAACGGTTGACCTCCACCAAAATGAGCCTGAGTTGCATCGCGTCCTGACCGAAGTCGTGCCAGTATCGGTCAATGCGGAAAGCAGAGCCGCCATGTCCGAAAAGATCGACGCAGCACAACAAAGACTGTTTCAGCGTCTGGCCAGCGAGCTTCCTATTCGTAACATCACAGCCACTGCACTTGTCATCCGTGAGACGGTGGAGGGCAGCATCCACCGCGCTGTCCTCCATGGTCATTCTGGATATATAGACGTTGTCGCTGAAGAGGTGGTGCGAATGGTGATCTCGTATCTCAGAAGCCACCAGACAGCCTAAAGAAGTGTGGCAGCATCACACTGCCACACTTCTTCGACTAGAATTCAAGTGACATCTTGACGCCAAAGATCGGCGTGATGTCATAATCTTTGTCATAGACCTTTTTGCCGTTCTTGTCATTGAACTGCAGGTTCCCCCCCAGCGAGGCTCCAACGGAGGCTGCGATGGTTAGATTTTCCCGCGGGCTGTAGTTGGCTGTGAAGGCAATCGGCACATGGCTTTGTTTGCCTATGCCACCAGAAATAGGATGATTTTTGTTGAGCCGGAACTCCGTGCTTTCATATCCGGCTTCCACGCCAAACTTGAGGGCATCGCTCGCCTGATAGGACAATTGCAAGTTCGGGCCACGACTGACAACCGAACCCGCCCCTGTCGACAGGGACCAGTCGTCATGAAATTTCCAATCCAAAACCAGAAACGGGAAGAGGCTGATGTCGTCTTCGCTGCCTTCAAATGTGCTGAAGACACCGACGCCCGGCCCGATCAACAGGTTGGGTGACATTTGCCAGGCCACAGCGCCGATGGCGCCATACGTTATGCTGTCCTCGAATTCAGCACCTGACTGTCCCGAATAGGAGAGTTGAGGCGAGAAGAACAGACCGCCGCGCTCCATGAAAGGCATGTTGACGGGCAGGGAAAGGCTGAATTCATCAACATCAAGTTTACTCCGGCCAAGAACATTGGCATCGAAATCATAGTGGGTGCGTCCCAAACTGAATTCCGCTCCATATGATGTTCTTGGTTCGGGAGCCCATGTTAAAGCAGCATCCAGGCTGCCGCGATACCATTGCAGTTTGTTGCCCTTGCCCAGCTCCGATTTTCCGGATCCCATGACAGCCACGCTCGTGCTGAAGGAAAGCTTCGGGGCCCCTTCCTGGGCAATGGCCGTGGGTGCTGTCAGGCACAGGATGAACATTGACAGAGCCGTCTGAAGCGACTTTGAAAATTTGGACAAGTAAGCCTCCTAATCGATGGTCAAAGCCAGAAGATGGAGCCTTCTGCGCCAAGAATCCATTCGCGTTCTCTTGGTAATTCAAGCGAGTTTAACGGCTTAATTTCAATTGCTTAGCGGGGTAGTGAAGGAGATTTACTGTCTGTGTTCATGTTTGTGAGATCAGGCTTGACTTTTTCATGCTTACAAAAAAATGCAGGCCAGTCAGGGGACTGGCCTGCATTGTTGCATTTTCGTTCAATCTTCCGGACTGAAGCGGCCGAGGTTACACCTTGTTCCTTGCTTTCACTTCACTGAAAGGTCAGTTGGCGGCCCGGTTCCGGCGTCGGCTCATGAACTTCTGGGTCGGAGATTTGGCCAGACCGAGGACAACAACGCCCAACACCAGGATTGTGAATGTCATTGTCAGCGGTTTGTTGACAAAGATACTCCATGACCCTTGTCCAAGCATGATCGACTGGCGCAGATAGTTTTCTGCCAAGGGTGCCAGAACCAGAGCCAGAATGAACGGACCGGTTGGATAGTTGGCGCGTTTCATCAGATAGCCGATGGCACCGAAGACGATGGTTACCCAGACATCGAAGGTGCCATAGTTGATGGAGAAGGCCCCCACCAGACAGAAGGCGACGACGATGGCATTGAGGTGGTTCTGAATCAGCCGCAGGGCGTTCACAAAGACCGGGATCAGCAAGATGTTGGAGCCCAGCAGGAACAGGTTGGCAATCGTCAGGCCCGCGATGGTGCCCCACACGATGTCAGCCGACTGGATCATCAGCATCGGACCGGGGTTGAGACCAAACATGATCAGAGCGCCGAGCATGATGGCGGTGCCACCCGAGCCGGGAATACCAAGGGTCAGCAGAGGAATGAGGGAACCGGGAACCGCTGCATTGTTGGCCGCTTCGGGACTGGCCAATCCTTCGGACGCGCCTTTGCCGAACTTGTCCGGCTGTTTGGAGAGTTTCTTCTCGGTGATATAGGCGATGAAGGTGGCGATGGTGGCGCCTGCTCCGGGCAACACGCCGATGCCTGTGCCAATTACCGAGCCGCGTAGGGTTGGAAAGCTGATATGCTTGAGTTCTGCCAGATCGGGGATGAATTCGCTAAACTTGAATTTGGGTTTGCCCATATTCAATTTAACGCGTTCCTCGATATTGACCAACACTTCGCCAATACCAAACAGACCGATGATGACAGCAACAAAGTCCACCCCTTCGATCAGTTCTGGCACGACGGCGAAGCGCACATTGCCCGAGACATAGTCGCTGCCGATGGTGCTGAGCAAGACGCCGAAAAGGGTAGCCAGAAGGGCTTTGAGCGGATCGGACCCTGCCAGCACAATGATCATGCTAAGCCCAAGCAACATGAGCAGAAAATACTCTGGTGGCCCAAGGAAGATGGCATATTCAGCGATGATTGGTGCAAAGAAGATCAGCATCAACAGACCGAAAATGCCACCAACGAAAGAGGCAATCGCGGAGATGCCGAGCGCTTGCCCCCCCTTGCCCTTCAGCATCATCGGATAGCCTTCCATGGCCGTCACGATGGCGGGGGCATCGCCGGGGGTGTTGATGAGAATTGCCGTCAGACGCCCGCCATACATGGTGCCCATATAGACGCCGGTCAACAAGGAGAGGCCTGAAATCGGGTTCATTCCGAAGGTCAGAGGCATCATCAGGGCAATGCCCGCCGATGGCCCGAGGCCGGGCAGGGCCCCGACAAGGGTGCCAATCAAGCCTGCTACAAAAATCAGGAGCAGGTTTTCCGGCGTGGCGACCTGATTGAACGCCATCATCAGTTGAGATAACGAATCCAGCATGTGTTTCGTCCCGTGAATTGTTTGCTGCGGCTCAGAGCACCGGCAGGTTCAGCCAAATGGCAAAGATGACATAGATGGTGGCGGTCGTGGTGGCACCGACAAACAGTGAGGATGTGATCGGATGACGTGCGACGCGCCAGGACATCAGGACAATCATTGCAAAGATGGGAGCGAGCACAGAGCCCAGTGCCATGGCAGCGACTGCCAGAACAATGATAGCCGCGGTGATCAGTAGACCACTCACATTGGGAGAGCTGGCCTCCTGTTCCTGCCTGCCATCGGTCTCGGCCTTTTCCTGCCGGCTTTTGGCAAAGCTTCGCAAGGCCTGAATTGCGCAGCAGACAAAAATCAGGATACCAACATTCAGCGGGACGAAGCCGGGACCAAAGGAGAACTCGTCTGCATATTTGAGATCGAGCGATCCGAACGCAAGACTGGCGGCAAAAGCCGCCAGAATTGCCAGAAATGTGATTTCTGCAGTTTTCATGGTGCCCATCAGTTCTTTTTCAGAAGACCAAGATTGGACAGGTTGGTTTCATAGACGCCATTGGTTTTTTCCAGATAGGCAGCAAAGGCATCGGCATCCAGATAGCCGGGGATGATCCCGTTTGGCTTCAGATACTGTGTGGTCCATTCTGGAGTTTTTTGCAGTTTTTCAACCAGTTCGGAGAGATAGGCCTTGGCTTCTGCCGGGATGTTTTTGGCTGCAACCACACCGCGGAAGACGGATGCAACAACATCGTAGCCATTTTCCTTGAAGGTTGGAACTTCCGGGAACATTTCAGCACGCTCTTCGGTCGAAATGGCAATGGCGCGCATGCGATTGCTCTTGATGAACTCGGATACAGCACCCGGATTGATCATCGCAAAATCGACCTGACCGCCGAGCAGAGCACTTGCCACTTCTCCATCGCCCTGGAACGGGATGAAGTTGAGTTTCACGCCAAGCTCTTCGGAAACCATGATCGTGGCGATATGCTCGATCTGGCCACGGCCGCCGCCTGCAACATTGAGCACGCGACCGGACGTCTTGATGTCATCAAGGCTCTTGATCGGGGAGGAGGCGGGAACAACGAGCAAGGTTGGGTCGATACCCAGACGGGCAATCGGAGTGAAGTCCTTGTAGTTCAGACCAACATCGGCCGTCAGCGGGGTGGTGATGAAGGATGAGGTCGCTGCCATTAGATAGTGGCCGTCCCCTTCGTGGCTGCTCAGATAGCCAAGAGAGGTGGCGCCGCCGCCGCCGGGTTTGTTAACGACGTTGATGGATGCGTCGACAAGTTTGGTTTCCCGAATGACCTTGGCCATGGAACGCAACATGGTGTCATGTCCGCCGCCCGGACCATAGCCGGCAACAAACTCGATGCCGCGGGACGGGAAATCAGCGGCTTTGACAGGCAGAACTGCCGTGGCCACAAGTGCCGAGACAATCGCGGCCGTTTTAAGGGGTTTGAAAAACATCGATCAGGTTCCTCCCTATTGAATTTCGATGACTATCGTCTGGTTTGTCGTGAAAATCTCGGACATCATGCGATGAATTCGCAGCCGAGCTCTTTCAGGTTCTTGTCAATCCAGTCGCCATTATATTTGCCTTCAATGGTTGTCTGATATTGACGTTCTTCGCCTGCATGCTTTTTGTCAGCACGGTCGAGAATTTCTGCAGCGCTTTCCTTGGGTAGGCAAACAAGGCCATCCCAATCGCCGACGATGAGATCGCCGGGATTGACTGTCATATTGCCAATCGCGATCGGAAGCCCGATTTCGCCCGGGCCGTCCTTGTATGGGCCGCGGTGGCTGATGCCGCTCGAGAAAACGGGGACATCCTGTTTGCTGATGCTGTCGAGGTCGCGAATTGCGCCCCAGATGGCCACACCGGCAATCTTGGATACGACGCCGCGTGCAAGCATCAACTCGCCCATGATGGCATTGTCCAGCGCGCCACCGGCATCGACAACGATCACGTCGCCAGGCTGGGCCATGACAAGAGCCTTGTGCAGCATCAGATTGTCACCGGGACGGACACTCACCGTCAGGGCGGGACCTGCGAGAACGCCCTGACGATGCCGGGGACGCATGCTGGCAGGGGCCCCGGTATGGCGGTTCATGACGTCGCTGATGTTGGACACTGGCAGTTTGGCCGCGCGGGCAATCAGGGCCGGATCAACCCGCTCCCAACTTTCCTTGATTCTGAAACCTTCAGCCATGTTCTCTCCTATTCTTGCAGACCGCCGAGTGCGGCGGATGTTGCCAGAAAGGCGGGATCAATTTCCCGACCTTCAAAATGGTCAATGATGAAACGGGCTGCCATTGTTGCCATGTTGCGTTCTGCACCGGGGGTGAGGCCGGCAGCATGCGGCGTCGCGATCAGATTGGGAGCCTTGAAAAGCGTGGCATCGGCGGCAGGCGGTTCCTGCTCGAAACTGTCAATGCCAGCTCCTGCGATCACGCCATTTTCCAAGGCTTCGGCCAGCGCCTCTTCGTCGATCATGCCACCGCGTGCTGTGTTCACGATTAGGGCATGGGATGGCATCTTTTCCAGAAACGCGCGGTTGATGAGATGTTTGGTCGCGGGAACAAGCGGGCAATGCAGCGAGATGACATCGCTGTTGGTTGAGATGGTCTCGATATCGGCAACAACCGTCGCCCCTTCAGGGCCGGACGCGCCACCATCGGCGAGCAAAGCAGGATCGAAAACGGACACTTTCATGCCAAGCGCCATGGCCATCCCAGCCACTTCGCGACCGATTGCGCCACAGCCGATCAGGCCCAGTTTGGTGTCAGCGAAGTCCTTGCCGATGAAAGTGCCTTTGGGCCAATTGCCGCCCTTTGTGGCATCATCCAGATAGGGCAGGGATTTGCGCAGCGCGATGACAAGCGCGATGGCATGTTCGGCTACGGCGCGGGCGTTGGCACCGGCCGCTCTGTATACAGGGATTTTGTGTTTTTCGGCTGCGGCCAGATTGATGTTGTTCACGCCGCTGCCATGTTTGGCGATAACCTCGACTGCGCCAGAAGCCGTGATCACGGCATCCGTGATTTTGCCCTGAGAGACCATGATCGCGCAGACATTGTTGGCTTTGGCGGTTTCTACCACCTCTTCAGGCTTGGCGTAGGGCGGAGAAAACACGCATTCGAAGCCGTTTTCCTTGAGCAGGTCCACCGCCGAACTGTCAATTCGGTTTCGCGTGACCAATATTTTCTTTTGCATTTCAGAGCTCATCGCCGCTGTATCCATTTAATAACTCAATTGATTTTTTGGTATACAAAAATGGCGTTGAAGTCAAATACTAAATACATTTACAATCTGAGAGCGTCGGGCTATATCTAATATCCAACTGAAATTGTAGGAGATTTTTTCCCATGCGGATTCAGCAAGACATTGCGGACCTCCCTTTGAGCGATCAAGTGTATGCAAAAATGCGCGAATTGCTCAGAGATGGCGCCTTAAGCGCAGGCCAGCGTGTAAGCGAGGCTGATATCTGTGACCGGTTTCAGGTCAGCAGGACCCCCGCTCGGGAGGCCATTCGCCGCCTGCTGAATGAGGGATTTCTGTCGACTGTGGACAGTGGCCGGATTTTTGTCGCCGAGATTGATATCGAGCGGGCCGAAGAAATCTATGACATGCGTGAGGCGGTTGAGTGTCTTGCGGCCAAGCTCTCTGCGAAGAAGGCTACGACGGAAGATCTGATAGAATTGCGCGGTATTCTGGATGAACAGCGGCGTGGTGCCACCGATGAGACCGATTTTCTCGATATCAACGACCGATTCCATCGTTGTGTATACAGAATTGCCAGCAATCGCTATTTGCTGCGCAGCGCCGAGATTCTGCTGGTGTCCGCTGGCATGATCCGCGGCACCACGCAGGGGCGTTATGATTATAATACCTGGTCATTGCAGGATCATGAGGAGATCTATCAAGCGATCGAGGACGGCAACACGACGGCGGCCGAGGATGCTGCGCGCCGGCATATCCGCCGCGGACGCATGCAGCGTATTGGTCTTTTAAAGGCGATGTCATCGAGCTGACCGGCGCCGATACCGGTGCAGCTGCCCCCCAGAACGGACACAGCCGGGGCATCCCCAAAAGGAGACGTCCCGGCGGGTCTTGGACCCCATCACAAGGGGTGTTTCATCTCAGATCAGCGGGATACGGATCTCGGTGCGGTTGTCTTCCGGCTTGGTTTCGGCGGGATCAGTCAGATAGACTTCAATCGAGTTTTCATCGGTTGCTTCGCGGCCTGACTGAGGCAGCCACTGTCCGAACAGCCAATCATAGGCAGCCTGAAGCGTGTCGTAGGAGCCTTTGTGAACCGCCACCGCATAATCCCCGGCCGGAATGGTTTGCAGTTTGATCGGATCTGTCACCTTGGTGCCTTCTGGCACAGTGATGCAAACGTCACAGCGCAGTTTCTCGCTGTCAACGGAATGGGGATCGTCGTAACAGATCGACATTGCCATAGTGTCCTGTCTGAACAGTCCTTCTTGTGTCGCGGTTTTGCAAAGCGTTTCAAATGCTGTGCCACATTTGTTGTAGGGTCCAATGTGACGCAAACTGGCCGCGTGAATTGCTGGCAGTTTCTTGATTTCGACGTCAAACATCGTTCGTCTTCCTTCTGTTTTCATATAGTGGACAAGTGCACGGGCTTGCGTGTGCAGCATCCCCAAGCGGGCCGCTTTCAACGCCCGCGAGGTGATTGGCGACTTGCCCGTGCAACGATACTGGCTGGGGGTCATGCCGAAATGGGTCTTGAAGGCGCGTGAGAAACTCTCGCTATTTTCAAACCCGGCATCAAAGGCGAGGAGCGTGACGGGATGATCGCCGCAGATCAATTGCTCCGCTGCCACCTCCAGACGCCGTCGCCGGATATAGCCGCCGACGGTTTCTCCTGTCATGCCCTTGAAGATGCGATGGAAATGGAACGGGGAGAAATGCGCAATGCGGGCAAGGTCTGCAAGACTTGACGGGTCTGTCAGGTTGGAATCGATATGCTCCAAAACCCGCAGCAGCCGGGCTTCATAGTCATTCACACTGCTCGTTTTCATCTCGTTCCCTTCATCGACCTTAATTCCTCAATGGGAAGGCAGAGGCACCATGCCGTCTGGTCTTTGCCCTTGTTGTTCCTGCCAGTGTCCGCAGCCTAGTGGCTTTGTGGTCGCCTTACTTGACATCCCTTGCTGAATTTAAAAGAGGCGATGTTGAATGGTCTCAGACACCTGAAGGTCTTTTGCATCTTAGAGGGCGCGGCGACGGTGGTCGATCCGCCTCATCAACTGCTACAGATGTCTTGGTGAGGCACTTTCTCAATTTTGCGACTGGCTGCCGTGATATCATCAAGGGGCAGGATCGGGACGGCAGAAGGGTTGGGGCCAAATTCCAAGAAGCTGCAATTCTGACAATCTGAGCGTCCCTTGGCGAGACCCTAGAAAGGGAGGGCCGAGATATGCGCGGAAGTGGTAAAGTGAATGGGTTGTTCATGTCATGGACAATGCGTTTGATCGGTATGGCAATAGTCACAAGTGTTGCTTTGCTGTTGCTTGTGCCCACCAATTCCTCCCATGCTTCCGGTCTGCCGAATGATGCCCCCTTCGCTTATCGCTGGGCTGACAGTCGTGCCATCGGCTTGCCCGCATTCATTGCACGAGATGAGAATAAGCCGATTGGCTTTCGCCTTGCGATCCCGGACTTCTGGCAAGGCCAGTTGATGGAAGAAAGCAATGGCTATTCGCTTCTGTTTGTCGGAAAGGACACCAAAAGCGGCGAAGATCCACCGATCGGGATGCTTTTGGGGGTCTTTCTTGGCGCAAAGACCGATTATTCCGCTCTTGAAGCCATGACGGAGCCCTATCGCGATACGTCCATTGCCTCTCAGCGCCTGCTCTATCATTTCGAGGATGTGCAGGATGGCCATGCCTATGAGTTTTTTCACATCGAGTATCCGGACCAGAAAAGCGGCAAGCTGCTGCATGAGTTTGCTTTCTTTTTCGAGACAAAATACCTGATCTATCGCTTTGGCTTTCTAACTCAGGCAACGCAGTCGCAGCGCAATGAGCTTTTTGTCTGGTCCATTTTCAATTCGATCCGTTTTTATGACGACAAATTGGAATGACGGGAGGACACCATGTCATTTTGCAACCATTGCGGCACCCGGTTGCCCCCAGAGGCCAAATTCTGCCCTGCATGCGGCGGTGCGGTTGAGCTGTCCGAGGCAGCGCCTGAACAAAGGGAACCCGACGCACAGTCCCGCCGGGACGTCCAACCGGGACATGCTGTCATCCCATCGCTGGACTATGTCGGATTGGGGAAGCGGTTTGTTGCTCATCTGGTCGATCTGATCATCGTCTTCATCATCTTCTATGTCATTGGCATGCAGGTGGCCGGTGACATGGGTGGGGTCACACAAGAGGGTTTTTCTCTGGAAGGGACTCCAGCCCTTGTCACGATGGGACTGAGCTTTGTTGCTTCGCTTGGCTATTTCATGCTCACCGAGGGGCGCAATGGACAGTCATTTGGCAAGCTGGTGACGGGTATCAAGGTGGTGTCGAGCGATGGCTCGCCCTGTTCTATGCGTCAGGCGTTCATCCGCAATTTCCTGCGTCTCATTGATGGGCTGTTCTTCTATCTCGTCGGGGTCATTCTGATAGCAAGGTCCGATCGCAACCAGCGCCTTGGAGACCGGATCGCCGAGACAGTCGTTATCCGGAAAGCCAAGGTGGCAGCCAAAGGCTCCTATGTGTATCGCGCCGATGGCGCGCCAGAGGCTGAAACGGGAGAGGGCGACAAGGTCAAATTCCGATCCTCCTGGGGCATCAAAAAAGGCAGGGATGCGTGGGATCTGTGAAGGCACGAGGCTGTTGAAACGCCATTGAGCAAAGCGATAAAGCAGGGAGGGAACGACGTGACATATTCAACAAAAAGAAGGCTCTCGACCTTTTGTTTGTCCCTTGCCCTCCTGCTTTGTTTCGTTGGTATCAGCTTCAGTGCGAGGGCGCAGGAGACGGTGTCTTATCCGAGAAATTTTGATGCGGATTTTCTCAAGGGAAGCACGCAACTGGTCAATGGCAACCAAACGCATTGGTCAAAAGGGGACGCATTTCCCAATCAGACCTCCAAATCGTCGGGATGTGACAAGCTGTTTGTGCGCGGCGACCGCTTTCGGGTCCATTGCATCAGAACTGCCGCCTATCCGGACAAGGAGGGCGGCTATGTTCGATCCCAATGGGTTGAGGACGCCCGAGGCGTCATTCGCGACGGACAGCTTGAGGGCTGGTATGCGATGTCGGACCGGACATGGAGCGATGGTCGAAACAACATTCAGGATGGGCTGTATGGCAAAGGATCGGAAGCAGGCAGCGTTTCAGGATCACTTTCTGCCGATGGCGTCATCTCACTCTTGATGACCAAGCAGAGCGAGCGGCATATCCTCAATCAAATGAAAGTTGAGGAGGGATTTACATATTTGACCGGCAACTGGAAAAGCTATCAGGTCCATCCTGATGCAAGGCATTTGAGCTATAGGGCAACCTATCAGTTCGATCCTTCGATGGCTTCAAAGCCAGATCCGGCCATTACCGCAGAAACAATCCAGCAGGAAATGGAGCCGCCTCGACAAGAGCTGGTTGCCAATGATCAGCCGGATGGTGACGATCCCGACCGCAAGCCAGTGACGCTGTCTGGTGGCAATGGTACGATTGCCCTTGAAGATGCCTTGAAGCAACAGGGGATTGATGACGAGCAACACCCCCGCACAGATAGCCCGACGACAGAACCAATCGATCAGTTTGACGCTTGGCAACAGGATTTCAAGGATCGGGGCTGGCGGTATAGCGAAAAGGACGGAGTCGCCGAGTTCGAACCGCAAGAAGGCGCGCGGGATGAAAAGGGATGGGTCTATTCCGAAGAAAAGGGAGATTTTTTGCCTCCACCAGAAAGTGAGCGGGACATTGCTTCCATCGATGATCAAAATTCAGGAGATATGACTCAGACACGTCCCCCGAGGGATGGGGACCAAAATGAAAATGGTGAGGTTTGGAGCGATGAGGATGGCGGCTGGATCGGGCGCAACCTCTATCAGCAGGAAAAGGAGCGTCGCGCCACCATCAAGCGGTTGGATGATCAGTCCCATCGCGGGCAGAGCGACGATGTCAGGACACTCTATGACGCCTGGCAGACGTCGAAAAAGCAAGGCAAGTTGCAGCCGAAAGTGCTCAAGGAGGTGGCAGACAAGAAAAGGGCGCTTGATGGCCGGATTGAAACCCTGATCAGCGGAGAAACAGATCTCCATCGCATTCGCTTCCTCAGGGACATGCAGGATCACCTGAGCGATATTGATGCAACGGATAAGGATGGCGTGCTGGGCGACTGGAACAGGATCGTTGCCAAACAGGAGGAAGATGTCGCCTTCAAGGTTGACTATACCATGAAGCAGTTCATCGTTGAGACCGGAGCAATGACCCTCGACACGGTTCTGACCCGTGGTGCCGCAATGGCAACCCTGCACACCTATAATGCTGCTCTGAAAGAGGCTGGTAATCCCGAAGGCACCACAGGGTCTATTCTGTGGGAAGGGGCCAAGGAGGGAGCTTATCAGGGCACCGTTGGTTTCGTCCTCAACAAGTTGGCGGCTGGTGCCCTAACCAAAGCAAAGACTATGCGCGGGGCGGCCAAGACGGTCAAGGGGACCGCTGATGATGTCGCGGTGACCACAGGCAAGAGCAACTGGAACAGCGCATCAGATGCGATCCGCACAGAAACCCAGAAGAAGCTGCTGTCCAAGCTGCCAGCCAACCATCCGGCCCGCAAGATTGGCAATCTTAATGAGACGCTGGGCAAGGCTGGCGGCCAGTTTGATGCCCGCAAGATCACGCCCCATATGCGGCTTGATCCGACCAGTGAGACATACAAGGCTGGCATCGAAGCTCTGAAAAAGAATCCGCGCTATCTCACCGACAAGGCCAAAAAGGTGAGCGACGCTGTGCGTCACGATCTTGATCTTGCCGCCAGAGAGCAAGCCGTCAAACAGCTTTACAAGGATCGTCCTGATCTCAAGGGGCATTTGACGCATTTTGAAAATACCGGCAGTCATGCGCGCAAAGGCATGACCTATCGGGGCGGGGCGTCCGATATCGACTTTACCCCCAAAGGCACGGCCACCGCGCAAGGTAAGGAAGCGGAGACGCTCTTCTCGCGCTATTACGACAAGGCCGTCAACAAGGTTTCGGGTGGGAAGTTAACGACGCAGGATCTCAAGACCCATGCCTATGGGGGCGACAAGGGGACGGGTGCGTTCCAGTCCAAAACAGGGCTCAATGTCAAGGATGTGATGAACCAGACATCGGGCCGGATCGACAAGCTCGATCCGTCAGGCAAGATTACTCATAGCTTGCGCGGTGATGATGTGGTTGAGGTTGGTAAGCCGACACGTCTTTTTGAAAAGGGCACGACGCAAAGCCTTGCGAAGAAGGATGTGGTGCGGTTTCGAAAGGATCTGGCCAACAAGTTTCGTGAGGAGTTGCCGGAAATGGCGACCCAGCAGGAAAAGCTCATACAGGCGGCCAAGGGCTATAAGCTCAGTCGTGTCATTGAGTCCAAGGCAATCGGTGGCCGTTCTCTTGCTGCCAATCGGGCGCTCTATCAATGGTCCAAGCAAGTCAAGAACCGCATTCCGACGATGACGGATCGCCAAATGAAGGCGATGACGGAAAAATTCCTCAAGGGCATAGAGGAGGGGCAGTGAAGGTTGATCGTCGTTCTTTTCGATCCTGTCATGCCCGCCCCATGGTTGCAAATCAAGCCTGTTTGCGGGGCTGAGGGTAAGCCGAATCTGCATGGTGGCTGCCCTTCATCGCATGCCCTTTTGTGCCTCCTTTGCATGTGCGCCGGACTGTTTGATATGGTCATTTCCGGCTGGCTTACTTCCCTAGGCAATCATGACCCGCGACCGCGCCCTTTCGTATGATCATGCGTCAGGATGGATGTCGCAGGACGTTTGAGCGGGTTTTCAAAAAGAGTGATGACATTGCGTCTGGCCTTGGGAGGGGCGTTAGGGTGCTTGGTCTTTGGTGTCTGTGATGAGATTATCCACTTGGTATTTCAGAGGTAAGACCAATTTTGAGGATCTGTTTGGATTTCGTCTGAAGCTACTTGTAACTGGCTGTTGTTTTCTAAATTATTGAATTTTAATAATTAAAATTTTGCCCCACTTGTGTCTTCAGGTTGGCTCGTGTTTGGATTTTTCCGGTTCTGGATGAGCGTGGTCGATTTTCTCCGAAAGCGTTTGAGAATTTGGTTTTAAGAGATTACGCTTTGTTTATCGGTTGGGAGGCCATTCATGATAAGCAACGACGACTTTGCAAAACAGCAGGAGCCAAGCAGCGCCGACCGGATCGTTTCTTACTTCAAGGAACGCATTCTGCGCGGTGAGCTGAAGGTCGGCGACAAGATCAAGCCCGAGCGCGATCTGGCGCAAGAGCTGTCTGTTGGGCGTCCTTTGTTGCGGGAAGTTCTGCGCTCTTTGTCGATGCTTGGTATTCTCGATGTGCGCCACGGCAGTGGTACCTATATCGGCAAGGTCGATCTGAGCATGTTGTCGGACTTCTTCACTTTCTGTTTTTCTCAGGAACAGGCCATTCTGGAGGATGTCTTTCAGGCCCGGATCGCAATCGAGTGTCAGGCGATCCGACTGGCATGTGAGCGGGCCAATGATGTCGATTTGAACCGGCTGGGCAAATGGTTGAACATTCTGGTCGCCACGCTCGAAGATCCGGAAGAAGGGGGGCATGCGGATTTCATGTTCCATCAGTCGATCGTGCATGCCAGCCACAGTCAATCATTGATCACGCTTTACGGTGCTTTGTCCGAGCTGCTCAAGCGCAGCCACATCCAGCGCCGACAGGCATTCCGTCAGAATGACGGTGTAGAGGATTTGGTAGCAGCACATAGGGAGGTGTTTCTATCAATTGTTGCAAAGAACGCTGACGAGGCCGACCGGCGGCTGAGGGAGCATTTTGCAATAGGCGACGTCCTGCGTCGCAAAAACCTGATTTCTCAGTATCTTGGATCTCAGGAGAAAACTCAGACAGTAAATTAGGCTTTGGGAGGAACTCAGATGTTCTTTAAGAATGCTCGGCAGCTTATGCTCGCCGCAACGGTATGCCTGTGCGCATTTCCCGCCTCAGCAGTAACCCTGCGCTATGCGCATGTCGGGGCTGAAGGTGATTTTCAAACACGGTTTGCGTCAGAAGCGGCCGTCGAAATAAACGATACCCTCAAGGGGGATGTCGAGATCCAGGTATATCCTGCGAGCCAGTTGGGCAACGTTGCTGAAATGGTCGATGGTGTGAAGCTGGGTTCAATCCAGATGGGGCACCATGACTTTGCCTCGCTGGCGCGGATGGTGCCTGATGCTGCGGTCTTCAACGCACCCTTCATCTATCGTGATGCTGCCCACGCCCTTGAAGCCACCAATCCGAAGACGTCTAAGGCGCTTCAGCAAATCAACGATAAGCTGGTCAAGGAAGGTGGTGTCCGCATCATTGGCCGGATTTATCGCGGTGCTCGTCAACTCTCGTCCAACTTCTTGATCAAGTCGCCTGACGATATGGCCAACAAACCGTTTCGTGCTGTGCCACTGGATCTCTGGGTCTCGATGATCAAGGGGATGGGCGCAACTCCGACCCCGGTCGAGGTGTCCGAATTGCCGACCGCTTTGATGACCGGACTGGTCGTCGGACAGGAAAACCCGCTGACCATGATCTCGGCGAACAAGTTGCATGAGGTCCAGAGCCATGTTGCGATGACCAGCCACATGCAGTCGATCCTTGCCATCTTCATCAACGAGAAGGTCTGGCAGGGGCTGAGCGAAGACCAGCGTACTACGATCTCCGCGATCCTTGACGACAAGGCCAACCAGTCTCTGGAATGGGCCCAGTCCTCGCAGGATGCTCTGGTCAAGGAACTGACAGATAAAGGCATGACATTCACCACGGTCGACAATGGTCTCGACCTGAAGGCGTTCCAGGACCGTGTTCTCAAGCAGATCTCCGAGGATTTCTCCTCTTATGATCCGTATATCAAAGAAATCCAGGCCATGAAATAAGGCTTGAACCTCGCGCTCGATCTGGGGTGGTGTCCATTCTGTTGACGTTACATCCCCGATCCCGCAGGGCCATTGCGATGGCCCTGCATCCCTTTTCTCGCCGCGATTGGTCCTTTTCGATGAAACGTCTCTACCAAATCCTGTGCGTCTGTTTGCTTGCTGCTCTGGTGTTTCTGCCTTTGCTGCAAGTGATCATGCGCGATCTGCTTGGCTCTGCCCTCATTGGGACCGGAGAGCTGACCCGCTTTCTGTTGATCTGTCTGGTGTTTGTATCCTACCCACTGGTGATCGACAATCGCGAGAATGTCGTGATGACGGAGCTTCGCAGCCTCATCACCGGTCGGGCCGGTGTCGCTTTGACCATCCTGATCAGCATATCTGCCACGCTCGCCTGTGCCTTTCTGTGCTATGCGGCCTATATCAGCATCATGGGCAATCTGACCAACTCCACTCCGACGCTTAAAATTCCGTCCTGGATCTTTTTTGGAGCGACCTTTGTTGGTGTGGGACTGGGGGCGTTGGTCCATCTGCGGCAGGGGCTGCACGGCTCAGCTAGCACTGCCGTGAAAGGAGAGTGACATGGGTCTCATCATGATCTTATTCTTTCTGGTGCTGTTTCTGCTGGGCTTTCCGGTGGTCTATGCGATCCTCATTCCCTCAATAGGTTATGTCGCGATCGAAGGCCTGCCGGTTGCCTTGCTTGCCCAGCGGGTCACCTATGCACTGGACAGTTTTCCGCTCGTTGCTGTGCCGGTCTTCATCTTTGTTGGCAACCTGATGAATCTGTCCGGTATCACGGACCGGATTTTCCGGTTCGCTGACACGCTTGTGGGGCGCATCCCTGGCGGGCTGGCGCAGGTGAATATCTTCTCCAGTCTTATTTTCTCAGGCATGTCCGGCGCGGCACTTGCCGACATCGGCGGCCTTGGCAAAATCGAGATCGAGGCGATGAAGAAACGTGGCTTTGCCGCCCCCTTTTCAGCTGCAGTGACAGCGTCTTCGGCAGTTGTAGGGCCGATCTTCCCACCCTCCATTCCGCTTATCGTCTATGGTTCAGTAACCAGCGTGTCGATCATCCAATTGTTGATTGCTGGCATCATTCCGGCGCTCATCTGCATCGTGTTGCTGATGATCACGGCGGCGATCATTGCCATCGTCACCAAGATGCCACGTTCGGAACGCTGGCCGACCTGTCGTGAAATTGCCAACAGCTTTTTGCCAGCTTTGCCTGCTCTGCTTACGCCAATCCTGATGATTGCGGGCATGATGCTGGGTATTTTCACACCAACTGAGGCGGCCTCGGTGACGGCAGCCTATGTGTTGCTGATCAGTGCTGTCGTCTATCGCGAGTTGACTTTGCAGCATATCTGGACCGCCTTGCTGCTGACACTGCGCAGCACCAGTGCCATTCTGATCATTGTGGCGGCGGCGTCGCTGTTTGGATGGATCCTTGCGATCGAACAGATCCCGCAGGACTTCTCCAAGGTCATTTTGCAGCTGTCGACAGACCCGATTGTTCTGTTGATCATCGCCAACCTGATCTTCTTCGTCGTTGGCATGGTACTCGATTCCACCACGGCCACTTTGCTGGTGGTGCCGATCATTGCACCGCCTCTGGTCATGGCCGGGATCGACCCGGTTCATCTGGGCATCGTGGTCATCTTCAATCTGATGCTGGGGCTGCTGACGCCTCCGATGGGCCTGTCTCTGTTCCTTGTCTCTTCCATCGCAGGGATTTCCTTGCGGTCGCTTCTCAAGGCCTTGTTGCCCTTCTATGTTCCGCTTCTTCTGTGTCTCGCGATTATCACCTTCGCCGAGGATGTCGTTCTGTGGCTTCCCGGTTTCCTCAGATAATCCCCCGTTTCAAAGGTTTGATTTCATGAAAATTGTCATTGGCTCCGATCATGCAGGCTTTCCCCTCAAGAAAACCGTCGTCGACTTCATCGAGGAAAAAGGGCATAGCGTGCTCGATGTTGGCTCTTACACCCCGGATCCCGTCGACTTTCCCGATATTGCCCGGGCGCTGACATCCGAAATTCTCAGCGGCAAGGCTGACCGTGGGATCATGGTTTGCGGTACTGGCGTCGGGGCGTCCATTGCAGCAAACAAGGTGGCTGGTATCCGCTCCTCCGTTTGCCATGACATCCATTCCGCCCATCAATGTGTCGAGCATGATGATGTGAATGTGATGTGCATCGGTGCACAGATCGTCGGTCCGTGGCTGGCGAAGGATCTGGTGGCCGCTTATCTGGATGCGGAATTCTCGACGGACGAGGATTTCCGTCGCCGGGTCGAGAAGCTTCACGAGATGGACCGTGCTAGAAGCCTGAATGACTAGCTTTTGAGGCTCAGGCAAAGTCGATGACGGTGCATGAGCAATCCAAACGTGTGGCCCGGAATGATCCGGGCCACATCCAACAGGCGCTTTTGGAAGGCGTTTCGGCGTGTGTTTTGACAATGGCGTTGCGTGCTGCTGTGTTGCCAGCAGGCTGGAAACAATGGCTCAGATCAGCTGAGCGAGCGATCTTGTTCCGGTTATCGGGAACAAAAGAGTGGTGCGGACCGTTTATCTAGCGAAATCCTCCATTCCGGTGCATTGCGCCATCGCTAGGAACCGTCGGCACATGAAACATATGACCAAATGGCAGTGGGTCTTACTGCAAACCGCAAGGCGTCTTTGGGTGCGGGCCGCTTTGATTGGGGCGCTTGGGGTGGCGGCAGCAATCCTTGCCACCTTGGCTGAGACTGTCGTGCCGTGGGAGCTGGGCGTCGATATCAGAGCCGAAGCGGTGGACAGCATTCTTTCTATCATCGCATCCAGCATGCTTGCGGTGACGACATTTTCCCTCAGCGTGATGACGTCGGCCTACCAATCGGCGACCAGCAATGCCACACCGCGGGCGACCAAGTTGCTGATACAGGACAATATATCGCAAACCGTTCTTTCCACCTTTGTCGGATCATTCCTGTTCAGCATCGTCGGGTTGATCGTGCTCAAGACTGGAGCCTACGGACCGCAGGGACGTGCGGTTCTGTTTGCTGTGACGATCATTGTCATTGCGCTGATTGTTGTATCCCTGTTGCGCTGGATTGACTATCTGACCCAATTGGGGCGGGTGGAGAATGCTGCCGATCAGGTGGAGGAGGCAACGCGCACCGCTCTGCAGTCGCGACTGGCGACGCCTTATCTGGGGAGCAATCCTTTGCGCGAAGACACCGTGATCCCGAGTGATGCCGTGTCTGTTTACCCCTCAAGGATCGGCTATATCCAGCATATTGATATGCCTCATCTGTCGGCCTGTATTGGCGAGCGGGAAGCAGCAATCTATTTTCTGGTCGATCCCGGCTCTTTCGTTTTCCCCGATACGCCTATGGCGCGCTTTCATATCAGCCAGACAGGAACGGACAGGGACGACATGGACCGACTTTGCAGTGCGATCCAGAAGGCTGTGATCATCAAGGACGAGCGCAGCTTTGATCAGGACCCACGCTTTGGCCTGTGTGTATTGAGCGAAATAGGCATGCGCGCGCTATCTCCGGGCATTAATGATCCCGGTACGGCTATCGATGTTATTGGCCGTCTGACGCGCTTGCTCCATGTGTGGGCCAAGCGTGGCTGTGGCGATAGGGACGAGGGCAGCATAGGAGGTGAGGGGCATGCCGTATATGACAATATCTTTGTTCCTCCTCTGACATCGGCTGATCTGTTTGACGATGCGTTCAATTTGCTGGCCCGCGACGGAGACAAGCAAATCGAAGTTCAGTTGCGGCTTCGCAAGAGCCTCAAAGCGCTCAGTCGCCTTGGAGACCATGCCTTCCGGCGAGCCGCACAGGAGCAGGCCGCCCTAGCGCTCAAGCGAGCTCAGGCGGGTTTGGTGATCGAGGATGACAAGGCGCGCCTTGAAGCCATTGTGATGACCAAGTAGCCGTTCCTTTGGGTTCCCTGTCTGGCATCTCGCATTTTGTCCGTTGGGAAGCCCCGCTATTCGAAGACGCAGCGCGGAAAGTAGAAGGATACGACCCAGTTGGGTGCGTCGACGATTTCGGATATTCGCAGATCACCACAGACCGAGGCCAGCAAATAGGCGTCGATAGCGGCCAGACCATGCTCAGCACAAAGAAGATCGATCATGCCTGCAACCGCATCCCGTGCCCCGGCCATCAAGTCAGGACCCACGCCGGTCGTCACCTCATAACCCTTGGTATCGAGGTGATTGGTTACCGGGCCTGTCGTCCTGAAGCGCGGCATGGCAAGTGGGCTCTGTTTGATTAGATCAAGGCGCAAGGTGATGTCCATCGGGCTTTCAATGGCGGTGCCGCACACTTCACCATCGCCTTGTGCGGCATGGGTGTCGCCGATGGAGAAAAGCGCACCGGCAACCTCGACCGGAAGGAAGAGTTCCGAGCCTTTGGCAAGGTCGCGAATGTCAAGATTGCCCCCGATCCGACGCGGTGGAATGACCGAATGGCAACCCGGTTCAGCGGGCGCATTGCCCACTGTGCCTGCAAAGGGCTTGAGCGGGACTTTTGCATGTGGGCCAAAGAGGGCAGGTGTTAGCCCTTTGGCATCATAGGACCAGATATGAAGCGCTGGATTTGGAAACTGATCGGCAAGCAGTCCGAAGCCGGGAATGTTTGCGGTCCAGCCAAATCCGGAAGGCGTGAAGTCTTCCAGAGTCACCTTGAGAATATCACCCGGTTCCGCGCCCTCGATATAGAGGGGGCCTGTGACCGGATTGGCTTTGGTCGGATCCATTGCGATCAGATCATCAAGGCCACTTGTTGCGCGCAACTGACCCGCGGACGCATCCTGACAGGCCAGATGGACCCGCGAACCCGGAGTGACATGCGCGACCGGTGGGATTTGATTGTCCCAGCCAAAATGATGCTGGGCCGCGTGAATGGTGTAATGGCAGGCTTGGCACATGGGGCAGCTCCGGTCAGGTGGCGAGTTGCAGGATCGTGTTGAGCATCAATTGGGCGCCTTTTTCAATGTCTGGCCAATCGGTCCATTCTTCCGGAGCGTGACTGATGCCGTCCTTGCTGGGCACAAAGATCAGGCCCGATGGACAGAAGGCCTGCATCGTCTGGGCGTCGTGACCGGCGCCCGAGGGCATAATCTGATGCTCAAGGCCAAGGGCTTTGGCCTCAGTGAGAAAGGTGGCGCGAAGGGCCGGATCAAGCAGGGTTGGTGCAATGTAGCTGCGTTCCTCGATCCGATGGGTCAGGCGATGTTGCTCGCAGACTTTGTCAACATTCTCCGTTAGCTTTGCGCGCAGCAAGCCCATCACATCGGACGACAGATCGCGAATGATGACGGTGAAGCTGGCATGGCCGGGAATGGTGTGGGGGAAGTTTGGTTCGATTGCGACCTTGCCGATGGTGATGCGGGATTGATCGGTGCCGATCTCGCGGATCATGTCGGGTATGCCTGCCGCTATCTGGGCCAGTCCGGCAAAGGCATCGGATCGCAGTTCCATGGGGGTGGTGCCCGAGTGATTGGCGACACCGTCCAGATCAATCGACAAGACCAGAACCCCTGAAACGCCTTCGACGATCCCAATCGACTGGGTGGCAGTTTCCAGCATCGGACCTTGTTCGACATGAAGCTCCAGAAAGGCCTTGATACTGCCGAACGGCCAAGCGGACAGCTGCAGGGCGTCCGGATCATATCCCTGATGACGCATGGCGTCCGTCAGTTTGATACCATCGGCATCTTCCGCTTCCTCGGTCCATCCCTGAGCGAGCTGGCCGCTGATCGTCTGTGAGCCAAGCATGCCGCCGAACCGGCCTTCCTCGTCTGACGTTGCCGCGACAACGATGGGGTGACGCAATGCGATGCCCTTTTCTTTGATGGAACGGATGCATTCCAGACCGATGGCAACACCGAGTGCTCCGTCAAACGCTCCGCCTTCAGGCACGGTGTCGAGGTGCGAGCCAACCATGATGCAAGGGGTATCAATCGGCCCCAGTCGACCAAACACATTGCCCGCCGCATCCTGTGTGACCATCAAGCCATCCTTGGTGAGCTGGGTTGCAAACCAGTCCCGAACCTGTTTGTCAGCATGGGAAAAACCGGGGCGGTTGTATCCACCGGTTGTGGCGTTGAACCCAAATTGGTTGATCGCACCCAGCAGACTTTTCAACCGTTCGGACCTTATGTGAACGCGATGGTTGGTCATTCCTTATTCCCTTTCTGAGCGCGAATTACGCAAAAGCCGAATTTATGCATAAATAATAAGCAATTACATGTCATCTATCAATTTATCATAATCAATGCTTGAAAAAGATGCAATTATAAGGATTAAATATCAGGATCGATAGAGAGGGAGAATGCTATGAAACGGTTGCTAACCGCCGCGCTGGCGGCGGCCTCATTATTATTTGCCTCACCTGGCTACAGCCAAACGCCCCCCAATGTTTTGATTGTTGGACAAATTGCCGAACCGAAGTCCTTGGACCCTGCTGCGGACACGGCGGTGAATGATTTTCGCATCTTGATGAACATGTATGACGGGTTGGTCCGCTACAAAGACGGCACACTGGAAGTGGAGCCATCTCTGGCAACCAGTTGGACCATTTCTGATGATGGCAAGAGCTACACATTCAAGCTGCGCGAAGGGGTCAAGTTCCATGACGGGTCGAGCTTCGATGCCGAAGCGGTCAAGTTCAATTTTGACAGGATGCTCAAGGACGATCATCCCTATCACGATACCGGTCCATTCCCGCTGTCCTTCTTCTTCTCGGCGGTTGAAGAGGTCACTGTTGTCGATGCGATGACGGTCAAATTCGATCTCAATGCCCCTTATGCGCCCTTCCTGTCCAATCTGGCCTATCCGACGGGCCTGATCATTTCGCCCAAAGCGGTGATGGATCATGGCAAGGATGTTGGTCGCAATCCAGCTGGCACCGGTGCCTATAAATTTGCGGAATGGGAATCCAATGCCAAGGTGGTGTTGGAGAAGAATGCCGACTATTGGGATGGTGCCCCGGCGCTTGAAGCCGTGGTCTTCCGCCCGATCACGGACGCCAACACCCGTGTGGCCGAAATGCTCGCCGGTGGCCTCGATGTGATGGTCGAAGTCCCACCTGACAATCTGACCCAGTTCCGCGACGACGCCCGCTTTGCCGTTCAGGAGCAGGCCGGTCCGCATCTCTGGTTCCTGATCCTCAATGCCAAGGAAGGACCATTTGCGACCAAGGAAATCCGTCAGGCAGCCAACTATGCCATCAACAAGACCGCCCTTGTCGAGAATATCCTGCAGGGGACGGCCGAAGTGGCGGCCGGGCCGACTCCGCCTGCCTTTGCCTGGGCCTATGATGAAAGCCTGTCTCCTTATCCGTATGATCCGGAAAAAGCCAAGGCGATGCTCAAGGAAGCCGGCTATGACGGCAAGGAGCTGACCTTCTATGTCACAGAAGGTGGGTCCGGTATGCTTGATCCCACCGCCATGGGAACCGCCATTCAGGCCGATCTCGAAGCGGTTGGCATGAAGGTCAAGATCGAGACCTATGAGTGGAACACCTTCCTTGGCAAGGTCAATCCCGGCCTTGAAGGCAAGGCAGACATGGCCGAGATGGCATGGATGACCAACGATCCGGACACGCTGCCTTTCCTTGCCCTGCGCACCGAAGCCTGGCCTGATAAGGGTGGGTTCAACTCCGGTTACTATTCCAACCCGAAGGTGGATGAGCTTCTGGAGAAGGCCCGTCAGTCGACCGATCAGGCCGAACGCGCCAAGCTGTATAAGGACATGCAGCAGATTGTCTATGAAGATGCCCCTTGGGTCTTTGTGGCCAACTGGAAGCAGAATGCCGTGATGAGTGCCGCTGTGAAGGACTTCAAGCTGCAGCCATCCTTCTTCCTGATGTTGCACAAGGTTTCCAAGCCTTGAGGCAACGCTCCAGCAGCCAGTCACCCGCATGACTGGCTGCTTGTTACATAATCTTTCCGGCCGCTTTGAGCAGGGTTGCCAAAGCGACCGGAATGTTTGACAGCCTTGGTGACGGAGGACAGCCGATGGGTGGATATATTTTCAAGCGGCTGCTTGCCGCCATTCCGGTCATATTGGGCTTGTCCGTAATTGTGTTTGCGATCATGGCCATGATTCCCGGTGATCCCGCCCTTGCCATTCTGGGGTCGTTTGCAACGCCGGAGAATGTCGCCAAGCTCAATCAGGATCTCGGGCTGGACAAGCCGATGGTCCAGCAATATCTGATCTGGCTGGGCAACATGCTACAGGGCGACTTTGGACGGTCCTACACGCTCAATCGACCGGTCATTGACGAGGTGCTCGAGCGTTTCTCCGCCACCCTGATCCTTGCTGGCCCCGCACTGCTTCTGTGCTCGGTGCTGGGGTTGCTGGCGGGCATCGTGTCGGCGGTCCGGCAATATGGATGGGCGGACAAAGTGCTGACCTTTGCCGTGTTGATCGGTATTTCCATGCCGTCCTTCTGGCTCGGTCTTCTGTTGATTTTCGTTTTTGCCGTGCAGTGGCGGATTTTCCCGCCCAGCGGCATGTTTGCGATTTATGGCGGTGGGGATCTTGCCGATTTGATGCACCATCTGGCGATGCCCGCCTTCACGCTGGCGGTGGTGGCAACCGGGGTGATTGCCCGTCTCACCCGCACCTCGATGCTGGAAGTGTTGCGGCAGGACTATATCCGGACCGCACGGGCCAAAGGCATCTCTGAGAGACGGGTGATCTATCGTCATGCCTTCAAGGCCGCGTTGGTCAGCGTCATTCCGGTGATCGGCATTCAGGCCGGTTTCGTGCTCGGTGGTGCCGTCTATATCGAAACCGTTTTCCAATGGCCCGGCATCGGATCGATGCTGGTCAAGGCCATTTCCACGCGCGATTTGTTGCTGGTGCAGGGCGGGGTGTTGGTGGTTGCCACGGCCTATGTTCTGTTCAATCTGGTCGTTGATGTCATCCAGTCCATGCTTGATCCGAGGTTGCGCTGATGACTGACACTGCAACAAATTCCAAGGCGCCTGCGGCAAGAAAGCGCCAAGGTGGACGACCAACAGCATTCAAGCTGCTGCGCAACAATGTGCTGGCATCGATCGGCCTTTGCATTCTGGTGCTGGTGGTGCTGATCAGCCTTGCAGCTCCGATCCTGCCTCTGGCCAATCCCGATGCGACAGCTCCGGCTGATCGTCTGTTGCCGATCCTGACCGAAGGACACTGGTTGGGAACCGATGCGCTTGGTCGTGATATTCTCTCCCGCCTCATCTGGGGCAGCCGTGTCAGTCTGGCTGTTGGCGTGTCAGCGACCTGCATCGCTGCCTTTGTCGGCTCGCTGATTGGTTTGGTTGCCGGTTATGCAGGTGGGCGTGTCGACAATATCATGATGCGCGGCATCGATATGATCATGGCCTTTCCCTATATCCTGCTCGCCCTTGCCATTGTTGCCGCACTCGGACCGGGGTTGCTGAATGCGCTCTATGCCATCGCCATTGTCAACATTCCCTTCTTTGCCCGCAACATTCGCGGCATCACGGTGGGACTGTCCCGCCGGGAATTTGTCGATGCAGCCCGCCTGTCGGGGAAATCCCATGCGGGGATCCTGTTCGGCGAAGTCTTGCCCAATGTCTTGCCGGTCATCATCATCACCATGTCGACGACAATCGGTTGGATGATCCTCGAGACGGCGGGGCTGTCGTTTTTGGGGCTTGGTGCGCAACCACCACAGGCCGACTTGGGGTCGATGTTGGGCGAGGGGCGCAAGATCCTGTTCACGGCGCCGCATGTGTCGATCATTCCCGGCGTGATGATCTTTGTGGTCGTCATGAGCATCAACCTGCTAGGGGACGGGTTGCGGGACATCCTTGATCCGCGTCTCAAGTCCGGCGCTCTGACCCGTCCGGTCATGCGCACCGCGATCACCCGCCAAGCGGCTCCTGGCTTTGAGAGCGCGGCTGAGGACACACTTGATATCAAGGGGCTGAAGACGGAGTTCCAGATCGGCAGTGAGATCTTCAAGGCGGTCGGTGGCGTGGATCTGGCCGTTCGGCAGGGCGAGTGTCTTGGGCTGGTCGGGGAATCCGGTTCGGGTAAGTCGGTCACGGCGATGTCGATCATGGGACTTGTGCCGACACCTCCGGGGCGGATCACGGACGGGATAGCCCTTCTGGAAGGGGAGGATCTGCTGTCCAAAAGCGATGAGGAAATCCGCCAGTTGCGCGGCTCCGCGGTCAGTCATGTGTTTCAGGATCCCCTGTCCACCCTGCATCCGCTCTTCACTGTTGGTGATCAGCTGGTCGAGGCGATCAGGGCGCATCAGCCTCTGGATGAGAGGCAGGCGATGGCCAAGGCCGAGGATTTGTTGTCCCTTGTTCGCATTCCCAATCCCGCCAAGCGATTGAATGCCTTCCCGCACGAGTTGTCGGGGGGGATGCGTCAACGGGTTTGCATCGCCATGGCGCTGGCCAATGAGGTCAAGCTGATCATTGCAGATGAGCCGACAACGGCCCTAGATGTGACCGTGCAGGCCCAGATTCTGGCGCTGCTTGATGCCTTGCGCAAGGAGCGTGACGTTGGCATTCTCTTCATCACCCACGATTTCGGTGTCGTTTCAACGATCTGTGACCGTATCGCCGTGATGTATGCAGGCAAGATCGTCGAAACCGGTCCGACCAAGGCTATACTCGACGCGCCAGCCCATCCTTACACGGCCAAGCTGATTGCCTGCGTGCCCGTGCTGGGGCAGCCGGATCGTCGCCTTGATGCCATCGAGGGACGACCGCCTCTTGTGAACAATCTGCCCGACGGATGCGCCTTTGCGGATCGGTGCCCGGCTGTTCAGGATGCGTGTCGGCATGGAGACATTGCTCTCAAGACATTGGCAACAGGCCGCGCCGTGCGGTGTCTCTATCCCATGAACCAAGGAGGCAACGATGTCTGAAGCCCTGTTGCATCTGGACAAGGTCGAGCGCCGGTTCGGTGGTGGCAAGAGCCTTCTGGGCAAGCCGAAACCCGCCGTGCATGCCGTCCAGGGGATTGATATCAAAGTGTCGGATGGGGAAACGCTGGGCATTGTCGGGGAATCCGGGTGCGGCAAGTCCACGTTGGCGCGGATGATCGTCGGGCTCGATGTGCCGACCAGTGGCACCATTACCTTCGCCGGAACCGATCTTGCTGGCATGGCAAAGAAAGACCACAAACGCCTAGCACAGAAAATCCAGTATGTGTTTCAGGATCCTGTTGCCTCGCTCAATCCCAGAAAGACAATCAGACAGATTCTCGAAGCTCCGCTCATCCAGTTGCGGGATATGGATCGATCCATGCGGCAGGCGCGTCTGGAGGAATTGCTGCAGGCGGTTAATCTGGCCCCGGAATTTCTTGATCGCTATCCGCACGAATTTTCAGGTGGACAGGCCCAGCGGATCGGCATTGCCCGTGCGCTGGCCGCCGATCCCGAGCTGATCGTTCTGGATGAACCGGTTTCGGCGCTCGACGTGTCCGTGCAGGCGCAGGTGCTCAACATTCTGGATGACCTCAAGCGCCAGTTCGGTCTGACCTATCTCTTCATCAGTCATGATCTGTCGGTCGTTGAGAGCATTTGTGATCGGGTCATGGTGATGTATTTCGGATCTCTTGTTGAAATCGGTCGCACGGAAGATGTCTTCCGCAATCCACGGCATCCCTATACGCGTCTGTTGTTGCAATCCGCTCCGGCTCCGGGGCGCAAGGTCTTGATCTCGGAAGACGCCAACACCGAACTACCAGACCCTTTTCACCCTCCGGTGGGTTGCGCATTCTATGCAAGATGTGACAGAAGATCCGACCAGTGCAAATCGGTGCGCCCCATTCTTGATGATAACAAGGCTGAAGAGACCCATCGAAGTGCATGCTTGCATCCATTTTTGGCAGGTTGACATGTCGATTCAGGAAGAACAAGAAACAAGCAATGCAGTCTCGGCAGGTTCGAAAAAGCGCAAAAGACCTGACCTGATCGCCGATCAGATTCGTGAGCGTATCGTTACGTCGGGACTTCAGGTTAGCGATCGGGTTCCCACGGCCTGGGTGGATCCGGAGCAGATGGGGGCTTCACGAGGAACCACGAGGGAAGCGCTCAAGCTGCTTGAGTTCCAGGGGCTGATCACGACAAAAACCGGTCCGGGGGGCGGTGTCTTTGTCTCGGCGATCGAAACGGATCATGCGATCCGGTTTCTTGACAATCTGTTTCTGTTCGAGCCACCGTCCATTGCAGACATCTATGCCTTGCGCAAGACGCTTGAGCCAGAGTTGGCGGCGAGTGTTGCCGGTCGTCTGTCGGCCGAGCAGTTTGGCCGCCTGCAGGCTCTGATCAATTTGTATGAGGATGATCCAAAGTCGGCGGATGAAGAATATAAACAGCGGCTGGCCGAGCTGGATTTTCATAAGGAGCTTGCCAAGGCTTCTCCTAATTCTTTGCTCGGTTTTGTCTGCCGGTTTCTTCTCAGCCTGCTGACCGACAAGACGGAGTGTCGGGCGATCTATTCCGAGCCGACACCTTGGCGGTTGCGCGAGCAGGGGATCAACTATCAGGTCCGATTGTTACGGGCTTTGAAAGTTGGTGATCAGGAGCAGGCCCGCTCGATTATGCGAGATCACATGATCGATGCCGAGGCTTTCATGCTTGAGCGGGCTGTTCTGATCAGGCCCTAGGTCCACTTGCAACGCGGTCAACCGGCCCCGCACGTTACTGGCAGTGCATTCAGTCAGGCTCTCTTGGCGATCGATGACGCTGCGAAGCAATCAGAAATGCTTGGAGCCGAAATCGACACGTCCATTCTGCGGGGGCGGACCGGTGGGCCCTTGCCAAGAAATCATGTTGTTGGCAGAAAAACTGGTTCATGAGCTAAGGGATTTGCCTGATTCCCCTGAAAATAAACATCGAAAGACAGGGCATATTGCTGGTTGCATTTTGTCTTTCTTGGTTGACGCAATAATTTCTCATTCGTGTATCTAATTGAATTATATCGCGTTTTTATGCTTGCCTTCATTGAAATCTTTGCGGTTCGCACGGCGATACTGCATTGATAAGAAAAGGTTGCAGGACAAAGCAGGATTGTTACACGCAAAATTAACCCGGCAAGTTGTTATACTATAATAACGTTGGTGCTGGAGGGTTTTGGTTCGCCCCGTGAAGGCACTTGCGTAACGGCGCCTGACTCATCGGGCATGCCGGTTTTAAGTGGGGCTCATAATGCATTCGATTTCGCTCATATCGGGGGTGAGGCGACAATTTTCTTCATCTCCTTCACTGGCGACAAAGACGACGATCTTTGTTGGTGCCAGTGCGATGGTTTTTGCCGTTTTACTTTGTGTTTTTTACTACAATTACACTCGCAAGATCGTGCTGGATTCGGAAATCCGAAACCTGCGTGAAGAAACCAGAATTGTCGCGCAGAAGTTTGCTGGTATCTATAAAGAGTTGCAAAATGAAGCTTTTATCATCTCCCAGCTGCCTCCCATTGCCGGGCTGATTGCTTCAACTCGTAACAATGATGTCGACCCCAAGGACGGATCCACCACCGCCCATTGGCGTGGCCGCCTTGAAACCATTTTCATCTCATTGTTGAGAGCGAGAAGCCACTATACCCAATTGCACTATATCGGCGTCGCTGACGGCGGGCGTGAGCTGGTGCGTGTGGATCAGACCAATGATGGTATCGATGTCGTCACCCCGCAGAATTTGCAACAAAAGGAAGGCGAACGCTACTTTCAGGAAAGCCTTCGTCTTCAAGCCGGACAGACCTATTTCTCTGACGTCACCTATAATCGCGAGCATGGCAAGGTTGATACGCTCATGACGCCGACGTTGCGGACTATCGTGCCGGTCTTTGATGATGACGGCCAGATGTTCGGGCTGGTTGTGATCAATGTGAATTATGAAAAACTGATGCAGCTTGGTCTCCAGAACAGCACGCCATCCCGTGTGGCCTATGCCATTAACAATCACGGCGACTATTTGAAAATTGACGCGTTAAGCAAATTTGGTTCGTTTGAGTTTCATGAAGACCAAAGCTATTTGCCGAGTGAGCTTGTTGCCCACTTCAAGGGTTATGAAAGCGACGAAGGCAGCTTCAAAAGTGAGGATGCGCTTAGTTACTTTGTCAAATTGAATGTCAATCCCGGCAATCCTGACGTGTTTGTCGGAGTCGCCCAGACAACCAGCCGTGCACAAGCGCTTGCTCCCGTGATCGCCTCGTTGCGGTCGTTCCTGTTTTTCTCATTCTTTCTGGTGGCATTGATCTCGTTGCTAACCCTGCCGCTGGCACGGCGCATGTCGCGGGCATTGCAAGCAATTGCAATGGCGCTTCAAAGTGAAGATGCGTCGCATTTCGGCTCTGATCTGCCCGTTTATATGCGTGATGAAATCGGTGCGCTGGCGCGTGCTTCCAGGCGGATGGCGCTGGATCTTAATGAAAGTCGGGCAAAAGCTGCTACGGTTCTGGAAAATGTTGCGGATGCGATCCTCACTTTCGACGATGAACAAGTGGTGATTGGCTCCAACCGGGCCGCTGAGCCGACATTTGGCTATAGTCGGGACACGTTGATTGGCAAGCGTGCCGAAGAGATCCTCCTCAGCCAAGATGGAGAACCAATCAGTTTTGTTGAGTTGCGCGAGGATCGTTTCTGGACTGGTTCAAAGGAACATGCGGAATATGAGGTGATCGGTTTGCATGCGAGTGGCCGAACCTTTCCGGCCATGTTGACGATGCGGCGTGTCGATATCACCGAGCGATTTCTGCTGACTGTTGTGGTGCGGGACATCACCGAACGCAAGCGGCAGGAAGAGGAGCGCGAAGACCTGATTGCTCGCCTGGTCAGGTCCAATCAGGAGCTTGACAGCTTTGCGCATATTGCGGCTCATGATCTGCGAGAGCCCTTGAGAGCAATTCACAATCATTCCAGCTTCCTTCTTGAGGATTACGATGACGTGCTGGACTGTGATGGCAAGAAACGGCTGGACAGACTGCAGTTTCTGACCAAACGGATGGAGAGGCTCGTGGCTGACCTGCTTCATTTTTCACGATTGGGACAACAGGATGCCGTTACCGAGCCGACAGATCTGGCGGCAGTTCTTGCTGATATCGAGATGACTTCACGGGATGGATTCGAGGCTGACCATGTCAAGCTGACCATTTCATCCGACCTGCCGACAGTGGTGTGTGACAAGGTGCGTGTTACCGAGGTCTTCCGCAACCTGATTGTCAATGCTGCAAAGTATAATGACAAGGATCAGAAGCTGGTTGACGTCGGCTATGATCCGCAGACAGGCATATTTTCCGTGCGTGACAATGGCGTCGGCATTGATGAGACCTATCACAATTCCGTCTTCAAGCTGTTCAAGCGATTGGAAAGTTCAAACGACTTCAGCGACGGAACCGGTGCTGGTTTGACCTTCGTTGAAAAAATTATCCATCAGCATGGCGGATCGATTTGGCTTCAGTCGGAGTTGGGCAAGGGTACAACATTCTTCTTCACCTTGTCCGCTTCCTCAGACCCCAAGACTTGCGCAGAAAGAGAGGCAGCATGATTGCGCATAGTGCCGTACAGCCCGTTCTGATTGTCGAGGATAGCGACGATGATTTTGAAGCAACTTCAAGGGCCTTCCTGCGGACAGGCAGCGTGAAACATCCGATACTGCGCTGTTCTTCCGGTCGCGAAGCACTCGATTTTCTCAAATATGGGGCCGTGGGCGAGGAGGACGATCTGGAGATCCTGCCGGGGCTGATCCTGCTGGATCTCAACATGCCAGGCATGGATGGTCGGGAGATTTTGCAAATCATCAAGTCTGACGAAGATCTCAAGTCCATTCCGGTGGTCGTGCTGACAACGTCGAACAATTATCTGGATGTCAGGGATTGTTACGAGAAGGGAGCAAACTCCTATGTCACAAAGCCGATCGAATTGGAGGGCTTTGTCAACACAATAGCGAGCATCAAGAAATTCTGGCTGGAGGTTTCGGCGCTCCCGAGGGTGGACAAAAATGACTAATCGACTCAACGTGATGATTGTCGATGATAGCGAAGACGATCGCGACTTATATAAGCATCTATTGACGAAGCAGGGTGGGGACACGCGCTATCGCTATTTTGAAGTTGCCTCTGCCAGAGAGGCAATTGCCCAATGCCAGTCTGTTAGTGTCGACTGTATCTTGCTCGACTTCAGTCTGCCCGGACGGAATGGTCTGGAACTGTTGGAAGAGTTGCAGGTCCACGAGAGTCATCTGCCAGTGGTGATGTTGACCGGACAAGGCAATGAGAAAATCGCAGCGGACTCCATCAAGGGGGGCGCTCAGGAGTATCTTTCGAAAAACGATCTGACCGGTTCAGCGCTGCAGCGGGTGATTCTCAATACGGTCGAGCGGGTCGCGTTGTTGCGAAAAATCGATGATCATCAAGCCGATCTTGCAACCTTCGCCAACGTGCTGGCGCATGATTTGAAAGCTCCGATCAATGTCATTCGCGGGATGAATGAGTTGATTCAGGAGGCAATAGAGGAAGAGTGTCACGATGAGGTGCAGGAGTTTTCTGATCGCATCGAACGGTCGGCACGACGCGCCTCGGAACTGATTGATACCTTGCGGATTTACAACAAGTCTTCCAATACGGACCGGCCTCTGCAATCGGCATGTCTGGCAGACCTGCTTCAGGATGCCCTTAACAATCTGCATTTCGACATTGAGGAAAGTCGGGCGGATATCACCCATGCACCTTTGCCAACCGTGCTCGCGGACCCGCCACAGATCGTTCAGTTGCTGCAAAATCTGATCGGCAATTCGATCAAATATTGCAAGGCAGACAAACCGCAGATCCATATTGATGCTCATCAGAAAGGCGACTTTTGGCAGATCGACATAAGGGATAACGGCATCGGCTTGGATGAGGAGGATCTGGTGTCCATCTTCAAGCCATTTCATCGGGCGCATAGCGAAGATGAGTATGCCGGAACCGGCCTGGGACTGGCGACCTGCAGACGGATTCTGGATCGGCATCGGGGCAAGATCTGGTGTCAGTCAGTAAAGGGCAAAGGGTCGACTTTCTCCTTCTCGCTGCTGCAGGCAGCGCACAATGTCCTGCCGGATGTGAGTGAGACGCAGGAAATAGTTCAGTTCGAACAGAAGATTGCTTTGTCCGGATAGATAATCTGTAATATTCTGTGAAGATTAAAGTTGAGACCAAGTCGGATTTGCATTTTGTTATGCGCATTTCCGTCGTAATGAATCTCATTCTTATTTCACTGTTTTTTATTATTGCGTTATTGTGGCTATAAATCATACTATTATTCTATAATGGCAAAAATTGTACAATTTTATTCAATATTAAAGTAAGTAAGGATAATGAAAATATAAAATCAAAAGGCTTGTTTATTAGACTAAATTAAATTTTTCTCCTTGATTATGGATGCTGAAGAAAGTTTGCGTCTATAAATATTTCATGGAGCTAGGCATGACAGTTCAAACAGAAGCACGAAAGGTATCGGAAACCACGTTAATCATGGTGGATGATAATGTTGACGAGATTTTTCTGACGCGGCGCAAGCTGCGCAAAGAGGGCATTGTCAACCGGTTTGTTTCCGAGCGGAAACCCGAGCGAATTTTCGAAGCGCTTGACGAGTTGATCGAGCTGGGGATCGAAAAGAGAACCTTCCTGATCCTGATGGATGTCAATATGCCTAAGATCAACGGTTTCGAAGCCTTGCAGAAGATCAGGGCGCACCCGGACTATGGTCAAGTGCCTGTGTTGATGTTCTCTGCTTCGGACGACCCGTCCGATATCTTCGAGTCGTTTGACGTCGGCAGCGATGGTTATATCGTCAAACCATTCACTTCAGAGGAATTCTTCGCGGCAATCAAGAATCTGCCGAAAGTAAAAACGCAATTGATGAGCTGATTTCTTGCGTCGCATGACCAGAGGTGACAAGGCCCATGTATCGTTTAAGACAGCTAAGGCAAAAGAAGATAACTGGCGGTCGCGTGGCGCTTGGCGTTTTCGCGATCTCCATGGCAACGACCATCGCGTCGTGTGTGTTCTTTCATCAGTGGCTTTGGACCGCCGTTGAACGTCGCTTTGCGATGCATGCTGCCAATATTGAATTGGCTGTCAAAATGAAAATGCACGCCCAGGAAACCAAACTTTGGGCGGGAGCCGGTTTGCTGCGAAGCCAGGTGCCGATGACCGGTGACGTTTGGCTGCAATTTGTTGACGGGCTCAGCCCGAGCCACCTGCAAAAAGGGGTTGAGGGGTATGGCTATGCCGGGCTGATTGGTTCGAGTGAGGCCGGACGCGCTCTGGCTGGCCAGACGTCGGGCCAATCGGTGGACCGGGAAGTGGGTGACAAGCTTGCTGAGAAAGCCGGACAGTCCGTAAACCTGTCACAAAAATTCACCACAACACGATTTGCTACATCCTTCACCGATGGTGATGCGGTTGCTGTCGGGTCTGACCTCTGGTCAAATCTGGCTTACCGCGAGGCAATGGCTCGGGCGCGCGACAGTGGCAAGCTTGCCATTGGCAATGCCGAGACCAGCAGCATGGCAGGCCGTCGGAACCGTTTCACTATGTTTGTGCCAGTTTATCAGAGGGGCACCGCAGCAGACGGATTGGCTGCGCGGCGTCAGAAGCTTCAGGGTTTTGTCTTCAGCCCGATTGATGGGCTGGATTTCTTCGATGGACTCGGAGTGGTCACCGCAGAGGGGATTGATTTCGAGGTTTTTGATCGCAGCTCTGATGGCCTGTCCCATCGGATTTATGGCAGCGATCAGGCAACCGCCGACAAGGTGGAAATGTCAGGATTGGATACCATCGTCAGACAGGTCGAGATGGGTGGCAAACAGTGGACACTGACCTTTGCTGCCACACAGGCCTTCGTGACGAGAGCTGAACGCTTCCTGCCGCTTCTGTTTGGCGTGATCGGTATGCTGATTTCACTGCTTCTTTATCTGGTCACGCGGTCGTTGGGCAATGAACAACATCGTGCATTGATCACGGCCCGTCGCATGTCGCATCGCTTGCTGGTCGAAAAGGACCGGGCTCAAGCCTCCGCGGAGACAGAAGAGCTGTTGCGTGAAGGCTTCGAGAAGGCTTGTCGGAAGCTGCAGGCAAAGAATGAGGATCTGATGCGGTTTTCTTCGATTGTCGCCCATGATCTCAGAGCGCCGCTCAAACGGATCGAAGGGTTTGTTGAACTCTTACGAGACGATCTGGACGCCGATATGAATGAGACGGAAACGAGGGATGTCATGACGCGACTCCAAAGGTCGTCGAGTCGGATGCGGAACATGATCGATTCCTTCCAGAACTACACCAAGTATGGCAATCCGAATTTCAGTCACTTTCCAATCCGCCTCAATGTGATGGTGCAGAGTCTGCTGGACATGAAAGAAAACGAACTGAAATCCGCGCATGTGTCGTTTGATATCGATGAGCAACTCGAGATCTATGCGGACACACATATGATCGAAACAGTCTTTTCCAATCTGATCGACAATGCGGTCAAGTTTGCCGGTAGCAACAAGGCGAAGATCCGGATCTCTGCATCAGAGCTTCACAATGGAATGGTCGAAATTCTGGTGAGCGATCATGGGATCGGCATTGAACCGCGATATTACAACAAGGTGTTCGAGATGTTTGCGCGTCTTCATAACGATGATGAATATCAAGGCACAGGCATTGGGCTCGCCGTCTGCAAAAAGATTGTCGAGGATCATGGCGGGGAAATTTCGGTTGTGACCATGCCGGGCGCCAAGACCAGCATTCGTTTTACCGTCGCGTCCTACCAACCGGCGAGCAATTGCGTCAGCGAAGCGATTGCGGCCTGATTCATCCTTCATGTCCTAGAAGCATGTGATCGTATCTTGCAAAAGCGGCCCGACAGGATTTGTCTCCTGTCGGGCCGCTTTTTATGATGGGCTGCGTGAGGCCCAGTTGGAAAATAGTCCGGTGTATCAATCTGCTGGGGGGAGAGGCTGCGATAATCCTCTTTCGCCGGATTGGTGATATTGCGTTGGCCGCCAATGCCTTGCGGGAAGCTGCAGGGCTGGTCAGTCATACCAGTGATATGGTGTTTGAGATACCTTCGATTGCCAATGATATTAGCGAGGTCGTGAGCCCCAGCGCCCCAGCGCCCCTGTGTCTAGTGCCCCAGTGCCCATACCGGCGAAGTCAAGCAGGAGGCTCCCCGTTTCCAATTCTCGAAAAGGAGGCTTGGCGGTTTGGCGTTAACTGGCTATGCGGCCTCGATATTCGGTCATTTCCAGAAAGTCCATCAAGGCATCTGCGTGCATGGCCTTGCTGAAGACAAATCCCTGCACTTCGCTGAAGCCTTCGCTCTCGATTGCTTTCAATCGCTTTTTGTCCTCAACCCCTTCTGCGGTGCAGTCAATGCCCAATTCACGGCTCAGACCGACAATCGCCCGGACAATGGCCAGAGAGTTGTCATCATTCCCCATGGCTTTGATAAAGGAACGGTCGACCTTGATCTTGTCGAACGGGAACATCCGCAAATAGCTCAGCGAGGAGTAGCCGGTACCAAAGTCATCAAGGGCAATACGGACTCCCAGATCATGCAGACGTTTGAGCAGCTTGATGTTGGCTGCGTTGTCGTCGAGTAGAACCGTTTCAGTGATTTCAAGCTCCAGACGCTGCGGCTCCACCTGATACTTGTTCAGCAGGTTGCTGACGGTGTCATAAAGCGTCTCGTCATTCAGCTGAATCGGCGACAAATTGACCGCTACCCGGATGTCGTCTGGCCAGTTGGCTGCTGTTTTGAGCGCTTCTTCCAATGCCCATTCTCCAAGGGTGTTGATGAAGCCATTTTCTTCTGCCAACGGAATGAACAGGGCAGGGGAAACCGCGGTGTCATCCATCGGGTTCCAGCGCATCAAGGCTTCAAAGGAGCGCACTTCGCCGGAATCTGTGTCGATGATCGGTTGATACTGCATCTGGAATTCAGACTTGTTGAAGGCTTCCAGCATGTATTTTTCCAGCGACTCTTTCGCCCGGATGTCTTCTTCCAGTTTGGTGGTGAACATCGCAAAGCACTTTCGGCCCATATTTTTGGCATGATAGAGCGCGATGTCGGCCGCCTTGTAGATACCGTCGGTGGTTTCACAATGGTCAGGCGCAATGGCTATGCCGATGCTGGCTGCGGCAGAGACAGTTTGTCCTTCCAGAATGAAGTTCTCTTCGAGAATTGCCAGAATGGCTTCTGCCAGCGTCCTGGAGCTTGCATGAATGTCATTTGAGTGGTGGATGATGGCAAACTCATCGCCGCCCAGTCGGAAGACCAGATCGCCCGGCGAGCAAACTTTCTGCAAACGTATGGCGACCTGTTGCAGCAGTTCATCGCCTGCCTTGTGGCCGAGGGTGTCATTGATGGATTTGAAGCGGTCGAGATCCAGCACCATAACGGACGCGGCTTCACCGTCTTTGGCCCGTCTGATGACGTTCTCCAGCGTATCTGCAAATAGGTTGCGATTGAAAAGGCCGGTTAGGGAATCGTGATGGGCCATATGCAGAACCTTCGCCTCTGCATTCAGGCGCTCCGTGATGTCCTTGTGGATCGAGACCCAGCCTTCAGAGGTTTTCTGGATGGTCACAGAAATCGCTCGACCATTGTCGAGGCGCCAGGTGTGGGCAAACGACTGGTTGGACCGCACCTTGGTGATGAGATCATGACAGGACATCTCCTCGCTGGCGCCATCGAGATTTTTCCGAATCTTTGCTCCGATCAGTTCGCAGTATTTCTGGTTTGATTGGTCGTCCGCCTGATCAAGCTCATAGAGCTCGTTGAATGACTGGTTTTTCAGAATGATCCTGAAATTCTGATCAAAAATGCACAGACCGACAGGCATGTTGGAAAGCACCGCATCGAGGCGCTTGGCTTCGCGTTCGACAACTTTTGACAATTCAAGCCGACGCTGGGCAACCTCCTGATAGGCTTTTGCTGCATTGGTGATGAAGCCGATTTCGTCCTTTCTGTCCGGAAAGTCGGGAATGCGGGTCAAATAGTTGCCTTCCGTGAGGCGTCGCAATGTCGAACTCAGATTCAACAGCGGATTGCTGATCCGGATGGTAATCCAGCGCAGCAAGGCAATCAATGTGAGGAGCAGGAGGATGAAACTGATCACCATCATGCGCTTGGACTGGTTGATGGAATCGCGATGGGCCATGTTGGCCTGCGCATGTTCGCGGTTGATGGTCTCAATCGACGACTCGATCTTGGCGAGGGCGCGTTTCAGCGAAGTCTTTGCGGTTTTGTCAAACCGGGAATAGGCGATTTTATACTGCCCGGAATTCAACTTGTTGAGCGCGGTCGCCGCTTCCATCAGATAGGTTTGCATGTGATTTTGAAACGCATCGTAATCGTCGCTCTCCCTGTTGGTCAGGCCCAAGCTACTCAGGGAAACTTGTTCCACAAACAGGCTGAGTTCGGTCTCCTTGATCGCAGTCTTGATCCGCGCCAATTCCCGGAAATCATTGGTTTGCAGTTGTTGTTTGGACAGGACAAAATGCTGATTGCTGAGCGCCTTGATATCGTTCCATATCTGACGTTTTGGTACGATGGAGGTGGTTACCAGCTGCGCGATCTGTTCAGTTTTTCTCAATTCCATGAATGTGAAAACACCGCCACAAAACACCACGGCGAGCGCAAGAGCGAATGCCAGAAAGAGCCGTGAACCAATGGAATGAATTTTCATTTTCAAACTGACGCTCCTTATGAAAGCGTGTCGTAATTCGATGTGGGCGCGCCATTTGGGCCTATTGCAGGAAGCTGAACCGGCGCCACATTGCATAATTTTTGCGAAATTCGATGTAGGAGTCATAGACCCGTTTAAAATTCGGAGTGTTGGCAGATTGCTCTGCGGCCACTTCCAGCCAGGCATCTTCAAAGGCAACAAGCAATTCCGGCTCCCAGCGTTTGAAGATGACACCATCCATACGCAACTGGTTCATTGCCCGCCATTGGACCGCTTCACTCTTGGCGATCATGCCGCGCATGACATCACCGCAGGTGATTTCGATCATCGCCTTATGCTGATCTGGCAGGGCATCCCATCTGGTCTTGTTGATGAACAGCATGAACAGGGTGGCCTGCTGCTGCCAGCCGGGAAAATAGTAAAATTTGGCATATTTGGAAAAACCGAGTGGTTGGTCGATTGCCGGGGCAGAATATTCGGCAGCGTCGACTTCTCCCGATTCAAACGCGGTCATCAGGTCGGTGGATGTCAGTTGCACAGTTTCGACACCCAGCTTTTGCATGACCATTGCGCCAAGCCCGAAAATCCGCATACGAAGGCCTGACAGGTCCTCAACATTGCGGATTTCCTTGGGAAACCATCCTGCTGCTTCAGGGGAAATCATGCCACAAGGCACATTGTGCACGTTGTATTTGTGAAACATCTGACGGGAGAGTTCGAGACCGCCCCCCTCATAAAGCCAGGCGAGATATTCGCTGATGCTGGGACCAAAAGGGACACTGGAGAAAAAGTTGAAGGCGCTGTCCTTGGAGGAGAACCAGCCTGCACCGGACCAGGCACCATCAATCTTGCCCTCAGACACCGCAGAGATCACTTCCTTGGCGGGCGCCAGCTCGTTGGGTTCGTGAAAGGCAACAGAAAAGGTGCCGCCTGACAGGCGATCGATCTTTTTTGACAGGCCTGTATTGACGGTTCCTGCAATTGGAATGTCGCGCGGAAAAGTGCTGGCGATGTTGATCGTGGTTCTGGTTTCTTGTGTTTCTGCTTGCGTTGTCCCCGTTGCAAGCAAGACCATCATAAGTGTGGTAGAAACAAGAAGACTTCTTTCTCTTAAGCAGGTCATGCCAAAACGCCCCCAATGCGCTTCAAAATCTGACCGCGACTATGCCTGCTAAGAATGAAGATTTCTTGCTTTACTTGGATATTGATGTAAGTTTTAATTGATTTGATTAAACGGAGATTAATTCACTGTGGTATAAAACTTAATTGACGTGTTTTGTATTTATATACATGGATGACTGCTTTGATTTCGGTTTCTTTATTGGTCGTGAATTGTTGAGGTTGATAAAAGGGTGTTCTATTTTGGGCGTAACAAGCCAGCTGCAAAGCTTGGACAGGTGACGGCGTCCAGCAACGAGTAGACCGGAAGGCCCGTGGCCTGATGCAATGCCTGCTGGTAGGGCGGCAGGTTGCCGCATTCGAGCAAAAAGGCCTGAAGATCATGATGCTTGGCCATCATGCCGCGTGCCTTGGCGATCAGTTCTTGTTCGATCGCAGGCCGGTCGATGGGCCCCGTCTGTTGGCTTTTGGGACGCAGAATGGCATTGGCGAATGCTTGGCATTGTTCCAGCCCCTCAATCACAACGTCATCATTGTTAATGCCTGCGGCCAACAGGGCGGTGTCGCCGAGGGCAGTTTTGGAGGCGGTCAGAATGCCGATGCGCCCTGAAGGGTGATGTCGCTTGATCCGTGCATAGGAGCATAGAGCCGATAGAAGCACGGGGATCGCAACGGCGCGGGCAAGTTCGTCCTGTATGGTGATCAGGAAGCCACAGGTTGAGGTGAGGGCGGCTGCACCTTCGGCCTCCAACTGACGGGCTGTCTGAATGAATGCCTCAATATGGGCGTCGGATGGTTTGCCGTCTCTGACGATTTCAAGGCTTCCTGCGCCCTTAACAACCGCCAGTCGGGCCGGGAAGGGATAGGATGCCGGATTGCCTGCATCCCCCAAGGGGCGCTCGAACCGGGTATCGAGCATGAGGATTCCCAGAAAGGGCGCAGTGGTGTGGGTCGGGTCGGTCATTTCTTTGGTCTGCTTTCTGTCGCGTCAACCAATAACATAATGATGTTGGCTTGATTGTTTCAACGAAAATGCAACAGCCAGCCTGTCTGGCGGATCGGACCCCAGTCTAAATTCGCTCAGACATCGGCTTCGGAATTGATAGGAGATCTCTAGCGAGAACTACCTAGGCTCTTGGCAGGTCGTTCCGGCAAATTGCCGCAAAGCGATAGTAAGTGCGGAGTTTTGACGGAATTTTGGGCAAATCGCCACAAATTGCATCTTGGGTTTTTGTCACAAACCTGCGACTGTTCAGGTCAAGGAGCATCGGTGATGACAGAATCTGTTCTTGTTTGTGGCGCCGGCATGGTCGGCACATCCATCGCGTTGGAGTTGCAGCGCCGGGGCATGAAGGTCACGCTGCTGGATCGGCGCGAGCCGGGGCTAGAGACTTCGCACGGCAATGCGGGCATCATCACCCGAACCTCACTGGTTCCGATCAACAACCCCATGCTGTGGCAGCAATTGCCCAAATTGATGCTCAATCAATCTGCGTCGATGCGCTACAAGCTTGGCTTCATGCTCAAGAATACCGGCTGGGCGATCCGCTTTTTGTTGCATGCCCGACCCTCGGCGTTTGAGCGGACAGCCAAGGCTCTGTTTGATCTGATTGAATTGTCCCGAAGTGAGCATGCCCGTCTGATCAAAGAGGCTGAGGCTCAGCATTTGGTGCAAGATGATGGCTGGTTGTTTCTCTATCGCAGCATGAAGGATTTCAACAATGCGGCCTTTCTGCGCCAAACCTATCAGCGCTTTGGTCTTGATATGCAGATGCTGGAGAAGGGTGATATTGCGGCGATGGAGCCGGGTCTGAAGCCGATTTTCGAGCAAGGGGTCTGGATCCGCGATACCCGCTCGATCCGCGACCCTTCGGCTCTGGTGCAGGCCTATGCCAAATTGTTTGTGACGCGCGGCGGGACCCTTGCAAAGGCCAATCTGGTAGCCATCGAACAGAGTGCCGATCGTTGGCACGTCAAAGCGAGCGATGGAGAACACTTTTCCGCGGACAAGCTGGTGATCGCGCTGGGGCCATGGTCGAAGGACTTTTTGGCGCGCTTTGGTTTCCAAGTGCCGATGGGCTATGAGCGCGGCTATCACATGCATTATTCCGGTTCCGGGCGTGGTGAGGGGACCGACGAGGTGACAGAGCTGAGCCGTCCGATCTATGATGTCTCTGCGGGCTATGTGTTGGCACCGATGCGCGGCGGCTTGCGGCTTTGCACCGGCGTTGAGTTGGCAGACATTGATGCCGAGAAGAACTTTGCGCAACTGGAGCTGGCCGAGGCCTCGGCCAGACAGGCGGTGACGCTCGGCGAACGGCAGCTTGACGAGCCATGGATGGGATGCCGACCCACTATGCCCGATTGCCGACCGGTGATCGGGGCAGCTCCCGGTCAAAAGGACTTGTATTTTGCCTTTGGCCACCAGCATATTGGCGTCAATACCGGTCCGGGAACGGCCAGAATCCTAGCCGACCAGATAGAAGGTCGGGAGCATAAACTGCAATCCGAACCGTTTCGTCCAGAGCGGTTCATTCGTCCAAGAAAACAATAATCACCATCAATCATAACCTTCCAATAATCAGGGGAACATTTTCATGAAAGTCAAACTTCTTCTTGCTTCTGTTGCTTGCACTGCACTGATGGGGGCGTCTGCCCAAGCGGAAAAATGGGATATGGCACTGGCTTATTCGGCCACCAATTTCCATTCCGAGGCTGCTGCTGAGTTTGCCAAAGATGTGGCCGAGAAAACCGGTGGCGCGCTGGAAATTACCACCCATCCATCAGGTGCCCTGTTTGGTGGCTCCGAGATTTTCGGCGCGGTTCGCAAAGGCCTCGTGCCAATCGGTGAACGCCTGATTTCGGCTTTGGGCAATGAGAATCCGCTCTATGAGATTGACTCGATCCCATTCCTTGCGACCTCTTTTGCTGATTCCAAAAAGCTCTACGAGGCCTCCAAACCGGCTCTGGTCGAGACGCTCGCCAAAGCACGCATCGAGTTTCTCTATTCTTGCCCATGGCCACCACAGGGTTTTTATTCCATCAAGGAAGCCAAGGTTCCTGCGGATGTGGAAGGCCTGAAGTTCCGTGCCTATAATGCCACCACCTCGAAAATTGCCGAGAGTCTGGGCATGGCTCCAACCAAAATTGAAGCGGCTGAACTGAGTCAGGCCTTTGCGACCGGTGTTGCGCAGTCGATGATTTCGTCCGGCGCCACCGGCTATGACCGCAAGCTCTGGGAGCATGTGAAATATTATTATGATGTGAAAGCATGGTTGCCGCGCAACATGGTCATCGTCAATGGCAAGGCATGGGCGCGCCTTGATGACAGCGTCAAAGCCGCGGTCAAGGAAGCGGCGGCCACTGCCGAGGCCAAATGCTGGACCAAATCCGAAGAGCTGGACAGCTGGTATATCGAACAGTTCAAGGAAAAAGGCATGATGGTTGCCCCTGCAAGCCCAGACATGATGAAGGCGTTTGAAAAAGCGGGCAGTGAGTTGAAAGCCCAGTGGCTTGAGCGGGCCGGGGAGTCCGGTGCGGCCATCCTGAAAGCCTATGAAGGCATGTAAGACAATGGATGGGAGGGCCTATGGGCTCTCCCGTTTTGCTTTGCAGTCGCCCTTGGCTTGCTGAAATCAGTCTTAATTCAGGATTTCCATCATGGCTCAGATCAGCCGGTTTTTGGACCGGATCTATCTTATCGGTGCATGGGGCGCCGGGTTGTTGCTCGTTCTGCTGTGCTGTCTGGTGCTTTATAGCATCCTTGCCAGACAGATCGGCCTGTTTGCGGGCGGTGCGTCCGACGTTGCGGGCTATGTCATGGCGACAAGCACCTTTATGGCGCTGGCCTATACCTTCCGAAGTGAGGGGCATATTCGCGTCACCCTGATGACCCAGCGCTTTTTCGGGGCCGCTCGGCGTGGCTTTGAATTGTGGGCGCATTTCGTCATCGCCTCGGTCGCCTGTTTTCTCGCCTATTACATGGTTCGTCTGATGCTGGATTCGTATGAATATGGGGAGCGTAGCGAGGGCGCGGATGCGATCCTGTTGTGGATCCCGCAGACCCCTGTGGTGATCGGCTCGATCCTGTTCGCTATTTCCACCATTCATGTCTTGATGATCGCCCTGTTCAACTATCGCGAAATCGACCCGGAACGGGTGGCTGATGGAGGGCCGCAAGAGGTATGACCGAAGCGCTTTCCATTGCCATATTCCTGTTTGCCCTGTTTTTCCTGCTGGGCACGTCTGTCTGGGTGGGGGCGTCGCTGCTGATCACCGCCATTTTGGGCATGTTTCTGTTCACCTCGGCTCCGATTGGCGACGCAATGGCGCTGACCATCTGGGGGGAGCAGTCCTCCTGGACATTGACAGCCTTGCCTTTGTTCATCTGGATGGGGGAAATTCTGTTCCGCACCAACCTGTCGGAAACCCTGTTTCGCGGCATTGCCCCCTTCATGCGGCGTCTGCCCGGCGGATTGCTGCATGTGAATGTCGGGGCCTCGGCGATTTTTGCGGCCATTTCCGGCTCGTCGGCGGCAACCGTTGCCACCGTGGGCAAAATGGCCATTCCAGAGCTACGCAAGCGTGGCTATCCGGAAACCCAGATCGTCGGCTCGCTTGCCGGGGCCGGGACGCTTGGATTGTTGATCCCGCCTTCCATCTCGATGATCATTTACGGGGTGACGGTCAATGAGAGCATTGCGCGTCTGTTCATGGCGGCAATGATCCCGGGCGTGGCTCTGGCCTTGATGTTCATGGGCTATATTGCCTTTTGGGGTCTGCGCAATCCCTCGCTGGTTAAGCAAGATCCGTCGACCAGCTGGTCTGAAAAAATGGATGCTTTCCTCGGCCTGTTGCCGGTGATCGCGCTGATCCTGTCTGTGATTGGGTCGATCTATGGGGGGATCGCTACCGCAACCGAAGCCGCAGCCCTTGGGGTGTTGGGATCGCTCATTCTGGCGGCGTTTCAGCGGACCTTGTCGATAAAGACGTTCCGCGAGTCTGTGTTGGGCTCGGTGCGGACGACGACGATGATCATGTTCATTCTGATGGGGTCGGGCTTTCTTTCCCTTGCCATGGGCTTTACGGGCATCCCGAAAGCGCTGGCTGAGGGCATCGCCGCATGGCAGCCTTCGCCTCTGTCGCTGATCATCATTCTGACGCTGTTTTACATTCTGCTTGGCTGCTTCCTTGATGGCATTTCCTCCATCGTTCTGACGATGGCGGTTATCGAGCCAATGGTGCGGGCGGCGGGTTTTGATATGTTGTGGTTCGGGGTCTATTTGATGATCGTGGTTGAAATGGCCCAGATTACCCCGCCAATTGGCTTCAATCTGTTCGTGCTGCAAGGCATGACGGGGCATGATATCGGCTTCATCGCCAAGGCCTCGATCCCGAGCTTCTGCGTGATGTGTCTGTTTGTCATGTTGCTGGTGATGTTCCCTGATCTGGCGCTCTGGTTGCCAGAGGTTTTGAAATAGGAGGGCACTATGGCAGGAACCATTCTGGTCGCGATCGATCTGGAACATCGCAACTGCGCTATCAAGGCGCTTGGGGAAGGGGCTGAGTTGGCTCGCCTGAAGGGAGCTGAATTGCATGTTTGTTATGTGCTTGCCTATGGGTTTCACACCTATGTCCAGCCTTATTTGATGGAAGAGGTGATCAAGGACACGATCAAACATGTCAAAGAAGATTTGAAATATTTGGTCAAAGAAGCCGGGCTTGATAGCGATACAGTCGTTCAGCATGTGCTCAAGGGTGGAGTGCATCAACAGATCCTGTTGCTGGCTGAGAAGCTGAAATGCGCCTATCTGGTGCTCAATGCCTCAAAGCCCGATGCGTTGGCTGGGGTAACCGGACCTGTGACGGCGCAGATTTGTCGCTATGCCCCCTGCAGCCTGCTGATCATCCGCTAGTCTGTCGCACCGCTTCTTGCGATCCAAACAAAAAGGCGCCCCGAATGCTCGGAGCGCCTTTTCTCTTGCTTGTCGTTTGCTGATTTCGACTTATTCTGCAGGGACCGCAGCTTCGTTGACCGGACGCTTCAAGGCAATCAGAAGGGCCGTGGTGATCAGCGTACCGATGACGATCGAGAGGATATACATGGGCAGGTTGCTGACCGCATTCGGGATCGCCAGAACGAAGGCTCCGCCGTGTGGTGCACGCAGGCCTGCGGCAAAGAACATCGACAGGGCACCGGTGACCGCAGAGCCGATCATGATGGATGGGATCACCCGCAGTGGATCTTTTGCAGCGTAAGGAATGGCGCCTTCAGTGATGAAGGAGAGGCCAAGGACGGCTGCGGCTTTGCCTGCTTCACGCTCATCGTCGGTGAAGCGGTTTTTGGCAACAACGGTGGCCAGAGCCAAACCCAGAGGAGGGGTCATGCCAGCGGCCATGACGGCAGCCATTGGGGCAAAGGTGTCGCTGGTCAGCAGGCCAACCGAGAAGGCATAGGCGGCTTTGTTGACCGGGCCACCCATATCGAAGGCCATCATGGCACCAAGGACAAGACCGAGCAGCACTGCGTTGGTCTGGCCCATGCTCTGCAGCATGGCGGTCAGGCTTTCGTTGATGTAACGAACCGGTTCGCCGATGACATAGACCATCAGAAGGCCGACAATCGCGGTGGAAAGCAATGGCAGAATGAGGATTGGCATCAGGCCTTCAAGGGATGATGGCAGCTTGATATTGTCTTTGAGCCACAGAGCGACGTAACCGGCAAGGAAACCGGCGAGAATGCCGCCAAGGAAGCCTGCGCCAAGATTGACAGCCAACAGCCCGCCGATCAGGCCGGGGGTGAGGCCGGGACGGTCAGCAATGGAATAGGCCATGAAGCCAGCCAGAACCGGAACCATCAATTTGAAGGCAGCGCCGCCGCCAATGGCCATCAGAGCGGCAGCAAGGGTGCCTTCTTCTTTAAAGGCTTCAATGCCGAAGACGAAGGACAGGGCGATCAGCAGACCACCAGCCACAACGACTGGCAGCATGTAGGAAACGCCGGTCAGAAGATGCTTGTAAGGGCCGCTGCGTTTGGCCTGAAGGGCGGCCTTGGCTTCGGCGACAGACTGCATGGAGCCTTCGCTGCCGGCTGCAGCAGGGGCTGCGGTTTCGGCTTCTGCGAAAGCTGCCTTGATGACGGCGCTTGCATCCTTGACCGAGGCGCCGACCGAGGTGCGATAAATCGGCTTGCCAGCGAAACGGCTTTCGTCGACATGGGTGTCGGCAGAGATGATCACCAGATCTGCGGCTGCAATATCTTCGGCGGTCAGCTGGTCCTTGGCCCCAACGGAGCCTTGCGTCTCGACTTTGATGTCATAGCCTTCTGCTGCGCCCTTTTTCTTGAGGGCGTCAGCGGCCATGAAGGTGTGGGCGATGCCCGTTGGGCATGACGTCACAGCGACAATGCGCTTTTTGGATGATTCTGACGTAGACACGGCTTCCTCCTGCTTCGAATCACGCGTGTTTGGGGCCGGAAATCCGGCAATTTTCAGTGCGTCCGAGAGGGTGTCTTCGGTCTTCCGGATCGCGGCACTGGTTGTCGTAATGGTGGTCTTCAGGCCCTCAAAGCGGGTCTGATCAATGCTCTGGTCGATGGCGAGGATGGCGAGATCCGCGCTGTCGATCTGGTCCTGTGAGAGCGGGGTGGTGACCCCGTTCGGGCCCTGACATTCGATGCTGATGGAATGGCCTGCATCCTCTGCGACTTTGCGCAGGGCTTCTGATGCCATTCTTGTGTGTGGCTCGCTGTCGCGATTGGCCGTTACACCGACAATCTTTGCCATTGTCGTTTGTCTCCTCTCAAAAATCCAAAGGCTCAATGGTCACTTGCGTGGCAAAGGCCTCGATTGTGTCACGCGGGGGCAGATGCGGCCCGATTTCGCCGAGCGCTCCCAGAGAAAATCCGGTGGCCAGACGGCCAAGGTCCGCGAGGGACAAGCCCTTGCTCCGGGCATCAATGATGCCGGACACCATGGCATCGCCTGCTCCGACCGTGCTTTTGACGTTGGCCTTTGGCGGCTGGGCCAGCAGCACTTCATCCTTGTTGATGAAGATGGCGCCTTGCTCGCCCATGGAGACGGCGATCAGTTCAACCTTGCCTGCGGTTGCTTCGCGGGCCGCTGCCACCACCTCTTGAGGGGAGGAAAGCGGGCGTCCGACCAGTTCGGCCAACTCGCTGATATTGGGCTTGATGATGTCGGGACCGGCTTCCAGAGCCGCCGCAAAGGACGGGCCGCTGGCGTCAAGCGCGACTTTTTTGCCCTTGGCTTTGAGGTGTTCGGTCAGGTCGCGATAGATGGTGGCGGGCAGGTCGGCAGGCAGGCTGCCAGCCAGCACAAAGGTCTCGACACCTGCCGCACACAAAGCCTCAATTTGGGCTTCAAGCTCGGCGAGGGCTGCTTGACTGTTGGCAAGGCCCGGCGCGTTGATGTCTGTGATTTCGAGTTTCACCCCATCGACGATCTTCATATTGACGCGGGTCAGGCCGGGCAGGCGGACAAAGTGATCGGCGATGGCCTGACGGACAAAGAGCTGCTCGAAAAGGCCCGCATTGTCAGCGCCCAAAATGCCTGTAGCAGCGATCGTGTGGCCCATATGGGAGAGGAAGCTGGCCACATTAACGCCCTTGCCACCTGCATCGAGCTGCTGTTCGGCAATGCGGTTGACGTCGCCTGCGGCAAAGTCGGGGATCTGGACCGTCTGGTCAATCGCCGGATTGAGGGTGACGGTGGCGATGGTTGGATGCTTGCTCATGATATGATCCTCGCTTCCCGTCTCAACCGAGTTTGCGCACATCAGTGGCGCTGTGGCAGGCAAGGGCCTCGGCGGCAATCGCTTGGGCTTCTGCCATGGAGCGGGAGCGAATGCGGGCCTTGACCGCAGCAATCGCAGGGATGCTGACGCTCAATTCCTTGACGCCAAGGCCAGTGAGGATGTCGGCACCGAGCGGATCGCCCGCAATGCCACCACAAGCCCCAACCCAGATGCCCGCGGCATCGGCGGCTTCGACGGTTTTGCGGATCAGGCGCAGAACGGCCGGGTCCAGCCCGTCGGCCATTTTGGCCAATTGCGGATGCATCCGGTCCATGGCCAAGGCATATTGGGTCAGATCGTTGGTGCCGATGGAGAAGAAGTCGACCTCACGGGCCAGTTCTTCTGCCATCATCACGGCAGATGGGATTTCGATCATCATGCCGATTTCGATTGGCTCGGCCCCTACCTCGATGCGGACCTCTTCGGTGATCCGTTTGGCAGCCCGCAACTCGTCAATCGTGGCTATCATTGGATACATCAGACGCAGCGGGCCGTGAGCCGAAGCTCGGAAAATGGCACGCAACTGGCGGCGGAACAGCTCTTCCTGCAAGAGGCACAGGCGGATGCCACGCACGCCGAGGAAGGGGTTCATTTCTTCCGGCATGCGCAAATAAGGCACATCCTTATCGCCACCAATATCCAGTGTGCGGACAATCATTGGCAGCCCATCCATGGCTTTGAGCATGGCGCGGAGGGCTTCATATTGCTCGTCTTCGTTCGGCTCTGACGCCCGCTGGAGGAACTGGAATTCGGTGCGCAGCAGGCCAACGCCTTCGCCGCCCGCTTCGATGGCGGCAGAGGCCTCGTCGACGCTGCCGATATTGGCAACCACTTCCACCCGGCTGCCATCTGTCATGATGGCGGGCTGGTAGCAGGCCAGCCGTTCGGCTTCGATCTGGGCGGCATGAAGGTGTTGGGCCTCTGCAGCGGCCTTGTGATCCGCATCAGTTGGTGCGGCAACGAGCAGTCCCGAAGAGCCATCGAGAATGATGTCGTTGCCATCCTGAAGGGACAGGCAGTCCTTGCCAGCGCCAACCACGGCGGGAATGTCCATGGAACGCGCAATGATGGCAGTGTGGGAGGTTGGACCGCCCGAGGCCGTGCAGAGGCCAAGAACGAGTTTGGTGTCAAGACCTGCCGTGTCAGACGGGGTCAGGTCGTCGGCGATGAGGATGACCGGGCTGTCTGGCAGATCCGGATCGTCTTCCACCTTGTCGGCCAGTAGCTTGAGGAGGCGACGGCCCACATCGCGCAGATCGAGCGCGCGGGCGGCGAGGATTTCCTCTTTCATGGCAGCCAGCGAGGCGGCATGTTCTTGATAAATCTGCTGCCAGGACCAACCGGCACTGTGGCCCATGTCGATCAGCTTGCGCACTTCGGCGATCATTTCCGGATCGTCGAGAAATTCGGTCTGGGCCTTGAAGATAGCGGCTTTGCCAGCGCCGGATTTGTTGAGCATGTCGGTATAGAGCTCGGACAGTTCGGTGCGAGCCGCTGTCAGCGCAGCATCAAGGCGAGCCTGCTCGGAACCACTGTCATTGGCCGCTTTCTCCTCGACAACAATGCGCCCACGCTGAAAATGCTTCAGCGGGCCGATTGCAATGCCGGGGGAGGCGGAAATGCCAGCAATCACCGTGCCTTGATACTGCGCGACAGGGTGGGGACCCATAGAAGCGGGGGAGGCTTCGCTTGCGGCTTCTTCTTCGTCTTCAAGTCCATTTTCAAAGGCGGTCTGGATGGCGGCCAGCGCCTTGATGGCATCAGGCCCTTCGGCGCTGACACGGATGGTTGAGCCGTGATCAATGCCGAGCTTTAAAAGGCCGATCAGGCTTTTCGCGTCGCCAGCCTTCATGCCGTTGCGGACGCGGATATTGGCGTCAAAGCTTTTGGCAAGGTCGATCAGGGCCGTGGCCGGACGGGCATGCAGGCCGTGCGGGCTGGTGATCGTATAGTCAAAGCCTTCGTCGAAATCTTCTGGCCTTTCGGTCGGCTCATCGGCTTTGACGACGTTGCCTCCAGATAGGCGCATGGCGATTTCGCTTGCATCCTTGGTCTGGGCAAGGCGGGCTGCTTCTTCGGGGTCACCAAGCACGTCGGTCAAATTGGAGAGGACGGTCAGATGTTCGTCGCTTTTGGCGGCAATGCCGACCACCAGATGGGCCAAGCCGCCGTCATTCCATTCAACGCCTTCGGGCAGCTGGAGCACGGCGACGCCGGTCTCAAGGATCAGCTCGCGGTCTTTCGGGATGCCGTGGGGGATGGCAATGCCATTGCCAAGGAAGGTGTTGGCGACCTCTTCACGGGCCATCATGCTCTCGATATAGCCCGGCTCGATATTGCCCGACTTGACCAGCAATGCACCAACCTTGGCGATGGCTTCGGCTTTGGTTGCGGCCGTGGCGCCGATCTCGATTGCTGATTCCTTGAACTGCATGCTGTCCTCCGATTGTTCCCGTAAGAGCGCCTTACTGGCTGCTGTCCTCTTCGCTGCCACTTTCCTTGCAAGATCTGTTTTGCAGGTCTGCAGGCTGGCGGGATAATAAATCTACTTATATGATTTATTGGGCAATTGATATTTGATTCTGATCAAAATTTCATCGATACAACGGAAAAAGCAGCTGGTTTGTCATGAAAACTCCATAAGTCGCGTCCATGAAAGCGGTTTTTACGGAGTATTAAATCCATAAAAAGTGTTAATTGTTGTGCGTAGAAGCGCAGATGCTAGGGGGATTTTCGCCGCAGGATGAGAAATATGCCTCGAATGAGTGCGCTTTGCGACAGCTGGGTTGAGAATCTATCCGGAGAATGTCGGTCAATAAGTCTTCTTAATTTAATTATTTGATCTGTTTCATGGATTATGGAAAAATGCAGACCTATCATGCCCCGGCTTGTCGTCTTTCAGCACGGACGGGGCATTTGGGGGGACTTGTTCAAGTCGCTGGAATCATATCCAAAAGCCTGTCGAGACGGCATCGCACATGCTTTGTTCGATCGACAGTGCGTTCAGAGACTTGAGACGTTGCAATGAAAAAGACACGGCCCACTGGCATCTGTTTGATGTCGTCACAGGTTGAGGCCGGGAGGAATGGTCAAATTGGTATCCCGTTCAGGCCGAACCCGCGGCTCCGCAGGGGGCTTCAACCAGCGCAAGGTCAGGGCCTATAACGAACGGCTCGTGCTGTCGCTGATCAAACGCCATGGGGCCTTGGCAAAATCCGAAATTACCAAACGCTCCGGTCTTTCGGCGCAGGCGGTGTCGGTGATCATTCGCGAGCTGGAAAAGGACGGCCTGTTGCTTAAGGGGGACCCTGTGCGTGGGCGCGTCGGGCAACCTTCGGTGCCGATGGCGCTCAATCCGGAAGGGGCCTATTCCTTTGGTTTGAAGGTGGGGCGACGCAGTGCCGATTTGGTGCTGATAGATTTTGTCGGCTCCACTGTTCGAGCAATCCAGATCACCTATAGCTATCCGATGCCGGACATGGTGCTGGCCTTTGCGGTGCAGGGGATCAAGGATCTGGTACAGGTGATCGTGGAAGAGGGGCGCGACAAAATTGCCGGGATCGGCATTGCGATGCCCTTCCATCTGTGGGACTGGGAAGAGAAAATTGGCGCTCCGGAAGGCACGATGGCGGTCTGGAAGGATTTTGATTTCGCCGAGCAGCTTGAGGAGCGCGCCGGATATCCAACTTTCACGCAGAATGACGGGACGGCGGCGTGCGGCGCGGAGATTTCCTTCGGACGCGGCATCGAGTTCAGTGACTTTCTCTATATCTTTGTCGGCACCTTTGTTGGTGGTGGCATAGCGCTCAACAATTCGATCTATTCCGGTCGCACCCGCAATGCCGGGGCGTTGGCCTCTCTGCCACTGCCAGAACCTGGAGCAGAAGAGGCACAGCTGATCGATTATGCCTCGCTCTATTTCCTTGAGGCAATCCTCAAGGAGCGGGGACTGGATCCGACGCTGTTGCAGCAAAGCTCGTTTGACTGGACAGAGTTGGGCGATGTGCTGGAAGAGTGGCTCGACAAGGCTGCTCATTATCTGGCGTTGGCCATTGCCAATGCGACCGCGATCCTTGATATCGAGGTGGTGATCATCGACGGCACGATGCCGGCCAACATCCGCGAGAAGCTGATCGACAAGGTGCGCTTGGCGCAGGAGCAAAAAAGCTGGAGCGGCATTGCAACACCGGTGATCCTTGAGGGCAGCCTCGGTGCACCGGCTCGGGCGTTGGGGGCGGCAAGCCTGCCGCTGCTGGTGCGCTATTTGCTCGACCAGAATATGCTGCTGACCCATATGTGAGGCTTCGGCCTGATCCGGATATGAAAAAGGCCCCCTCCATTCAAGGAGAGGGCCTTTTTCGTGCCAAATTGCGTCGCTGTTAATCCGCAGGGGTTTCCTTGAAGGGAGCGATCTTGCGGATCAGGACATAGAAGAGCGGGGTGAACAGGACCACCAGAATGGTGGCCGCGATCATGCCGCCGAGCACGCCCGTCCCAATCGCCTGACGGCCCGCAGCCCCTGCACCCGTCGAGATGACGAGTGGCAGGACGCCAAGCGAGAAGGCGAGAGACGTCATGATAATCGGGCGGAAGCGCTGCTTGGTTGCTTCCACCGCAGCGGCGAGTGCCGTGTCTCCCAGTCGTTGCCTGTCTCGGGCAAATTCGACGATCAGAATGGCGTTCTTGCCGGTGAGGCCGATGGTGGTCAACAGGCCGACCTGGAAGAAGACGTCATTGGCGTGACCGCCCAGATAGGCCGCAATCAACGCACCGAGCACACCCAGCGGCATGGCCAAAATGACCGCCATCGGAATGGCCCAGCTCTCATAAAGCGCCGCAAGGGACAGGAACACCACCGCCAGAGACAAGGCATAGAGCAGTGGAGCCTGATCACCAGACTCGCGTTCTTCGAGCGACAGCCCGTTCCAGGCAATGCGGTAGCCCGGTGGCAATTGCGCGGCAAGGCGTTCGACTTCCGCCATGGCTTCACCGGTCGAAACGTCCGGCTTTGGCGCGCCCTGCAACTGCAGAGCGGGCACACCATTGTAGCGATAGAGCCCCTGTGCCCCGAAATTCCATTTGCCATCGGAGAAGTTGTTGAATGGCACGAAACCACCGGATGCATTGCGGACACGCCAGTCTTTCAGGCTTTCCGGCGTGGCACGGGCATCGGCTTCGCCCTGAATGATGACGCGCTTGATGCGGCCACGATCAAGGAAGTCGTTGACATAGCGACCTGCCCAGGCAACCGACAGCAAGTTGGATACGTCGGCAGCCGAAACCCCCATCGCCCCGGCGCGCCGCCAGTCGATGTCGATCTTGTATTGGGCGGCATCTTCCAGACCGCTGGGTCGGATCGAGCCGATCAGCGGGCTTTGGGAAACCATGCCCATCAACTGGTTGCGGGCATTGGTCAATTCTTCATGGCTTTGGCCATCGCGAGCCTGCAGATAGAAGTCAAAGCCCGAGGCGTTGCCCAACTCGATAACGGCTGGGGGAACGATCGGGAAGACCATCGCCCCCTGTACCCGCATCAGGGCACCAAAGGCTTTGCCTGCTTCGGCCTGCACACTATTTTGCGGACCGGGACGCAGTGACCAGTCTTTCATCCGGACGAAGGCCATGCCGGCATTCTGGCCCGAACCACCGAACGAGAAGCCAACAACCGAGAACAGCGACTGGACATTGTCTTGCGCCAGAAAATGCTGTTCGGCTTGTTTGACCACACCCAGCGTATGTTCTGCGGTGGAGCCGGAAGGGGCCTGAATGAGGGCAAACATGATGCCCTGATCCTCGTCCGGCAAGAAGCCGGTCGGGGTTTTGTCAAACAGCCAACCCATGCCGCTGGACAGGCCCAGATAGATGATGACAAACAGCACCGGAAGACGGGCAACCCGCCCTGCTGCGCTGGCATAACCATTGGTCAGGCCGTTGAAGCCGCGGTTGAACAGGCCCGTCAGACCGCGATCCTTGGCACCATGCTTGACGGGTTTGAGGATGGTGGCGCAAAGGGCTGGCGTCAGAGTCAAGGCGACCACGACCGAGAGGAACATCGCCGAAACGATGGTGATGGAGAACTGCTTGTAGATGACGCCGGTGGAGCCACCGAAGAAGGCCATTGGCACGAATACCGCCGAGAGCACCATCGCGATACCGATCAGGGCACCGGAAATCTGTCCCATCGATTTGCGCGTCGCGTCGCGCGGGGACAGGCCTTCCTCTTCCATGATGCGTTCCACATTCTCCACCACGACGATGGCATCATCCACCAACAGGCCAATGGCCAGCACCATGGCCAGCATGGTCAGAACGTTGATGGAGAAACCAGCTGCGGCCAGCACGCCGAATGTGCCGAGCAGAACGACAGGTACAGCGAGGGTGGGGATGAGGGTGGCCCGTAGATTCTGCAAGAAGAGCAGCATCACCAGGAAGACAAGGCCAATGGCCTCGAACAAGGTTTTGACCACTTCCTCGATCGACAGCTCGACGAAGGGGGTGGTGTCGTATGGAATGGTGTATGTCACGCCCTCGGGGAAGAACTGGGACAGTTCCTCGATCCGTTCCTTGACCAGACGGGCGGTGGACAGGGCGTTGGCGCCGGAGGCTAGCTGAACGGCCATACCAGAGGCTGGCTGGGCATTGTAGCGAGCGATTGCACTGTAATTCTGGGCACCAATTTCGACCCGTGCAACATCACGCAGCAGCACCAGACCGCCATCTTCGTCAGCCCTCAGAACGATCTGTTCGAAATCTTCCGGGGTCTGAAGCAGAGACTGGGCCGTGATGGTGGCGTTCAATTGCTGGCCAGCAGGGGCCGGGCGCGAGCCGAACTGACCGGCGGTGATCTGGGCGTTCTGAGCGGAAACCGCATTGAGAACATCCGATGGGGCCAGTTCATAGGCTCTGAGCTTGGCCGGGTCGAGCCAGATGCGCATGGCGTAAGGCGCACCAAAGACGCGCACCGAGCCAACACCTTCCAAACGGCTGATTTCGTCGACAATGTTGGAATTGAGATAGTCGGACAGGTCTGTCTGTTCCAGTTTGCCGTCTTCGGAAATCAGACCGATGACCATCAGGAAGCCGGCGGAGGATTTCTGAACGCTTACACCCTGTCGCTTTACGACATCGGGCAGCAGAGGGTCGGCCTGAGAGACCTTGTTCTGGACCTGAACCTGCGCAATGTCTGGGTCGGTGCCTGTCTCGAATGTTATGGTCAATTCGGCCTGACCGTTGGCAGACGAACTGGATGACATATAGCGCAAGCCATCAAGGCCCGTCATCTGCTGTTCGAGAATCTGGGTCACGGTGCTTTCGACCGTCTCGGCGGAGGCGCCGGGATAGGTGGCAGACACCCGGACGGATGGCGAGGCGATCTGCGGATATTGCGATATCGGCAGAGTGAAGATGGAAAGCACGCCGATGCCCATGATCAGAAACGAGATCACCCAGGCAAAGACGGGCCGGTCAATGAAGAAACGTGCCATGTTCGGTTCCCTTATTCTGCCTTGGATTTGGCATCGGAATCAGCCTCGGGCGCCCCTTTGGGGGCTCCGGCCTGCGGTGCTGCCGGAGCCGCTCCCGCTTCCTGAGGGGCAACGGTGGCACCCGGACGGGCTTTGGCAAAGCCATCCACCATCAGGCGGTCACCTTCCACAATCCCTTCGGAAACGATCCATTGGTTGCCCTGATCCTGTACGACGGTCAACGGACGTGGCTCGATGACATTGTCCTTGTTGACGACCCAAGCCATCGGCTGGCCCCGGCGGTCGCGCATAACAGCCTTTTGCGGCACTTTCGCACCCTGTTTGACCATGCCCTGTTGCAGGCGGACGCGGACATACATGCCCGGAATCAGCAAGCGATCAGGATTGGCAAATTCCATACGCAGGGTCAGAACACCGGTCGCCTGATCGACCTGCGTGTCGGCGGCGGCCAGCTGGCCCTTCAATTCGTAGGTTGATCCATCGGCCAGAATGAGGGTGGCTTCACGGTTGTTGCTGTCTTTGTCCTTGTTGGCGCGTCTGAAGGCCAGAATTTCTGCAGCGGACTGGGTTACATCCACATGCACCGGATTGACGGTGCGGATGATGGCCATGGCAGAGGCTGACGAACTGGAAACCAGTGCGCCCTCGTTGATCTGTGAGAAGCCGATGACGCCTGCGAGCGGTGCCTTGATGACGGTGCGATCAAGGTTGATCTGGGCGCTTTTCAACTCGGCCTGAGCGGACTGAACCTGAGCTTCAGCCGATTTGCGGCTGGCAATGGTGGTTTCAAAGGCCTGCGTGCTGACCAACTTGCGTTCAAGCAGTTGGTTCTGGCGGGCCTCTTCAGCCTTGGCCAGAGCCAATTGGGCTTCGGCCTGTGCCAGCTGGGCTTTTGCACGGCTGACCTGCGCTTCATAGGTGGCCGGGTCAATCTGATAGAGTGGATCGCCGACCGCCACGAGATCGTCTTCGTCAAACAGGCGCTTGGTAACAATCCCCTGCACCTGCGGGCGAACTTCGGCCTCGCGGGACGCAGAGACGCGACCCGGCAGGGTAACGGTGAGCGGAATGTCTTCAAGTTTGATGGTCTGGATGGTGACCGGAGACGGAGGCCGCTGTCCGCCGGGAGCTTGGGCCAGTGCTGGGAATGCCAAGGCCAGCATGGAGGTGGCGGAGGCGGAAAGAATCAATCGGCGTATCTGTGAGGAAAGGGCCATTGTTTGTTCTCGCATAGGGTTGTTCGGTAGACGCCGGGCCAAGCTGCTGTGGTTGGTTGGGAGCCAGACAGCAGACATTTTGTGAGGCTGCCCCCGCGGTCTATTGCATTTGTTCTTGGTTGCTTGCTTCTGCTGGATAGCGCCGAGATCATACGGCCTGTTTCCATCAGAGAGGCTGTTTCATTTGTCCGGTTTGTAGAGGGCCATGAACATTGTCACGGCGTCGTCAATGATCTTGTTAATTTGCTCGTCTGAGGGCAGGTCTGTGCCCGCCATCAATTGCGGCCAGTAAAGAAAGGCCTTGATGGATGCCATAAATTGCGTGGCGGCGTAGCCCGCATCGGCTTGTTTCAGTTTTCCGGCCTGCATGGCCTCGGCGATGAGATTGGTAAAGGGGCCTTGTCGCACCCGGTCGCGCTCAAACAGGCGGCGGCTCATTTTCGGGTTGCGAATGAATTCGGAGGTCACCACCCGGGCCAATGCCAGATGGTTGCTGTCTTCGATGAAGGGTAAATAGGCCATTGCGGTCTTGCGCAGTTGGCTTTCGATTGACGTTTCGGGATCATGTTCAGCAATTTGGAAGCATCTTGCATCGGCCAGCAGCTTGTCGATGATCGCGTCGAACAGAGCTTCCTTGCTTTCAAAGTGATTATACAGGGTGCGCTTTGAAACCGAAGCCAGCTCGGCAATGCGGTTGATCCGTGCGGCGGCAAAGCCGATTTCACCGAATTCAACCAGTGCAGCGTCGAGGATATCCTGTCTCTTTCGGTCTTTGAGCTTCAATCAGTCATTCTCCAACAGTCATTCTCCAAAGAATGTAAACACAAAGGTTTACTTTTTTGGGTGGACGATCTCTATGGGTACACCAATCAGTTTACAATTTAAAGAGCAGAAATGCGAAATTCTCAGAAATGGTGATTGCGGCCTTTCTGTTCAGCATGGCCCTTCAATCGTGACCGGAAAGTACGAAAGATGTTTGACAGGTCCGGAGCTTTTGGCGATGGTTGGCTTTGTAAACAAAATCAATCCTTTGTCCGCGTGGGAGGAACGCACGGAGAAGGGATCGGCCAACGCATCCCGAGGCAAAAGACTGCAACAAGCATTCATCCTGGGAGCGTGTTTGCCGGGCGATGCTATCAGGGGGAGAAGACGCGCATGAGCGCCAACATACGTATGCCATGGTCAACCAGAACGATGAATCTGGCCCATTATGTTGAACAGCAGGGACGCCGCCTGCCGAACAGGCCAGCCTTTGTCTGGGGGGAGACTGTCTGGGACTGGCAAGCCTTTGATGACCGGGTCAAGCGAATGGCCGGCGTACTGGCAGAAACCGCTGGTGTGCGCAAGGGCGATCGGGTGTTAATCCAGTCGCAGAACTGCAATCAGTTGTTTGAATCCTTCTATGCCTGCCTGCGGTTGGGTGCCGTCTGGGTGCCTGCCAATTTCCGCTGTGCGCCGGGGGACTTTGCCTGGATGGCGGAATTGTCCGGCGCCAAGGTGATGCTGTGCAATGCGGCCTATCCCGAGCATGCGGCGATTGACGCTCCAGACATCGAGACGCGATTGTCGATTGGGTCGTCGGACTTCGGGTCGGATATTGAAAGCCTGATGACGCAATATGATGGCGAGGTTCCGCCGCTTGCTGCGGTTGATCGCGATGATCTCTGCTGGCTGTTTTTCACCTCAGGGACAACGGGAAAGCCAAAAGCGGCAATGCTGACCCATGGGCAACTGGGCTTTGTGATCAACAATCATCTGGCCGATCTGGTGCCGGGTATCACCCCTGAGGATGCATCCATTGTGGTGGCTCCCCTGACCCATGGCGCAGGGCTGCATCAAATGCTGATGGTGGCGCGCGGGGCAGCAACGATCCTGCCTGCGGCTCCCGGCTTCGATGTGGGAGAAATCTGGTCTTTGATTGAGACTTGGCGGGTCTGCACGATGTTCACCGTGCCGACGATCCTGAAAATGATGGTCGAAGCGCCCCAACTTGCGGATCATGACACCTCCTGCCTCAGCCATATTGTCTATGCCGGGGCGCCGATGTATCGCGCCGATCAGATCACGGCTTTGGAGGCCTTGGGGCCGGTGATTGTGCAATATTTCGGTCTGGGGGAAGTGACGGGCACCATCACCCAATTGCCAACTTATGAGCATAGCAGCGGCGCGGACATGCGTGTCGGGACCTGCGGCTTTGCCCGCACGGGGATGCAGGTGGAAATTCAGGGGCCAGAAGGTGAGCCGCTGGTCGCCGGGGAGACGGGCGAAATCTGCGTGCTTGGCCCGGCAGTCTTTGCTGGCTATTGGCGCAATCCTCAGGCCAATGACAAGAGTTTTCGCGATGGCTGGTTCCGCACCGGTGATCTGGGACATATGGATGAAGCGGGCTATCTCTATATCACCGGCCGGGCGTCCGACATGTATATTTCTGGTGGGTCAAATATCTATCCGCTGGAGATTGAAGAGAAAATTCTGGAGCATCCTGCTGTCTCCGAAACAGCTGTGTTTGGCATGCCGGACCCGAAATGGGGCGAGATTGGCGTTGCAGTCTGCACCCTGACACCGGGTCATAGTCTGAGTGCCGAAGAGTTGGAAACCTATCTCCGCGCCCATGTGGCGAGCTATAAGATCCCCAAACAGTTCCATTTCTGGCAGGAAATCCCCAAATCCGGGGTGGGCAAGCTGGCCAAGCGTTTGATCCGGGCAGAGCTTGAGCGGCGGATCGAGGCTGGCGAGCTATGAGGTCGGTGCCGCGCTCAGTGACCCATCCGGGTCCGAAGGAAACCGAGCGTCTGCCTTTTGCCCTGTCGCGGGGGCGGGCGGTGACGCTGGCTTTGCGAGGCGGTCAGGATCTCCAGTCGGCCATCGCTGCGGCTTTGTCCGATGTTGGCCTTCTTAGCGGCTGGTTGGAGCTGGAGACTGCATCGGTGGATGCTTTGGCTTATGTCATTCCGGACAAGGCACCCACGGCTGAGACCGTGGCATGGTATTCGCAAACGCACCACCTCAGGGCACCGGGTCTCATTCATCATCTGGGGTTGGTGGTCGGACAGGCGGATGGCGGTTTGTTTCTGCATGGCCATGGCTCATGGTCCGAAACGGATGGCGCGGCGCGGTTCGGCCATTTGCTGTTTGCCGAAACCATGCTGGCGCAAGATGTCATAGCGTGCGGCTTTTTGCTCGAGGATGCCGTGTTTGAACGGCTGCCGGACGCGGAAAGCAATTTCTCTTTGTTCCAGCCCAAGAGCCTGCCGGAAACCGTGTCTGAGGAAGCGGATTTTGCTTTGTTGAGAATGTTGCCGAACGAGGATTTGACCGTTGGGCTTGATGCGGTTTGTGCGCAGCTTGGCTGGCGGCAGGCGCGGGTCTATGGCCTTGGCAGTCTGGTTGGGGCTCAGTTTGAAGATGGCCGGTTGCTGGACAGTTTCGCCACGGAATTTGTCATATGTGACGCAATCGCCCAAAGCGAGGGCAATGCTTTATCGGGACCGGAGATCCATATTGTCGGCGAGGCAGGCGGTGCGGGCCTGCGTGGTCGTGTTCAGCGCGGCTCCAATCCGGTGTTGGTGACCGCGGAGATCTTGCTGCAACGGCTCTCTTGAGGCGCAAATCTCGTGTGCGACAAGCAACCATGACTTGAAGGGGGATGCTTCTCAGTCTAAAGTTCAGGTCGCTGAATGTGTTGGCAAAATTCTTGTCAACATCTGGTCGATGATAGCCTCATAAGGAACGGACCCATGACCCACGCGCCCTTGATCATCACTATGGGGGACCCGTCCGGGATCGGCCCTGAAATTTCGGTAAAATCCCTTGGTGGAGCGAATGGTAGCAAGAATGCGGATTGCGTGATTGCGGGCCATGCGGGAGTGATTGCCGAGGCGATCAAGGCGCAGGGCCTGTCGCTGCGGGTCAATCCAATCTCTGATATCGCTGACGCCCTGTTGCAAGACGGGGTGGTGGATGTGCTCGAAACCGGAGAGGCGGATGCCCGCTTTCCGGTCGGTGAAATAAATGCTGCCAGCGGCAAGGCGGCGTTTGACGCGATTGTCAAAGCCATCGAACTGGCCAAGACTGGGCAGGCGTCTGGCATTGTCACCGCACCAATCCACAAGGAAGCGCTGTCGGCTGCAGGGGTTAATTTCCCTGGCCATACGGAAATGCTGGCTGCCTTCGGTGGCTCGGACCGGGTGGCTATGATGCTGGCCAATAACGAAATCCGTACGGTTCTGGTCACCATCCATTGCTCGATGCTTGATGCCATTCGGCGCGGCGATTATGCCGCCCAGATCAATGCCATTCAGTTGGCCCATGAGGGTTGCCGCGCTCTGGGTATCGAGAAGCCACGCATTGCAGTGGCGGGCCTCAATCCCCATGCCGGGGAAGGCGGGCTGTTTGGCCGTGAGGAAATCGACATCATTGCCCCGGCGATTGAAGCCATGTGTGCCAAGGGGCTGGATGTGTCCGGTCCGTGGCCGGGAGACACGGTTTATATGGCTGCGCGGCGTGGCAAGTTTGATGTGGTGGTGGCGCAATATCATGATCAGGGGCTGATTCCGGTCAAATATCTTGGCGTCGAGAAGGGGGTCAATATCACCCTTGGCCTGCCCTTTGTGCGCACCTCGCCCGACCATGGCACCGCCTTTGACATTGCCGGGCAGGGAATCGCCGATGAAAGCAGCCTGTCGCTGGCGATTGATTATGCCCGTACTCTGATTGCCACACGGACCAAAGCCGAGGAGAAAGTCTGATGGGCCTTCGATTTATATTCATGCTGACCCGCGATGACCGGACGGTTGAGGACGCGGTTGATCATCTCGCCACCGCCCTGTCGCTGGGCGTGCGCCATATTGGCTTCAAGGATATCGGACTGCCGATCCCGGCTTTGAAGGAACTCAATCAGATGATCAAGGCCAAGGGGGCGACATCCTATCTTGAGGTGGTGTCGCTGGACCGGGAGAGCGAAATCCGCTCGGCCAAGGCAGCGGTTGATATTGGCGTTGATGTGCTGCTTGGTGGCACGCGGGTGGAAGATGTGTTGCCGGTGATTGCGGGCAGCGCGATTGCCTATTTCCCATTCCCCGGCCACATTACGGGCCATCCGAGCGTGCTGGAGGGCACAATTGAGGAGATTGCCGAAAGCGCCCGCATCATGGCCGCTCATGACGGGGTGCATGGGCTTGATCTGCTGGCCTATCGGGCTCAGCTGCCGGATATTCCGGCGCTGATTTCGGCGGTTTGCAAGGCGGCTGGCAAGCCGGTGATTGTCGCTGGCTCGATTGCTGACAAGGACCGCATCGCGGCGGTTCACAAGACCGGGGCGGCGGGCTTTACCATCGGCACGGCGGCGCTTGACGGGGCGTATCTTGGTTCATCAGAACCGGTGGAAGCGCAACTGGCGGCGATTGTGCGCGATGTTGCGGCGCTCAATGGTCATCTGTCGCCATTCGGCAAGAAAAGCCTCGATCTGGCTTTCGGTGGCTTTTCCGATTGCTGGGCTCCACGGGTGGCCGGTCAGGTCAACAATATGCAGATCAAGCTGGCAAAGTTCCAAGGGGCCTTCACCTGGCATTTCCACGAAAAGGAAGACGAGTTGTTTCTCGTTCATCGTGGACGGCTGCTGATGCGCTTCCGGGACCGTGAAGAGATTGTCGAGGAAGGGGAATTCATCGTTGTGCCGCATGGGGTCGAGCATTGCCCGGTGGCGCTGACCGATATATGCGAGGTGGTTTTGCTGGAACCGGCCAGCACGGTCAATACCGGCACGGCTGAGGATGAGCGCCGCCGCGAGGTGCTTGAAAGCATCTAGGCCTTGCGACTGATGGCCTTTTGGTCTTTCAGAAACACACAGATCTTGTCGATCAGTTCCAAAGAAAGAGAGGACAGGATCACCCGGTCCCGATCGCTTTTGCTCGGGGTGATGTCAATGCGGGTGCTTTCGTCTGAGTGATAAAAGCCTGTCTCGAGGTTTGGGCGTCTCAGGCACAGCATCAATGCACGCCAGTTGGTGTCGTCAGGATGGGAGGCGTCACCAAACGAGTCAAAGACGCAATCCTCGCCCCACAGGGCAAAGGCAACAGAGCGCGGAGGCGGTAGGCTTCCGATAATGTGCAGTTCGATCTTGTGCATGCGGCGATCCTTCATTTTGCGGCTGATGATTGTATGACGCTCCTTGGGGCGTTCTGGTTCAATCGGGTGCCGGGAAGGAGGAGTGATGAAATCAGTTGCCCTTATGGGGCATTGTGTCTGGTTCCGGGGCCTTGTTGCTGATCTGATAGGCCAGAGCCACGACGATGGACTGGATCAGGCACTGGGTGGCAGCGGTCGAGCGGAAAGCGTCGATATGGGGTTCGTCAATGGCAAAGCAGACATCGCCCAAAGTGGCGATGGGGCTGATCTGGCTGTCCGTGATGACAATCAACCCGGCGCCTGCTTTCTTGGCGGCCTCCGTTGCGGCGCGGGTGTCGTTTGAATAGGGCGCGTAGCTGATGGCGACCAGCACATCGTCGTTGGCTATCCTGCCCATTTGTTCGCGATGCATGCCGCCCAACCCGTCAATCATCACCACGCTGCGTTCGAGATGATAAAGCGCATAGCGCAAGGAGACTGCAAGGCTGAAGGAGCGGCCCATCCCGGCAATGTAAATCCTACGGGCCTCTGCCAGCAGGTCAATGGCTCTTTGCAGGCTTTCGGCGGGAATGGATTCGGTTACGTTTTGAAGGGACAGAATCGTGGCATCGGCAAAGTCGGCTAGGATCTTGCGCGAGCGGTCCGCAGGGGTTGCCTCGGCCACGAAGGCTTTGGTCATTTTGGCCCGCTCGGTATAGCTCGGCGTTTCCTCCAACAGCTTGTCACGGAACAGCTGCTTCATGTCATTGAAACCGGTAAAGCCGAAGCTGTTGGCAAACCGGATCATGGTGGAGGGAGGGACTTCCGCCTTCTCGGCAATGACCGCGATGGTGTCAAAGGCGACACTATTGTGATTGTTGGTCACATAATGGGCAACCTGCTGCAGGCGCTTGCTCAGCCCGTCATAATCGGTGCGGATCTGTTCCAGCAATTCGGTTACATTTTTGGCAGCGGGCATGTCAGCATTCATCTTGGGCGGTCCTGATGGTCTGCAGAGTAAGGATTTACCCCAAGATATTGAACCGTCGAAGGGATTGCCAGAACAACTTTCGGCAATGATCTCTCTTTGGGTATGCCATCAGGAAAGAAAAAGAGGGGAGCGATGCTCCCCTCCGATGGATTGATCAGTTTCTGGTCAGGGTGCCGTCCCAGGTGGAAACGGACTTCTTGGCGTCTTCTTCGGAGAACCAGACCGAGGTGACAGACTTGGTTTCAGTGAAGAAGGCCACCCCGTCCTTGCCGAGCGCATGCAGATCGCCAAAGAAGGACTGCTTGTGACCGGAGAATGGGAAGATTGAGTAAGGCACAGGAATGCCAACATTGATCCCGACCATGCCACCATCGGTCCGGCGGGCAAATTCGCGCGAAAGGCGGCCCGAAGTGGTGTAGATGCAGGAGCCATTGGCGAAGCGGTTGGCATTCATGATGGCCAGGCCTTCTTCGAAATCCTTGACCCGTTTGATGCAGGTGACCGGGCCGAAGATTTCTTCATCGCCGATCCACATGCCCGGTTTGACATTGTCAAAGATGGTCGGGCCAACATAGAAGCCGCCTTCTGCGCCTTCAACCGCGACACCGCGACCGTCTAGCACCAGATCGGCACCTTCATCGACACCGCGCTGGATGGAGCGTTCGACAAATTCTTTCTGACCAGCGGACACAAGTGGGCCGAGCTGGGAGTCTGGCAGGTAAGCCGGGCCGACTTTGAGCTGTTTGGCTTTTTCAACCAGCATGGCGACGAATTCGTCAGCAATGGATTCCTGCACACAGATAACAGGCAGCGCCATGCAGCGCTGACCGGCGCAGCCATAGGTGGAGTTGATGATGCCAGCGACAGAGCGTTCCAGAACACAATCTTCCATGACGAGGGCATGGTTTTTGGCTTCGGTCAGGGCCTGCACCCGTTTGCCGTGGGCGGCTGCGGTCTGATAGATATGCATGCCGACCGAGGTGGAGCCAACAAAGGTCACACCCTTGATGACCGGATGCTTGAGCAGGGTGTCGGCTTCAACGCGTGAGCAGGTGACGATGTTGACGACGCCTTTTGGCAGGCCTGCTTCGATCAGCAGTTCCAGCATGCGCGACGCGGTCTGCGGCACCATGGAGGCGGCTTTCAACACGACCGTGTTGCCGGTGGTGATGCAGAATGGAATCATCCAACCCATCGGGATCATGGCCGGGAAGTTATAAGGGGCAATGGCTGCAAAAACGCCCAGTGGTTCGCGATAGGAGACGGTGTCATAGCCGTTGGCGACATTCATGCAGGTGTCGCCCTGCATCAGATAATGGCTGGAGCAGGCGCATTCGACCACTTCGATGGCCTTGAGCACATCACCGCGGGCTTCACCAAGGCATTTGCCATTCTCGGTGGCGAGCAGTTCGGTCAGTTTATCAAGATTCTGGTCAAGCAGTTGCTTGAAACGGAACATCAACTGGATGCGGATCGGCAGTGGCGTGTCGCGCCATGCAGGAAAGGCAGCCGATGCGGCATCAACGGCAGCATCCACCTCATCCTGCGTGCAGCAGGGGGCCTCGGCGATCAACTGACCGGTCGATGGGTTCATCACTGGCATGTATTTTTTGGTTTTCGACTCGCGCCACTCGTTGTCGACGCAAAATTTCAGGCGTTTAACTTCCATCCTAGGATCCTCCAGTCAGACAGCGACGCTGCCAAAAGCACTTTGATGCAGGGGGCGTTCGGGTCTGGCCCGGGGGATGGCGTGGCAGTGGGCGCAATAGGCCGCACGGTTCATCCTCCTTAGGGGTCCCCTCCCTTTTGCAACATGCACCAGCGATAGGCGCGTCAAGGCTCGATGAAATTGAGCCAAGTCAAAAATGAAATATTTATTTCATAAATTAAATTGATCGGTGAATATATTTCATTTTGGCTTGACCCATCCTGTCTACAAGCATTTACTTATCGGGACTTTGTGTGCTTTGGCCGAGGCGATGCCCACCCTGAGGGGGACAAAATTTCCGGGGGAGATGGCTGATTGAGGAAGGCGCACCAAACCGTTGGAGCTGTCGGCGAGAGGGCTGCGCTCAGACCATTTGCAAAGGAACTGACATGAGCATCAATTCGGAACTGCCAGAGCAACTGCGCTGTCCTGCCGAACGTGAGGTGGATTGGAGCGATCTGCGGACTTTCGCCTTCGATCACCGCATGCAGCTCGAAGAAATGGAAGGCTATAGCCTTGAAAAAGGCGGGCGGTTCAAGGAGCTTTGTCTGGAAGCGGCCCTGAAGGTGCAGCACGGGGCGCATGGATTTGGCATTCTGTGTGACGCGCGGATTGGCATGGATGCGCTCGACAAGGCAACGGGCTCCGGGTTGTGGATCGGTCGTCCATGCGAATGGCCGGGATCGCGGCCGTTGGAACTGGAACCGCAAGTGGGGCCCGATGGGGCTGGTCTGTCGGAATGGGCCGGGGAGCATGTGGTCAAGGTGCTCTGTTTCTGCCACCCTGATGATGATGCCGAGATGCAGGCGACACAGGAAGCCACAGTCAAACAGCTTTTTTTGTCGGCCCGCGCCAACAAGCTGGACTTCCTGCTTGAAGTGATCCCATCCAAGGTCGGGCCGGTCGATGCCGACACCACCGCCAAGCTGATCCGCCGCTTTTACGAGATTGGTGTCTATCCCGATTGGTGGAAGCTTGAGCCGATGGTTGATGCTGCAGCATGGACCAATGCGGTGAGTGCTATTGAAGAGAATGACGCCAATGTGCGCGGCATCGTGGTGCTGGGTTTGGATGCGCCGGAAGCTGACCTGGCGGCGTCTTTCGAGGTGGCTGTTGCCTTTCCGCTGGTCAAGGGCTTTGCTGTCGGTCGCTCGATCTTTGGCGACGCTGCCCGGGCTTGGATGATCGGTCAAATGAGTGACCGGGAGGCCGTTCTGCAAATGGCAGCACGCTATGAGCGCCTTTGTTCCATCTGGGATCGGGCCCGTGCGCGGGTATAAATTGAACCAAGTCAAATGCTTGTCTTATTGAAACACGTCAGGGAGTAGAGACGATGTTGGAAGCCAAACTGGGGATTGCCCCAATTGCATGGTGGAATGATGATCTGGAAGAATTGTCCGATGACGTAAGCCTCGAGGAATGCCTGCGTCAGGCCTCGGATGCCGGTTTTACGGGCATGGAAACCGGGCGTCGTTTCCCGATGAACATGGAAGAGTTGGGGCCGATCCTTGATCGCTACGGCATTTCGGTCTGTGGCGGCTGGTTCTCCGGTCTGCTGCTCGATGGCGATATCCAGGTCGAGAAAGACCGCATCGCCGAACAGATGGCCTTCTTCAAGGCAGCCAATGCCCCTTGCATTGTCTATGGCGAAACCGCCCGCTCGGTGCAGGGTTTGAAGGACACACCATTGGCTGAGAAGCCAAAATTGAGCGAAGCCGAGATGGAAGTCTATGGTCGGAAAATGTCCGACTTTGCCGATTGGTGCGGCAAGCAGGGCATGCCGATTTCCTATCATCACCACATGGCCGCAGCAGTGGAAACCGAGCTTGAGCTGGATCTGTTCATGAAACACAGCTCTGTGCCTTTGCTGTTTGATGCCGGTCATATGGCCTTTGCTGGCGGTGACATTTTCCGCGTGGTGGAAAATCACTTTGCCCGCATCACCCATGTCCACACCAAGGATGTGCGGATGGATGTGATCAATGGGCTTGATCGCAGCAAGGAAAGCTTCCTTGATGCGGTGGTCAAGGGGGCCTTCACTGTGCCCGGCGATGGATCTCTGGACTTTGAGGCGCTGACCAAGTTGCTGGCCGAGAAACAGTATCAAGGCTGGTTCGTGGTGGAAGCCGAGCAGGATCCGGTCGCCAATCCGCCTTATGACATGGCGGTCAAAGGCCACAAGGAATTGCTGCGCGTGATGGCTGCTGCTGGATACAAGGTCGCTCCATAAGGGGCCGAAAGGCGCAGTCAAGATCAGCCTCATGTGGACTGTCGTCACAAAAGCTTTTGGATAAAAGGCCAAGCCCCGCTGTTCTCCTGCAGCGGGGTTTTTCGTGTTTTGGCAGAAATATGGGCTAAAAATGCATCTACCAGTTTACGTCGCGTAATTGTCAGTTTACGTCGCGTAATTTGCGCCTAGCGAAAGGATGAAGCCTATGAATTTCAGGCATAGCATTCGGGAATGTAATTCACTTCTTTCCTGACAGGAAGCTGTGTTAACTCACAGTCATGTCGCATCCTAGGGAGGGGTAGACGGCAGACCCTTTGCCTGGAGTGATCCCATGTTTCTGATCTTGAGCCTTGTCCTTGCCAGCCCGTTCATGGCTGCCCTTTATTTCTATGTCGACGAGCTGGCCTATGACGCAAAAAACCGTCCAACACCCGTTCGGACCCTTCCCGCATCCCTTCTGGAACCTGCCTTGTGGTAATCGGAAGAAGCGTTCATTTGCATGAAAAGGCTCGTCCTACTGGGCGGGCCTTTTGCGTTTTATGGCTCCGTGCCAATGGCAAAAGCCTCGTCTTATAGGCCATTGAAAGGGAGATGCGAATGCTCTATTCCTCCGGGGAATAGTGCTTCTGCCTTCAGTGTCCGAAAACTCATATGGAACGCCTCAATCTCAATCAATTGCTGACCTTGCGCATCCTGCTTGAAGAGCGCAACTTGACCCGTGCGGCGGACAAACTGTTCCTGACGCAGTCGGCGATCAGCAAGCAATTGAGCCAGCTGCGCAACTATTTCAACGACCCTTTGCTGATCCGGGAAGGCAATGTCTACTGGTTGAGCGTCAAAGCAGAGAAGCTGTTGCCAAAATTGCAGCGCATTTTGACTGACATCGACTCCCTGACACAGGTCAGCGAATTCCGGCCCCATGAATGCCAGCGTCAGTTTCGGTTTGCCAGCACGGATTATGTGGCGCAGTTCCATTTCCCTGCCATTGCCAAGCGGCTGACCTATGAGGCGCCCGATGTGGATGTTGTCTATGAGATGATGAAACCGGAATGGATGGGACAGTTGGGCAAGTTGCATCTGGACTTTGTCTGTCTGGCCAATCCGACATTGCCAGAGAATGTCCATTCGGTGCCGTTGGGTGGCGATCGGTCGGTCTGTCTGATGGCCGACAACCATCCGCTTTCGAGACTAGATGACCTCACACTTGAAGCGTTGCTCGATTATCCTTTTGTGTTGATCACCAGTGGTGGCGACAAGGACCGCTTCTTTGACCGCACTCTGGAAGCCAAGAAACTCACGCGGCGTGTGGCACTTGTGGTGCCGTTCTTCTCCGCGGCCTTTGAAATTGTCTCTGGTGGTGATTTTCTGCTGATCGTCTCCGAACATGTCGCGGTCAAAGCGCAGCAACGCTATGCAACAACCTATCGTTCCTTGCCGATGCCGCCCCATAACAATTGCTATCAATTGTGCTGGCATGCGATCCATCACAAGGACGAGGCCCATGGGTGGATGCGCAATCTGATTGCCGAGGAAATCGGAGCTGTGCTGTCTGTTCCTCACGCTTGAGGCGGCAAAAAGCGGTCCGGTAAGGGGAGGGCAAAGGCCGTGCACAAGGCCTGCATGTCCTGATAATCCTGAGGGCGCAGTGGATAGCCCGCCTCATGCGAAGCCACCTGATAGGCCGCCGAGATGCAGCGCACCGGATGGTTTCCAATTTGTCCTTTGCCCTCTAGCGCGGAAGCGGGATAGGCTTGCCCGCCAGAGACGGGACCGTAAAGACCGTTGCCCCGATCATCGAGCGTGATGACATGGAAATCCACTCGGCGCCCCGTTAGGTCGCCCATGACGAAATTCCAGTCACGGGAATCTGGTGTTTCCAGCCTTTGAAATCCCTCTTCAGAGAGAAGCGCGATGAGGCGGGGCAGTGTGCGGGTTTCTAAAACGATGTCGAGATCCCCATGGGGTCGGGTTTGCCGTTTGAGCAGGGCATCAATGCCCCAGCCACCATCGATCCAGAGCGTGATGTCATGGCGCTCGACAAGGTGCAAAAGGCCTATGACATCGCTGATCTGCATTGAGGGTTTTTTCCCTTCGGCATCCGTTTTATCACTCGATCTCGGCAATCACGGCCAGCAGCGCGGTCATTTCGTCTCTCATATAGGGATGAACGGCACAGATGGGCTGGTTTTGGAGGCTTTCAAAGGCCTGTTCCCCGGCGGCGATCACTCCGCCCATCTCCTTGATGATCAACAGGCCGGCCATGCAATCCCACGGATTGAGATCGGCCTCGAAATAACCATCCACCTGTCCGGTTGCGACCAGCGCCAGCCCCATGGCGGCCGAGCCAAAGCGGCGATATTCGATGCCTTTGCTCTCAAGGAAAGACAAGGTCTTGAGGTAGGAGTCAAAGGGTTTGCGCTTGGAGCGACCCAGAATCAAAATCGGGTCGGTTGGAGCTTCCGTCTTGGCTTTGGCCAGCGGACTGTCATTGAGAAAGGCGCCTTGTGCGGCGGCTGCACGGTAGAGGTCATCGCGCATAGGGTCATATATGACGCCTGCTTCCATGCGATCAGCCGATACGAGGCCGATGGAAATGGCCCATTGATCGATGCTGCGGATATAGTTTGCTGTGCCATCAATCGGATCGATGACCCAGGTGAAGCCGTTGCTGCCCGCTTCCAGACCGTGCTCTTCGCCCAGCAAGCCATCTTCGGGGAAGGCCTCTTTGAGTTTGGTGCGAATGAAGGTTTCGACATCGCGGTCCGCCTTGGTGACGAAATCCTGCGGCCCCTTGACTTCAATGGGGAAGCGATTGTCCTTCAGGGCCTGCAAATGGTTCAGCGCCAGTTGCCCAGCTTCTTTCGCAAGGGTTTGCAGCAGCGCATAACGCTCTTCGATCATTCGGTCGTTCCACTTGTTTTTGTTGTGCCGCGCTCGACGATGAAAACATCGACAATGTTGGTCTGCGACAGGGCTGTCGGTTGTTCAAAACGCAAGGTCAGGGTGGACACCACCCGGCGGGCAACTTCCTCTGTGTCCTGACGGATGGTGGTGAGATTGTAGCCCGCCCAGCCTGCTTGCAGGATGTCGTCGCAGCTGATCAGCTGGATGTCTTCCGGGATGCGTTTATCTGTGTGCAGGCGGATATAGTCAAGGGTACCAAGAGCCATATAGTCGGTGACACAAAAAATGCCGTCGACCGCAACGCCACTCTCGAACAATTTGCGGGCAGCCTCATAGCCACCCTCATAATTCTGGAAGGCCGCTGTGTAGCGGCCACTGCTGAGGGTGCCGGATGCCCTGACGGCTTTCTCAAAAGTCTCCAGACGGATGGAAAGAGAGTAGGATGGCTTCTCCGAGCCTATGGCCGCGAGATGGTGGCAGCCGTGACGGATCAGAAAGTCTGCCGCCAGCGCACCGGATTTGTGGTTGTCGAGCAGAACCCGGTCCACCTTGGCGTCGATCTCAGCCTTGTTGACCAGCACCATCGGCACGCCAAGGGAGACGCATTCCTGACAGATGCTTTGCGGCGGGGTATCGGAGGTGACAATGACACCGGACACATTATATTCGAGCAGCATGCCAATGACCCGGCGCGGATCTTCATGGGCCTCCGCGGGCAACAGGATTGGGCGGTAACCCTCATTGACCAAAGCACGGGCAATATGCTCGACCTGCTGGGCGCGGAAGGGATTGTCCATATTGGCGGCGACAATGCCGACCAGATCGGAGCGCTTGTTGGTCAGGCTGCGGGCCAGTTGATTAACGCGATAGCCCAATTCATCTGCCGCCTTGAGCACCCGCTCGCGGGTTGCTGGGGCGACGGATGCGCCAGGTGTGAAGGTGCGCGACACCGCCGAGCGGGACACGCCCGCCCGTTTGGCAACATCCACTGAGGTGACCGGCTTGATGCTGTCCTGTTCGTCGCTGCTATCGCTCATGGGGCCACTGTCTCTTTCGCATGTCGCCTCTGGGCCTGATACCAGACTTCTTTCCAGAGATTGAGTTGATCCAGATTGACCAGATCGGGGGCAAGGGCAAGCATGCGCTCCATCACCGTGCGGTCCGAGCCGTTGTAACATAGCATCAGCTTGGCTCCGCTGGTGTGTATATTGGTGGCTTTCTTCTCGACTTGCTCCTCGGCCATATTGACCTCGATGATCTCGGCCCCGACGCTGGTGATGGCCTCGCTAATGGTCGGGAAATCGAGCGTGCGGGCCATGATCCGGGCATCGGGCGCCAGACGTCGGACTTCATCGCTCAGAGCACGGTTGAAGCTCCAGAAGAAGCAATGGGCCATGAAATCCTTGGCCTTGATGAGATCCAGCACCTTGGCCGGGTCGGCCTGCTTGATCTCGACATAGAGATTTTTTTGATGTGCCTTGGCCAGATCGATGATCTCTTCAAAGGTCGGAATTTTGGTGCCGGTGAAACGAGGATCAAACCAACTGCCAGCATCAAGGGCTCGCAATTGCTCGGCGCTGTGGCTGGCGACAGGGCCGCGTCCATTGGTGGTGCGGTCCAGTGTCTCGTCATGAATGACGAACAGGTCTCCATCCAAGGATTGGCGTATATCGAGTTCCAGCCAGTCAAAGCCTTGCTCGAAGGTCATCAAGGCAGCGGGCAGGGTATTTTCCGGGGCGAGCTTGTTGGCCCCACGATGGCAGACCACTTCAGGGCCTTTGGGTAGAGGTGTTGGGCGGGAGGGCGAGCCGGGATAGGGCACCAGCAACTCGGGCCGGTCGGTGCAGACGCCAAACACATCCATCGCCATGACGGCTTTGATGACGTCCGGTCGTTCTTCATGCCAGAGAATGATTGGAAGCTGCGTGTCTTTGGCCCGCTGCATCAGATCAGGGGTCAGCAATTGGTCTGGTCGGTCGGAGGCGCGTTCCCAGCAGGGATGAATGGCATCCGCTCTGGCATTGGCCGCCTGTTCGAACGGATCGTCGCCGATGCGCACCAGTACCGACAGGGGATAAGGACAATCAAGAGCGGCGAGTTGTGCGACATGGGTGGGATCAAAAGAGCCGAGCGCCGCATAGGTAAAGCCACTTTGCTGCAACAGAGCCAAAGCCGCCGGGCCAGCACCATCTGCCTTGATCTCGATATAGAGACCTGCTTCGAGCAGGATCGCCAGGGTGATCACCTCATCAAAGGTGGGGACATGTACTCCCTCCAGTGCTTCCAATTGGGCGATGGTCAACTCGGAGAGCTTTGCCGAGACCCCAAAGACACGGGACAGGTCATCATCATGGCTGACGACACATGTGCCGTCGGCTGTCAGGCGCACATCCAACTCCCACATATCGGCCCCGAGTTTGCTGGCAAGCACGAAGCCATCCAAGCTGTTCTCGGTGGCGTGGTGGCACGCGCCGCGATGGCCGATGATGGCCGGTCCATCGAAACGGCTATTTGGCCAGCCTAGGGCAGCGATTTTTTTGGCAAATGTCATTAGAGTCGGGTTCCGTTCTGGTCAAAGACCAGCATCTTGCTGCAATCGATCGGCCATGTGACCGCGTCACCAAGCCTTACATCGTCGCGGACATGCTGAATAGAGCGGATAATGGCGCCATTTGAAAGCGTGATGTCATAAAGATTTTCCCGGCCCTGTGTTTCCACAAAACTGATGGTACCAGACACCGCGGTGCCGTCTTTGTTGCCGACCAGCTCTGGCCGGACCCCGAGGCGGATCGGCTGATGTCCATTGAGGCCGGACAGATGCTCCGGCAGTGGCAGGCGGATGTCGGTGTCGGCCAGTTGGCAATGGCCATCGACCGCTTGGCCTTCCAAAAAGGCAATCGGTGGGTTGCCAAGGAATCCAGCGACAAAATCCGTGTCCGGGTTGTTATACATGTCATTGGGAGTGGCAATCTGGAGGATTTTGCCATCATTCATGATGGCGATACGGTCGCACATGGACATGGCTTCGACCTGATCATGGGTCACCAGAATGGCCGAAATGCCGGTCTCCAACTGAATGCGGCGGATTTCCGAGCGCATTTCAAGGCGCAGCTTGGCGTCAAGGTTGGCAAGGGGCTCGTCGAGCAACAGGACGTCGGGCTTGCGGATCAAAGCGCGAGCCAGAGCCACGCGCTGCTGCTGGCCACCGGACAATTGGGCCGGTTTGCGCTCCAGCAATTCGCTGATATGAACGAGCGCTGCAATGGCCTCGACCTCGCGCTTGATGGTTGCCTTGTCATCCTTGCGCACGGTCAGCGGGAAGGCGATGTTGTCAAACACATTCATATGCGGATAAAGGGCATAATTCTGGAAGACCACGCCGACATTGCGGGCTTGCGCGGTGGTGGTCGTGACATCCTTGTCGCCAAACAGGATGCGCCCTGCATTGACCTGATGAATCCCGCAAATGGCGAACAGAGTGGTGGACTTGCCACACCCCGACGGGCCAAGCAGGGCAATCATTTCGCCGCTTTTGATCTCAAGATCCATTTCGTCGATGACGGTGACGTCGCCAAAGCGTTTGGAGAATTTGTCGAGAAGGATACGCATCAGCCTTTTGTGCCTCCACCGTAGATATTCATCAGTTTGTTCTGGAAGATGAGATAGAGAATGATGACCGGGATGACATAGAAGAGCCCGATCGATTTGAAGAGATTGAAGTCGAATTTCTGGTCATCGGCAATCAATGAGGCCAGATAGACAGACAGGACCTGCACATTGGCGCTGGGGGCGAAAATCTGTGGCAGGATATATTCGCTCCAGCCATCAAGGAAGGCAAAGACCCCAAGGGCAATCAGGCCGGGCTGGATTTGCGGCAGCACCAAACGCCGCCAGACGGTGAAGCGATGGGCGCCATCCTGAACCCCCGCCATTTCGATTTCCCATGGCACGGTGTCGTAGAAACCCTTCATCACCCAGATACCAAAGGGCAGCATCAGGGCCGATTTGATCAGGATGACCCCGATCAGGGTGTTATAGAGACCGACCATTTGCAGCACGATGAAGAGGGCGATCACCAAGGTGATGGTGGGAAAGGCGTGGAGCGTCAGAACTCCTGCCAGAAAGAAGGCGCGAAAGGGCATGTTGAGCCGGGAGAGCGCATAGCCCGCGGTCAGGGACACGCTGAGAATGATCGCCGTGTTGGTCGAGGCAAAGATCAGGGTGTTGCGCGTGGCCACCCAGATATTGGTGGTGCCGGTGTCGGTCTCCCACAGGAAGCGCCAATGCTCCAGCGTGAATTCGGACGGGATCAGCGACCCCGGTTCGGTGTTGGAGATCGTGTCTATGAAGAGATAGACATACATGATCAGGATAGGTGAGGAGAAGAGGGCGAGGATCAACAGGACCGGCCAGCTCTGGTAATTGCGTGTGGTTTGATGAGACATGATGCCAGCTCCCTAGTTTTCAATGCGCGGTTTGCTGACGAGATCGTCAAACTTGAACAGCCGCAGATAGAGGAGCGACAGGCTGATGCCCACCGTGACCAGCACCAAGGCCATCGCCGCGCCATAGCCATATTGCAGATTGCCCGCATAATTGTTGAGCGCCACGAAATAGGCCTCCAAGGCCCAAGGGGTGGTTGAACCGCCCGGGCCGCCTTCAGTCGACAGCAGGATATAGTCGAACGAGGTCAGCAAAGAGAGGGTCTGGTAGGAGGTGATGAAGAGGATTGGCCAGCGCAATTGTGGCAGGATGATCCGGCGGATTTGCTGCCAGCGGGAAGCCCCATCCACTTCGCTGGCATAGAGCATGGTGGTGGGAATGGCCTTGATTGCCGAGGAAAACAGGATCATGCCCAGAGATGCGCCAACAAATCCGTTGATCAGAATGACCACGGTCCATGCACTGGAGATTGAGCCAAGCATGAAGTTGAAAGCGGGAGCGCCGAACCAGCCTGTAATGGTAGAGATGAAACCGCCATCCCATGTAAACCACTTCCAGAGCAACACATAGAGAACCGGCGGCGAAATGCGTGGCAGCAGCCAGACAGCGCGGAAAAACCCGGCCTGTCCGGCGGGCAAGTAGAAGGTGGTGATGGCAAGGAACAACCCGAAACCAACATTGAAGCAAAGGGTCAAGGAGACATAGAGCAACGTGTTGAAGGCAATGGTCCAGGTGCCGGGCTTCTGCAGCAAGGTGGTGAAATTGTCGCTCGTCCAGCTCCATCCGGTATAGCTGTGGGCGATAATGGCCTTCTTCTGGCTGTCGCTGGCCTCAATGCCGATTTCATCCAGAGCGGCAAGAAGGTCGCCTTCCTTGTCAAAGCGGATATTGAGGATCGAGCGGGAAAAGGGTTCCGTCGCTTGCTTCAGGGCGCGGATGCTGCGTGGCCGGGATTTCAGCTTCTTCAGGGCGCGTTCCATCTGGCGTCGCGACTGAAACCGCTTGCCCTTCAGTTCCTTTTCAATTTCCCTGAGGAAAGCGGCTTTCAATTTCTCGCTCTTGGCTTTTTCCAGCGCGGCGGCATCGACTCGATAGGAGGTGCTGCCAAGCGCCTCAAGCAAGGGCGGGTCAAAACGATCGTCCTCTTTCATTGCCTTCAGCGTGGTGGGCGAGAGCAGATAGTCGCCACCGCTGATGCCCGTAGCGGTGGACATGTTGGTGAAGGCGAAAACGGCGGTCAAGATCACCGGCAGAAGGAAAAAGGTCAGGACCATGATCAGGGCTGGCGTCATGAAGCCAAGCCCCAGGAGGCTGGTACGGGCGCGCATGTCTCGTGCTTCCTTGGTGCGACAGAAGTGTTGCGTCAAAGCGAGAAGGGGACGCCGGGCACGACTTGATGCACCCGACGCCTCTGGAGAGGCAGTGCTGCCTTATTTGATGATCACGGCATCGGCCATGGAAGACTTGATGTCTGCTTCCACACCAGCGACCGCATCCGCAACCGACTTCTGGCCCGTCCAAGCGGCCTCAAGGCCCTTGAACATGATCTGCCAGTAGGCACCGAAATCGGTGTTGTTTGGCATGGCGCTGGCATGGCCGAGCAGGCGGTCGGTGGCCTCAGACGCCCAACGGTCGTTGGCATAGAGCGCAATGCTGGACTGTTCGCGGCCAATGCCCAAATGGGCAGACTTGATCGCATGCAGGGTGTTGATTCGTGGCTCGGACGCGATGGCGACCAGCTGGGCTGCGATTTCTGCCACTTCATCATCGCCGGTGCTGGAGATCAGATAGGTCAGCGGATGGGTGATGGTGTTGGCGTGGCCCTTGTCATTGCCAGTCGGGATCAGGGAGAACTGGATGTTGCCGAAGAAATCATCAAGGCCTTCCTTGCCGGTGTAACGGGCATAGTGCCAGGTGCCACCGTGCCAGGTGCCGGCCTTGCCGTTGGCGACTTCGTTGTACCATTGGCCCCAGTCGCCGCCCAGATGGGTGGCAGAGGTGACGCCCATTTTCACCGCATCGGCAAAAAACTGGAACATGTCGGTCATGGCCTGCTTGTCAAAGATCAGCTTGCCGCTTTCCTTGTCGAGCATTTCACCGCCGAAGCTTTGATAGAATTGCCAGTAATCCGGGCCGTTGGAGACGCGAGGGGAGAAGCCCTTGCCCTTTTCAACGAGGCCCTTGTCCTGAATTTTCTTGGCGTCTTCGAGCATGTCATAGAGGGTATATTCGCCCGCTTCGACTTTGGCTGGCAGGTCCTCGATCTGTTCGTCACTGTAGCCGATGGCTTTCAGATGCGGGATCCAGAAGAAGAATGGACGGGATTCGGCATCCTGCGGAATGCCCCAGACCTGACCATTATAGGAGGTGATTTCGAGCAGATTGTCATAGATCTGATTAAGCGGCCACGCATCAAGATCGACATAATCCTCGATCGGACGGATCAGGCCGGATTGGGACCATGGGGCAATGTCCGCATGAGAGGTGACAATGATGTGTGGAGCGGTTTTGGATTCAGCGGCCAGCGTGACGGCCTGCTTGAAATTGTCCCAACCGTCATTGAACAGCTTTTTCTCGACGGTGATATTGATTTCCTCACCGCGGATCGCAGCTTCGCGGGTCAGAATGTCGGCGGCCATTTCAATGGCGTCAGCGCGGTAAGCGTCATTCTGGTTCGATCCACCAGCCCAAACGCTGATGGTGAAATCCTTGGCGAAAGCTGCGGTGCCGGAGAGGGCAAGAGCTGTGGTAAGGGCAGCAACCTTGAGGGTCTTGGTGATCTGCATCGGGTTATTCCTCCGAGAGTGTGTTGTCACCTGTTTGAAACGATATGTTCAGAAACAATGTGCACGCGTGTGCAAATTTTTGTTGTTATGGTCTTGCACGCGTGTGCAATTATTACCCTACACAGTTTTTATGACAACCCGACTACAGTTCTATGCCAGTTTGAATAATTCGCTTGAATTCAGGCAAAAAGTGTGGGTTCGCGTTGTGGGGGATGGAGGTTGCCGTGCCAGAAGCCAAGCCCTGACCACAAAGAAACCAGAGGAGCACGCTCAATGCTCCTCTGGTTTTGTCTTTTTAAATCAGTGTGTTTGCCAGTTGTGCCTGTTTGCGGTCAGAAAATCAGGGACGGCAATGTGGTGGCAATCCATGGCATCGACCAGATCAGGAGAATGCCAACGATCTGCAGGCCGATGAAGGGCAAGACTCCCCGATAGATATCGATGGTGCGCACGTCATCTGGTGCCACGCCGCGTAAGTAGAACAGCGAAAAGCCGAAGGGTGGGGTCAGGAAGCTGGTCTGCAGGTTGATGGCAATGAGAATGCCCAGCCAAACCGGATCATGTCCCATCAGGATCAGCTGCGGGGTGACCAGAGGCAGGACGATCACGGCAATTTCGACAAAATCGAGGAAGAAGCCGAGGACAAACAGCAGAAGCATGGTGAAGAAGAGGGCTCCGGTCGGACCGCCGGGCATTTGCTTGAGGATCTCGGCCACACGCTCTTCGCCGCCAAGACCAATGAAGACCAGCGAAAAGAAGCTGGCGGCAAGGATCGTGGCAAAGATCATTGCCGTCATGGTGGTGGTCGAGGTGGCGGCCTCGCGCATCATGCCAGAACGCATGGCCCGCCGCAGGCAAATACCCGCAGCAATGATGCCGATGACCAGCAGAATGATATTGGCTGCACCTAGCGCGATATCGGTGACGTCGAGATTGTCCCTTTGCAGACGGACCGGATGAAAGCCCGACAGAATGCCTGCCAGCAGGAAGGCCGCCGCGCCAAGAATGATCAATTTGCGGGAAATGCCATAGCGTTGGCCTGCCATCAGCAAGGCACCAACCGCCCCGACGGATGCGGCTTCGGTTGGGGTGGCTACCCCACCCAGAATGGCCCCGAGCACCGCAAAGATCAGCAGGATCGGCGGGATGATGGCTTCAAACACCGTGTTCCAGCTGGGGCGTTCGCCATTGGTGGAGACGGGAGGCATGTCGTCGGGCCGCAGATTGGCGCGAATGACGATATAGATCAGATAAAGCATGACCAGCAGCAGGCCGGGAACAAGCGCTGCCGCAAAATATTGGCCCACCGACAGGGCTTCGACGGTGAATTTGCCCTGTTCATATTGGGCCTGCTGATAGGCATTTGACATGACGTCGGACAGGATGATCAGCAGGGTCGAAGGTGGGATGATCTGACCCAAGGTGCCCGAGGTGCAGACAATGCCTGCGGCGAGCGGTTTGTTATAGCCGGTGCGCAGCATGGTCGGCAGGGCGATCATGCCCATCGCCACCACGGTCGCGCCGACAATGCCGGTGGAAGCGGCAAGCAAGGCGCCGACCAGCACGACAGAGATGCCAAGGCCCCCGCGCATGGAGCCAAACAGGCTGCCCATGGTTTCGAGCAACCGTTCGGCGACGCTACTTTTCTCAAGGATTGCCCCCATCAGAATAAAGACAGGAATGGCGATCAGCACCTGATTGGAGAGAAGGCCGAAGGCCCGCTGGCCGAGTGCACCAAGCAGCTTGATGTCCATCGCACCAACGGACCAGCCGAGATAGGCGAAGATGACGGCGGTGCCTGCAATGGCAAAGGCAACAGGAAAGCCGGACAGAATGGCCACAACCAGCGTGCCAAACATCAGGAGATCAAGATAGTCAACCATTCTCAATGCTCCCCTTGGTCAGCTCTCTGACATGGCGGACAAGGCAGGCCAGTGATTGCAGCATGATGAGGCAGCAAAAGGCGGGAATGAGGGATTTCATCAGGAAAACCGCCTTGATGCCGCCAACAGCAATGGGGCCTTCAAGAATGGCCCAAGAATTGGCGACCGATGGCCATGACCAATAGATCAGGGCGAGCATAGAGGGCATCAGCAAAAATAGATGGCCGAGTATATTGATCGCGGCGCGGATGCGGGGGGAGAATTTGGCATAAAAAACATCAACCCGCACATGCCCATCAATCAACAGGGTATAGCCCCCGGCCAGCATGAAGAGGGTGGCGTGCATATAAAGCACGCTTTCCTGAGCGGCGATGGAATTGACGCCAAAGACATAGCGTCCGAGAACGATGATGAACTGAACCGCCACAATCAAAACGGCCAGCCAGCGCACAAAGGCCATAACGGCGCGATTGACGGCTTCAAGGCCGATTATGACCTTATCCATGCTGTTCCTTTCCTTCAGTCCGGCGCATGTCTGTGCGCCGGACCAAAGATAGGCATATTATTGATGGTGTAAATGCGTCGAGGACTGTCCGATCAATAGCCCATGATGGACGCACGGGCGTTCATCTGGCCATTGTCGGCAAAGGTCATGTAACCACCGACGCTATCGCGGTAGGCGACGAAGCTTTCGGTGATGCGCTTGACCAGCTCGTCGTCATCCTGACGCAGTTCATCAATCACTTCGCCTGCTGCCTTGCCCATGGCCTTGATGACGCTTTCAGGGAACATTTTGACCTGAACGCCTTCTTTTTCGACCATGTTCTTGAGGGCTGCCGCATGTTTGGTCGTATATTCGGTCCAAACCGGATTGTAGAGGCTCTCGCAAGCAAGGCTGACGGCCTGTTTCAGATCGTCCGGCAGACCGGCATAGACATCTGCATTGACGCCGCATTCTTCAGCCGAAGAAGGCTCACCAACCCCCGGCCAATAATAGTTTTTCGCCACCTGGAAGAAGCCAAGGGCGCTGTCGGTCCATGGGCCGATAAATTCACCCGCATCCAGAGCGCCGGTCTGCAGGGCCTGGAACATGGCCGGACCGGACATGGCTTCTGCGGCCATACCGAGCTTGGAAGCCATCTCGGAAGCCAAACCGGTGGTGCGGAATTTCAGGCCCTTGAGATCATCCGGAGAGTTGATCTCGTTGCGGAACCAGCCACCCCATTGCGGGCCGGAGTTGCCACACAGGAATGGCTTGATTTTGAAGCGGCCATACATTTCGTCATAGAGCGCCTGACCGCCGCCATGATAGAGCCAGCCAAATTGTTCGTCGGCACGCAGGCCAAAAGGCTGGGAACCGAACAACAGGATGCCTTTGGATTTGGAGCCCCAATAGGCAGGCACGGCATGATAAAGCTCGGCGGTGCCTTCGCTGACGGCATCAAACACGCCGCGACCGGGGACCAGTTCCCCAGCAGCAAAGAGTTTGACTTCGATGCGTCCGCCGGACAGGGCGGTGATGCGATCGGCCAGCATTTGGGCGGCTACGCCGGGGCCGGGCAGGTTCTTTGGCCAGGCGGTGACCATTTTCCACTGCATCTTACCCTCGGCGATAGCCGGGGTGGCGAGGGCTCCGGCGGCAAGACCGGCGGCGCCTGCTTTCAAAAAGGTTCTTCTTTCCATTTGATAACTCCTCTGGGAAGGTGGATGTGTGGGTGGGCTTGCTTTGCCCTTATTCTTGTTATGTCTTTTGAAACGCTTTGTTTGTTGGTCAGGTGCCCAGAATGCCCGGCAATTTCAGACCATGTTCGCGGGCACAGTCAAGAGCGATGTCATAGCCTGCGTCCGCATGACGCCAGACACCACTGGCCGGATCATTCCAGAGTACCCGTTCGAGCCGCTTGGCGGCATCGTCGGTGCCGTCGGCAACGATCACCACGCCCGAATGTTGCGAAAACCCCATGCCGACGCCGCCGCCATGATGGAGGCTGACCCAAGTCGCGCCGCTGGCGGTGTTGACCAAGGCATTGAGCAAAGGCCAGTCGGAGACCGCATCCGAGCCATCCTGCATGGCTTCGGTTTCGCGATTGGGGCTGGCGACCGAGCCGCTGTCGAGATGATCGCGGCCAATGACAATTGGGGCTTTCAACTCGCCCGAGGCGACCATTTCGTTGAATTTGAGGCCCGCACGGTGACGATACCCCAAGCCGATCCAGCAAATGCGGGCGGGCAAGCCTTGGAAGGCGATGCGGTCGCTCGCCATATCCAGCCAATTGTGCAGATGCTTATTCTCCGGGAACAGCTCTTTCATCGCCTGATCGGTCTTGCGGATGTCTTCCGGGTCGCCGGAAAGGGCGCACCAACGGAAGGGGCCGATGCCCTTGCAGAAGAGCGGGCGGATATAGGCTGGCACAAAGCCGGGGAAGGCGAAGGCGTCTTCCAAGCCCTCTTCCAGCGCCATCTGGCGGATATTGTTGCCATAATCGACGGTGGGGACGCCATCCTTGTGGAAGGCCACCATGGCTTCGACATGAACCTTCATTGAGGCGCGGGCGGCTTTTTCGACTTCCTTGGGGGCGGTTTGGGCCTTTTCCTTCCATTCGGCGACGCTCCAACCCTGTGGCAGATAGCCATTGATCGGGTCATGGGCCGAAGTCTGATCGGTGACGATGTCGGGGCGGACGCCTCGGCGATGGATTTGTGGGAAAATATCGGCGGCATTGCCCAGCAGTCCAACAGATTTGGCCTCGCCCGCCTTGGTCCAGCGCTCGATCATCTCCAACGCTTCATCAAGGCTGTCGGTTTTCTCGTCGAGATATTTGGTGCGCAAGCGGAAGTCGATGCTGTCCGGGTTGCATTCTACCGCCAGACAGCAAGCACCTGCAAAGACCGCGGCCAGTGGCTGAGCGCCGCCCATGCCGCCAAGGCCGCCGGTGAGGATCCATTTGCCGGTCAGATCGCCGTCATAATGCTGACGACCGGCTTCGGCAAAGGTTTCGTAAGTGCCCTGAACGATGCCCTGCGTGCCGATATAGATCCACGAGCCAGCGGTCATCTGGCCATACATCATCAGGCCCTTTTTATCGAGCTCGTTGAAATGATCCCAGTTGGCCCAGTTGGGCACCAGATTGGAATTGGCGATCAGCACGCGCGGGGCATCCTTGTGGGTGCGAACCACGGCGACGGGTTTGCCGGACTGGACCAGAAGGGTTTCGTCTTCTTCAAGATCCTTGAGGCTGGCGACGATGCGATCAAAATCCTGCCATGTGCGGGCTGCGCGTCCAATGCCGCCATAGACGACCAGTTCGTGCGGATTTTCGGCGACATCTGGATGCAGATTGTTCATCAGCATCCGCATCGGCGCTTCGGTTAGCCAGCTTTTGGCAGTGATTTCTGTGCCGGTCGGCGGGAAGATGTCACGGGAATTTTTGCGTGGATCGGTCATCATGGCCTCCATTCGATGAGCGTGCTCACAATCGTGCGCAGATGGTTGCGCAGGCGCTCAGCTTTGGTGGGATCATAATCCCACGGGGCGGCTTCGATCGCGAGGTAATTAGATTGGGCGAGTTCCATCTGGATGGCATGGACACCATCCTCTGGTTGGCCGTAATAGCGTGTGGTCCAGCCGCCCTTGAAGCGGCCATTGAGAATGCTGGAATAGCCTTCGGCGGCACCGCAAATGTCGACCACGGCCTTCTCGATGCTCGGGGCGCAGGTCGTGCCAAGATTTGTGCCAATGTTGAAATCGGGCAGAATGCCTTCAAACAGGAAGGGAATGTCTGAGCGGATCGAGTGGCAATCATATAAAATGGCAAAGCCATGGATTGCCTTGACGCGGTAGATCTCGGCCTGCAATGCCGCGTGATAGGGGGCGTGGTAGGCGAGACGCCGGGCTTCGATATCTTCAGGGGTGGGCTCATTGTTCCAGATTGCAACACCGTCGAAATCGGTGGTCGGCACAAGGGTGGTGGTGTTCTGGCCGGGATAGAGGCTCTCGCCGCTTGGGTCGCGGTTGGCGTCGATCACATAGCGATGGATCTTGGTGCGCACACTGGTGACGTCTGGGGCGAGATCTTCATAGAGCGTGTGAATGTGCCAGTCGGTGTCGCTCAGTTTCAGGCCGTTATCGTTCAACTTGAGGGCAATGTCCGCAGGCACTTCGGTGCCCGTGTGGGGGAAGCCCAGCACCAGAGGCGATGATCCCTGCTTGATGTCGAGAAGGCTCATGGTTGAATCTCCAGATTGACGGTCTTGACCAGCGTTTCATCGGCTGCGAGCTGTGCTGCTTTCTCGATGTCGGGGGCCAGAAAACGATCCTCGTCAAGGGTTGGGACTTGCTGACGCAAGGTGGCGATGGCCTGTTGCAAGCGTGGCGCGGTTTTAAGGGGGGCACGGGCCTCGATGCCCTGCGCGGCGCAAAGAACTTCAACGCCAAGGATCACCGACAGATTGGCGGCCATCCGGTCGAGGCGGCGGGCGCCGTGGGCCGCCATGCTGACATGGTCTTCCTGATTGGCCGAGGTTGGGGTGCTGTCGGTCGAGCAGGGATTGGCCAGATGCTTGTTCTCGCTCATCAGGGCGGCGGTGGTGACTTCGGCAATCATGAAGCCCGAATTGAGGCCCGGTTTCGGGGTGAGGAAAGGCGGCAAATCAAAGCTGAGGGTCGGGTCAACCATCAGGGCGACGCGCCGCTGCGCTATGGCTCCGATTTCCGAGAGGGCCAGTGCGATCTGGTCGGCGGCAAAGGCCACCGGCTCGGCATGGAAATTGCCGCCCGACAGGATGCCATCTTCGGTGACGAGCGGATTGTCAGTGACCGCGTTGGCCTCGATTTCCAGCGTCCGACCAGCAAAGCGCAACAGATCGAGAGCAGCGCCGGCGACCTGTGGCTGGCAGCGGATGCAATAGGGATCCTGCACCCGCGTATCACCTTCGCGGTGGCTTTCACGGATTTCGCTGCCATCGAGCAGGGCACGCATTTCGCGGGCGACGTCGATTTGGCCCGGTTGGCCGCGCAGGGCATGAATAGAAGGCTGCAAGGGTTGGGTGGAACCCATGATGGCATCAGTGGAGAGCGCGGAACTCAGGACCGAATTGCGCAGCATGGCAAAGGCCTTGAACAGGCCTGTCAGGGCCAGCGCTGTGGAGAATTGCGTGCCATTGATCAGGGCGAGGCCTTCTTTGGGGCCCAGCACGACAGGTTTCAGGCCGCATTGGTCCAAAGCCTTGGGCGATGGCATGCGCTTGCCCTCGTGGAAGACCTCGCTTTCGCCAATCAGGGTGGCGGCAAAATGGGCCAGAGGGGCGAGATCGCCCGACGCCCCGACAGAGCCCTGCACCGGAATGACCGGGGCAATGCCTTTTTCCAGCATCGCTTCGATGAGGGCGCATACCTCCCAGCGCACACCGGATGCGCCGCGGCCAAGAGACAGAAGTTTTAGGGCCATCATCAGGCGGGTCGAGGCGGTATCCAGCGCTTCGCCAACGCCGCAGCAATGGCTCAGAATCAGATTGCGCTGGAGGGTTTCTGTATCCTTGGGCGCAATGCGGATGGAAGCCAGTTTGCCAAAGCCGGTATTGACGCCATAGATCGGGACCGACCCTTGGGCGGCTTCACGGATGATGGCTGCGGCAGCCTCGACGGCTTTCCTTGCGTCGGCATCAAGGGCGCAGCTTGCGCCGCGCCAAATGGCTTCCAGCACCGCCAGATCTGTGCTGCCGGGAATTAGGGTGATGCTCATGCGAGCCCTCCGAAAATGCGTTTGTGCAGCGGATTGGAGCCAATGCGATAGGACAATTCTGCCGGGTCGGTGACGTCCCAGATGGCGAGGTCAGCCCGCATGCCCGGGGCAATGATACCCGCATCGCTGTAGCCCAGAGCGCGGGCTGCCTGTTTGGTGGTGCCCGCAAGGCTTTCTGCCGGGGTGAGGCGGAAGAGGGTGCAGGCCATATTCATCGCCAGCAGCAGCGAGCCAAGGGGCGAGGAGCCGGGATTCCAGTCGGTGGCAACCGCCATTGGCACACCTTCAGCGCGGAAGGCATCGACCGGTGGAGCCTGTGTTTCGCGCAAGGTGTAGAAGGCTCCGGGCAGCAGGACCGCCACCGTGCCGGATTTGGCCAAGGCCTTGGCGTCGTCTGCATTGGCATATTCCACGTGATCGACGGACAGGGCATTATAACGGGCGGCAAGGGGCGTGCCGCCAATGTTGCTTAACTGTTCGGCATGCAGTTTGACTGGCAGACCAAGGCTTTGGGCGCGCTCAAAGACCCGCTCGATCTGAGCTGGCGAGAAGGCTATGCCCTCGCAAAAGCCGTCTACCGCATCCACGAGACCCGCGCTGTGGCAGTCATCAAGAACAGGCAGGCACACTTCGTCAAGATAGGCGTCCGGCTCCATGCCTTTGGGCGTTGCATGGGCGCCAAGGAAGGTGGTGCGCACCCGGATTGGGCGCATGGCTTCCAGCGTGCGAGCCACACGCAGCATTTTGCGTTCGGTCTCAAGATCGAGGCCGTAGCCGGACTTGATCTCGATGGCGGTGACCCCTTCAGCGATTAGCTGATCGGCGCGGATCAGGGCATCGGCCAACAGGGAAGCCTCGCAGGCTTCACGCGTGGCGCTGACGGTCGAGACAATGCCGCCACCTGCACGGGCCACTTCTTCGTAGCTTGCGCCGTTCAGACGCATTTCAAACTCGCGGGCGCGGCTGCCGCCATAGACAAGATGGGTGTGACAATCAATCAGGCCTGGCGTTACCAACCGGCCTTCAAAATCCGTGCTTTCCAGAGACGAAAATTCGGCTGGCAGAGTGTCGGAAGACCCGACCCAGACAATCGAGGAGCCATCCAGAACAATCGAGCCATTTTCAATCAGTCCATAGCCGGAATGATCCCTCATCGTCGCGATTGTGAGATTAGATAAAGTGCTTTTTGGCATCGACAGGGCCCTTGTTAATGTGCCTATTAATATTTAATATGTAGCAACATAATAATGTCAACTGCAATTTTGCTTCATTGTCTCGAGGGGAAATTCCATGATGAAAATCCGTGCAAAATCGGCGCTTCTGACCACTGGTTGGGCAAAGAATGTCGATATTTGTCTCACCAAGGCGGGAAAGATCGAACGCATTTCTCCACAAGCGGGACCGATGGAGCCGGCGGATCATCATGCTGACCTGATCTTGCCTGCGCCGGTCAATCTGCATAGCCATGCCTTCCAGCGGGCCATGTCCGGACTGACGGAGGCCAAGGGCCCGGATCCGAAGGACAGTTTCTGGACCTGGCGGCGCTTGATGTACAAGTTTCTTGACCAGTTGACACCGGACCATATGGAAGCGATCGCGGCGCTCGCCTTTATGGAAATGGCCGAGGCGGGCTTTGGCTCGGTGGCGGAGTTTCATTACTTCCATCATGCTCAAGGGGGCGTCGCCTATGATCGCCTGAGCGAGATGGCGGATCGGATCGCTGCGGCAGCGCAAGCGACGGGGCTGGGTCTCACCCTGCTACCGGTCTTTTATCAATATGGCGGCTGTGACCAGCGTCCTCTGGCGGGTGGGCAAAGACGATTTGGCAACGATTTTGATCAGTTTGCCAAGCTGTATCAGGAGGCCGAAGCCACGGTTCTTTCGGGCCCTGATGACTGGACTATTGGCGTTGCGCCGCACAGTTTGCGGGCGGTCGATCCGGAGGGCTTGAAACGGGCGGTGCAATTGGCCGGTGACAAGCCGTTGCATATGCATCTGGCCGAACAGGTGCCTGAGGTCGAGGAGCTGGTTGCTCATCGCAAGGCACGTCCGGTGGAGTGGCTGCTCGCCAACCATGACGTGAAGCCCAATTGGTGTTTGATCCATTGCACTCAGATGACCAGCGATGAGACGGTCGGGCTTGCGAATACCGGTGCGGTGGCGGGCTTGTGCCCGATCACCGAAGGCAGTTTGGGGGATGGCATCTTCAATGGCGTCGCCTTTGCCCAAGCTGGTGGCCAGATCGGTGTCGGTTCGGACAGTGATATACAGATCAGCCTGTGGGAAGAGCTCAAACAGTTGGAATATTCCCAACGTTTGCGAGATCGAAGCCGCGCAGCCTACGCCACGATGGAGAAATCAACCGGTCGGTTCCTGTTCGATGCCGTCGTAGCTGGTGGGGCTCAGGCAGCCCAGAGGGCAGCAGGTGGTCTTGAGGCGGGAGCTGAGGCAGACCTGATTGCGCTGGACACCGACAATGAGTGTATTTGTGGCCGTGAAGGGGATGTGATACTGGATAGCCTGATTTTCTCAGGGCGCGGGCAGGGCTGCATCACGGATGTGTGGAGTGCGGGCCGTCCTATCGTCAAACAAGGCCGCCATATTGCCCGCGATGCCATCGTGGATCGCTACAAGGCGGTGATGAAGCAACTGGATCATTGACTTTGACTTCCGACCAAAAACACAGCTGGTCCGATATTCGGGAGCTTATCCATTCGCGCATTCTCGATGCCACTTATAGGCCGGGGGACAAGTTGCCGCGCGATGAGGATCTGGCGTTAGAGTTGGGCTGTGCCCGGACGACTGTTCATCGGGCCATGCGGTCCCTGGCGGAGAGCGGGATTGTCGAGCGCCGCCGCAAGGGGGGCACCATCGTCTGTACCGATCCGGTGACCCGCACCCGGCTCGATATTCCGGTTACCCGGCTGGAAGTGGAAATGAGTGGTGCTGTCTATGCCTATCACATGGTCGATTGTCGGCATCTGTTGGCGCCCGGATCAGTTACTGCAGTGATGGGACTGGTGGAGCGGGAAGTGATGCTGAATATCAAGGCACTGCATCTGTCAGATGGCAAGCCCTTCATCTATGAGGATCGCTGGATCAGCCTTGAAACCGTGCCGGAGATCCTCAAGGTCGATCTCAAGCGCCAGAATGCCAATGAATGGCTGGTGCGCAACCGGCCGTATAATCGCTGTTCGGTGCAGCTTTATGCCGAGGCTGCCTTGGGCGAGATTGCAGAACAAATGCTTGTTGCGCCCGGATCAGCCTTGCTTCATATCGAGAGGACGACGTGGCTGAATGATGCCCCGATCACCCATGTGCGAGCGACTACCGCGCCGGGCTATCGGCTTTCGACCAACAGCTAGGCGCCGGATTGTCTGGTTTTTGCACAATAGGCAATCGTTGCATTTCCCTTTTGGTACCAGATCATTACAGTCGGACCGCATCGATGATCGGCCACTTTGTGGGGAACAGCTTAGGGAAGCGATAGTATGACTGAAGAGTGCCAGGAGCGGTTGGAGCGGGCCAGAAAGCTGGCTTCCCATGGGCGACAGCAAAAGGACGGTGTACTGATCCTGCGCACCATCGCCATGCCGGCGGATACCAACCCGGCGGGTGATGTCTTTGGTGGCTGGCTGATGTCGCAAATGGATCTGGCTGCCGGCAATATGGCTGCGCGTGTGGCGCAGGGGCGCTGTGCGACTGTTTCGGTCGAAGGTATGCAATTTATCCGCCCGGTCAAGGTGGGGGACGAGGTGACCCTCTATGCGACGGTGTCCAAAGTTGGCACCAGCTCGATCACCATCCATCTCGATGTCTGGGCGCGGCCGCGTTATGCCAACAAGTCCGATATTGTCACCGAAGCGGAATTTGTCTTTGTTGCGCTTGGAGAAGAGGGTCGTCCCCGCCCGATTTTCTACGAGTGATCAGACGCCTGACTTCTCGGCAATGAAAAACCCGCCATCAGTGCTAGCAAGGCACGTTGCCTCGATGCATTGGTGACGGGTTATTTGTTTGGCCTGAAGGTGACCTATCTTCAGTTGTGCCCCGTCTTAGAGGAACTTGTCATAGTCTGAGACCAGCAGATGGGTCGGGGCGACATCTTCTTCGACGTTGGAGAAGCGTCCAATCTTCATTTCGAACCAGTTGTCGGTGCGGTCGTCATTGACGGTGGAAACTTCACCAATCAGCACATCGCCGCCTTCACCCCAAAAGGCATGCCAGACACCCGGCATCAGGGTGACGCTCTCGCCCGGATCGAGTTTCAGCAGACCGCCCGCTGGCAAGGTGACCAGACGACCATCGACCGGCACGGTGACATCTTTTTCGCGGTTGATCGTGCCGTCCTCATTGGGGGCGAACAGCTCCAGTACCAGCTTGCCACCACCACGGTTGATGATGTCTTCCGCCTTGATATAGTGGCGATGCATGGGGGAAAGCTGGTCCTTGCGGCTGATCATGATCTTTTCGGCATAGAGCATGCCGGTGCCTTTATTCAGGTCATCGGCAATGCCGTTGCGTACGGTGAACAGAAAAAGACCCAGTTCGTCAAACTTTTCCAATCCATAATCAGTGATATCCCAGCCCATGCCGCGCTCCACATAGATGGAATGGTCGGCCGCCTTCATCTCTTCGGGCGAGAGATAGGCAAAAGGTGGCATCACATATCCGAAAGAGCGAATGAAGGCGTCGCCTTCCTTCAGGATCTCGTTGATATAGGAACGTTTCATGGTCTTGTCCTGTTCATATCTGCACTGTGTAATAATAGGGTTGCCGTTGCGAAACAGCCGGGGTATGTGAAGAAGATACCTTGCCAAAAGTCCCTTAAATCGTTTCAAACTGATAGCTAAGGATAGGTCCTATCTGTTTGGAAACCGGTGTATAGTGCCGCAGGGACTCGGGCAAATGCGTCAGGATGACGTGTTAAAGGCTGGTGGCCGCAACTTGGCTCCTTGATGACACGATATCGGAAACGGATACGAATGACAAAAGGGAATATCAGGCCAACACAGAAAACGATTGCAGAAATGACGGGGTTGGCCGTCACGACAGTTTCACGGGCTTTGCAGGGCGATCCGAAAATCGCCGAGGCAACCCGCAGGGAAGTGGCGCGTGTTGCTTCCGAGATCGGTTATGTTCCCGACAGGGCGGCGCAGCGTTTGCGGACTGGCAAAACGCGGGTCATCACCTTGGTGCTCAATCCGTGGGATGAAATGCTCGATTTCGGCAGTTCGATGATCACCGGTCTGTCGCAGTCGCTGCGCGGCACGGATTATCACCTGACGATCACGCCCACCTTCACCGAAGATGACGATATGGAACCGATACGGCGGCTGGTGCAGAACAATCTGGCCGATGCCATCGTACTAACCCGAACACGCAATTTCGATGAACGGATCCGATATTTGCTGGAGAAGGATTTTCCCTTTATCAGCCACGGGCGGACCGATTTTTCGCAGGCTCATAATTTTGTTGATTTCGACAATGAGGCCTTTGCTTATCGGGCGGCGACCCGATTGGCCAACAAGGGCTGCAAGAAGATCGCAATCATTCTGCCACGCGATCAATTTACCCTGCATCAGCATCTGCGTTATGGCTTCATGAAGGCGGTCAGCGAGCGCGGGATGGATTATGTCATCCCTGAAAATCTGTCGCTGGAATCCTCCGTGACTGATATGCGTGGCTGGGTCGATAGCTATTTCGGCCCCAATGGCCCCAATGACATCGACGGGTTCGTCTGCTTGGGGGAAGGCTCCTATCTGGCGGTTCATTCTGGCTTGCGTGAGCTTGGGCGGCAGCGTGGGGTCGACTATCACGCCGTGGTCAAGACCAACTCGGTTATCCTTGAACAGATCCATCCGGGTCTTGAGCGGTTCTCCGAAGATATTCGTGAAGCGGGCGAGCTGATGGGACGGGCGATGCTGGCACAGTTGCGTGGCGAGACGTCAGGTGTTCAGCAGATCATCCAGACACCGCAAGCGGTTTTCACTGAAACGGACGGCAGCTGAGGCGCTGGGATTTGTTTTTTCGGTGGATGCGGCTCCGGCCGCTGGTGCGGTTCTGCGCCATATCAATGTGTGGACATGAATAAAAGCCTGTGGTCCGGGAAAGGGTTCCGGCAAAGGGCTGGAAAAGAAAAACGGAGAAAGACAGTGAGCGATCAAGCCAGAATTCTGTGTTGCGGGGAAGCGTTGATTGACATGATCCCGGCTGAAATCGAGCCCGGTGTGCATGCTTTTCAACCTTGCTCTGGTGGCGCTGTCTTTAACACAGCCGTTGCCTTGGGGCGCCTTGGGGTTGGTACGGAATTTCTGACTGGCCTATCATCGGACATGTTCGGCCAGCAATTGCAGGATTTTCTCGCCGAAAGCGGGGTCACCACAAGTCTGTGCAAACGATCCGATCGCCCCACGACGCTGGCCTTTGTGAAGTTGGAAAATGGCCATGCCAGTTACTTTTTCTATGACGAGAATTCCGCGGGTCGGATGATTGCACTTGAAGATGTCGGAGAGGTTCCAGACACGATCGAGGCTGTTTTCTTTGGAGGTATCAGCCTCGCGGTCGAGCCTTGCGCTCGCACCTATGAGGCCTTGTGTGCCCGTGAAGCTGCTGGCCATCTGGTGATGATCGACCCCAATGTACGCCCCGGCTTCATTGCGGATGCGGTTGTTTACCGGACCCGGATCAATAGCATGTTTGCCCATGCGGATATCGTCAAGCTGTCGGACGAGGACCTCAACTGGATGATGCCGGATGCGGCAAGCCTTGATGAACAGGTCAAGGCGGTGCTGGCGACCGGTCCTGCGATCCTGCTGGTGACCAAGGGGGCCGAAGGGGCGACCGCTTATCTGGCTGATGGTCGGGAAGTCTCGGTTGCTTCCGAGCGCGTCGAGGTGGTCGATACGGTCGGGGCTGGCGATACGTTCAATGCAGGCATCCTTGCCAAACTGGCTGAGCTGAATCTTTTGTCAAAAGATGCGGTTCGGACGATCTCCGACGATCAGATGCGCGAAGCGCTCGGTTTTGCCTCGAAAGTGGCAGCGATCAATGTGTCGCGCAAAGGGGCAAATCCGCCTTGGCGCAAGGAGCTCTGAAGCGTGTCAGAGCTGCATCGCAAGACGCGCCTGTGCCATTGGGATGGGTCTGAGCGATGCAGGTTTGATTGTCAAAAATGCGGATCAATGGTAGCATCCGCTCTGGTTATCGTTCTACATTAATCGTGTAAGCGGCTGGTTTCACGATGGTTGCCAGCAGCCATTGCTGCGTGACTGGACACAGAGCGGCACGCCCTTTGGTGCGCCGGAAGGGGGATGGATGGATGTGAAGCCGGTGTTGGATGCGGTGGCCAGCTGCTATGAAGCGGTCATCGACGAGAGCTTGTGGCCAGAAGCCGTTGACCGGATTCGTGATGCCTGTTTTGCCCACACCGCTGTCATCAACTATTTCAATCATGAAACCGGCGTCCATCACGATCCCTACGACTTGCCCGATCTGGCCTTTACGGTTTTCAGCAGCAATCTGCAAAAGGAGGTCGTCGCGGACTATGCCGTCAATACGGCCCAGTCTGAAGGCGCATTATACTCCGAAATTCAGACCCTGATGCGCAATGCGGAAAATGGGGATCTGTTTCTCGATACGGATTTGCTGCCAATGGGGCTGCGGCAGGTGGCTCCTGATGATATGCGACAACTTGAGCCTTTTGCCACCTCGATCCAATCCATCGATATTTTTCGCCGGATCGGCGTGGTCCTCAATCGGGGCGAGCCTTGGCGGGACATTCTGACCGTCCAGTTTTCCAAGGAGCATGACGAGATTCCGGATGGGGCTGGGCAGCAACTTGCAATGATGGCACCCTATATTGCGCGGGCGCTCAATTCTGGTCGGATGCTGACGGCATTGCGGCGGCGCTATGCCATGGTGCTTGAAGTGTTGGACCGTTTGGCGATCGGCACGGCAATTGTGACTGACGCGCGCGAGATCGTGCTGAAAAACACCGCCTTTGATCGACTGCTTTCGGAAGGAGATGCCTTGCGGGCAGGGGGAGACGGCAGGTTGCGGGCTGTGGATCCGGATGCAGAAGGAGCCTTCGCCCATCAGATATTGCGGGCGGCCGATTGCAGCCTGAAAAAGAGCCTGCATAGCGGTGTGACCACCTCTTTGTCGCGCGGACTGGAAAAAGACCCGCTCAGCCTTGATATCTCGCCTGTGCGTTTCAGCGCCTTTGATGGTCCTGTCAGTCGCGGATATGCGATCATTTTCGCCATCGCACCGGAATGGCAACTGGCGACCAATGGCTTGTCGCTGGCAGGCAGTTTCGGGCTGTCTAAAGCCGAGGCCGAGAGCCTTACCCATTATCTCAAGGGATATACATATGACCATATCGCCGATATGCGCGGGGTGTCGCGCGAGACGGTGAAAAGTCAGATCAGATCGGTGCTGAGCAAGACCAATGCCCGCAATCGCACCGAACTGGCGCGGCTGGTGGTCGCCGCTCATGTGCCATTGCTTGATACCTGATCGTGCCGACCGTGAAGGGGCTGACCTGCGGCTTCCTGCCTGCGGAATGGTGCATTTATAGCGGTTGCGCCGAAAATAGCGCTGTGCCAGTTTTTGGAGACGCGCGACAATTTGGGTGTGACCGTTATGAGAGAAGTCGTTCTGCCTGAGGAAATCAGGCAATGTCCCGTCTGCAGCAAGCATGGCTTTCAGGCCCGGAAGGCCGGGCTGGGCGGCTCTTGGGGCGGAGGAGGCATCCGATTTCTCTATGTCTGTTCGCAGTGTGATCATCGTGAGGTCATTGAATGTGCATCATCCCGGCGCTCAACCGCTCTATCGGGTTTTACGCTTGGCCTCCTTGGGGTGGCAATGGGCTTCCTGCTGGAGGCTCCGGGCAACAGCATCATCGCTTTGCTTTTGATCGGGCTTGGGGGATATGCCTTTTGGGCCGGACAGTTCGCGCTGGCCCGTCATGCTCCCGTCGTTGGAGCAGTGAAAAAGCCCCGCCTGTCTGTCCCGGTCGAGGAAAGCCTTTATGTCTCGGCAGAAGAGGAAGCAAAAGGGGCCGTGCGCAACCGTCAGACCGCTTATCTGATCTACGGGATTGCCGGGTTGACGCTGTTTTACTGCCTTTATGAATTATTTTGGTTGGCGTGATCCTGCAAATGAACAAGACCCGCATGGAAATCCAGTCTTTCCCCTATCACTTGCAAGGGCCATCTGTCTGTCTGATCGGGCTTTTGATCGCCCTGTTTGGCGGGTTGATGCTGTTCATGGCATGGACCGAGCCGGATCGTTTCATTGGCATGCCTGTCGGATATCCGGTCGGCGCATGCCTGTATGGGGCACTGGCTTTGGTGGCCTTTACTGCGATTTTCATAATGGCCCGTGCGTGGGCGACGCAGCGGCATGGGGAACGTCAGATCCGGTTTGAAGAAGACCGGGTTCTGTTGCCCAAGAATCCTTTTTCCAACCAGATAATTTCCATTCCGTATCGTACGATCCGATCTGTCAATCAACAATCTGCCAGCCGAGCCGCGATGCGCTTCATTGTCATCAAACATGCTGCAGGCCATACGCAAATTGCCGACTTTGGATTTGAGACGAAAGCGGCGTTTGAAATGGTCTTTGAGGCGTTGCGCAAAAGGGTAGGATAGTGGTGCCGCCAGAGATTGGTTCTTTTAAGCAAGCGATTGTAATTTAATGAACTTACATTTTGTTTTTGGTGCCGGAAGTGAGGGTGGGTTGAAGCGATCGACCATTGGCTCCATCTGAGCCGTGGGTGCTTCGGCTGCCGCATTGTCTTTTTCCAGCATTGCCCCTGATCGCGCCTCACTTTCATCACGACCTGCTTGCGCGTGATATCTTCAACCAGTTTTGTCAGTTCTGTCAGTTCTGTCGGTGCGGCCATTTGGCGGGCTTGCGAAACAGGTTGTTCTTTCAGCTCGGTTTATTGCGTTTCGAGTATGCGTCTTCGGGAAGAGTTTTCCCTATCCGCACCAAATCATGTTTTCTTTGGCGCGAAGGACCAGAGCAAACCCAACTCCCGATGGCCCGTGTCTGTCCCAGACCGGCTCCTCCTTTTTGACCCTTCCAAACCATGCCGATACCTGCGCATAATGAAATGAAGTGGAAAACCATAAGCCGGACCGTTCCGTAGAGGTCCTCGGATGGTTTCGATCGGGGGTCGGCGATCTCCTTCGCATTCTCAGCAAGTTCGAGTAAGTTTTATTGTATTGAAATTACTCGTTATCTCAAGCCGCTTCAATGCGTTGACATGATGGTTCTGCGACCTGCACCGGAGCAACCGAGACTGCTTGGGTTATCGTCATAACGCAACCTGTACGTGTTAAAAAGAATTGACACTTTCTTTGGTTTGTATTAGTTACAACTTGGTGAATGTAGCTGGTGGAATTTTTTATGATCATTCTCCGTATTCTTTTTTTGTCATCGATATTTTTGTTGTCTTTCCCAGTCTTAAGGCCGGCCATGTCTAGCGGTATCATGTCTTTGCAAATGATGGAGAAAAGATCCACCGACGCTATATTAGAATTCTACAATAGCAATGTTGTGGATTCTAAAATTCAATGCAATGCCGTCCGGATTTCACATAAGGGATCAGCGGCCTTCTTAATTGAATGCTCATCGGGCATGTCCAAAGAAACAAATTCTGTTTGGCTATCCAAATCTGTTGACGGAGCGTTGGTGTCCATCACACCGGTTTTCTCTGAATCGGAAACAGAAATATTGAACAGCTTGGAAGAAAAAAAGCTTTTGGATGGTCTGGTTGTTTTAAAGCCATGCTTTCTCAGTGACGCCGAGAAACGTGAATTGTTGAGTCAAACAAAGTTGGGTTTCAGAGAATAGCGAGGTTTTAGGATGTGCACTCTATGTGGCATTGGGCTGCCGGACTTTCACGGTCAAACTTTTACTCCACTGTCTGGCTCTGAGTCTGGCGACGGTCTCACTGCGTCTACAGCTTCCGTGAGTGATCCTGGCGAAGTCTGGAAAGGCGTTCTTCATGATACGAAATGGGCCGTAAGCAGCCTACAATTCAGTTTCCCAACAAGCGCCTCATTTTATGCATCCACTTATGGCAGCGAACAGCCTGACCTCGGCTTCGAAGCCCTCAACAGCGTTCAAAAGGACGCCGTAAGAAGTCTCTACAACGAGATTGAATCCTTTACGGATTTGACTTTCACGGAAGTGACAGAATCGAGCACCACCCATGCGGAGCTCAGGTTCGCCATGACCTTGAATAATACCCCAACAGCTGCTGGTTACTTTCCTTACGGGTCGGATGAAGCCGGAGATTCATGGTACCGAAATGACGGGAACTACGACGATCCGCGTCTGGGATCGTATGCGTATAATGAAGGGTTCATGCATGAAATCGGGCATACCCTTGGCCTGACGCATGGCCACGATTCCGGCAATCCTTTTGGGGCGCTTCCCTCAAATGTCGATTCAAACGAATTTTCAGTGATGACCTATCGCGATCATGTCGGCGATAGCTTTACAGACCCCAGCGAGAATGAGATTGGCGGCAACGCTCAATCCTACATGATGTATGACATCGCTGCTCTTCAATATATGTATGGCGCTGATTATTCTGCCTCAGGCAATGTTTGGAGTGGAGACACGGTTTACACCTTTGACCCAAGCTCAGGACAAATGTCGATCAATGGTGCCGGACAGGGGACGCCGGTCGAAAATCGGATATTTAGAACCATCTGGGATGGAAACGGTGTCGATACCTACGATTTGAGCAACTACACGACGGACCTCAGTATCAATCTGAATCCCGGTGAATGGTCTATATTCTCACAGGCGCAATTGGCAGATTTGAACGGAGGGAGCCGATCCGATTATCTGGCAAGAGGCAATGTTGCCAATGCGCTTCTCTTTGAAGGAGATTTGCGTTCACTGATTGAAAACGCCAATGGTGGTCGTGGCAACGACACAATCATCGGCAATCAGGGCAGCAATGAGCTGCGTGGTAACGGCGGCAATGACAATTTGCAGGGTGGAGACGGAAGAGACAAGGCCATTTATTCCGGCGCCTACTCCGAATATTCCATTACCGAGAATATAGATGGCAGTTTCACCATCGCTCATACTGGTGGTGATCGCAGCGATGGCACAGATACCGTCCGCGATATTGAATATGCGGTGTTCAGTGATCGCGAAGTCGCGTTGGCGCCTCTGACAGGTCCTCTGGATGTTGTCTTCCTGCAGGATCTTACTGCTTCGTTCATTGATGATCTTCCCTCTATGAGGGCGGCGGTGGACGATATCGCTGCGGTAATTCAAAATGCCTATGCAAATTCACGTTTCGCAGTCACCTCATTCAGAGATACTGGTGATAGCTATGTTTATCGTGTGGAGGCGGATTTCACACAATCGACTTCAAGTCTTGTCTCAACTTATAATTCAATGAATGCAACAGGCGGTGGAGACACACCTGAAGCGCAGCTTACAGCGCTTCTTCAGGCCTCCACGGATTCAAGCCTGTCCTATCAATCCGGCTCAACTCGGATTTTCATATTGGCAACCGATGCTGGCTATCACAATTACGAAAGCACTGCATCCATCGCGGCACTTATGGCCTCCAATGACATCATTCCCATTTTTGCTGTGGCCTCAGGTGAGGTTTCCACATATCAAAATCTGGCCAACGAGCTGGGCACTGGTGTTGTGGTCACAATTGAGAGTGATAGCGCTGATTTTGCCGATTCCATTCGTTACGCATTGGCTTCCATCGACGCTGAGGTGACGGAAGCTGGCACCTCTTCTAGTGACACCCTTGCTGGCGGTGATACTGCCGATGGCATCTATGGCTTGGGTGGTGACGATACAATTTCCGGAAATGGGGGAGACGATCTTCTGGATGGTGGCAGCGGCAATGATAGCCTGCTCGGTGGGGATGACAATGACCAACTGTTGGGCGGATCAGGCAATGACAACCTGTTGGGGGGAGAAGGCAACGACCGGCTAGTGGGTGGTGATGGCGACGATGTGCTTCTCGGTGATGGTGACAGTTCGTCTTCATTATTTCCCTCATCTCAGTCCCTTAACAGCTTGTTCACTTTGGGCTTTGATGAAGATATTCAGAATTCAACAACCCAGACACATGCAACGGTACAGGGGACCGGAAGTGGCACTGTAAACTATTACAGTTTCACAGTGGCAGCTGCCGGGTTGTCGGTTGTTTTGGACATTGATTATGCCGACCAAAATATTGGCGCTTCGGATTTTGATAGCTGGATCGTTCTGTATGATAGTTCCGGTAACCAGCTAAGCTATAGTGACGACGACTATGGCGGCGATCCGGGAAGTGTTGACTCACATGATTCATACCTGTCCAATACGCTTGGAAGCGCGGGCACCTATTATGTGGCTGTTGGATCTTATTCGGGCCTTTCGCCCATTCCGGTGGGCGGAACATATGAGCTTCATGTGTCTGTGAATGGTGCGATTGGGGAACCACCTACTGTTGGGGCCGGAAATGATGTGCTCAATGGCGGGGAAGGGGCGGACAGCATGGCAGGCGGCGCTGGCAATGATGTCTATTATGTCGACAATGTCGGAGACACTATTGAAGAAAATGCGGACAATGGAAACGATCTGGTGTTCAGCTACATCTCGTTGGCGCTGCGCGATCACTCCCAAAATTTGGAGCATCTGAGCCTGCTTGGGCCCGGTAACATCAATGGAACAGGCAATGGTCTGGGCAACACGATTACGGGCAACTCGGGCAACAATGTCTTGAATGGAGCCTATGGCAACGACGTTCTGCGCGGAGGTGCTGGCAACGACATCTTCAAGGACGATGTTGGCGCAGACCGCATGATCGGTGGGTCCGGGAATGATGTCTATTATGTCGACAATGTTGGTGACAGAGTTGAGGAGAGTGCTGGAAGCGGAACCGATCAGGTTTTCAGCTACATCTCCTTCGCGTTGCGCGATCACTCCCAATATTTGGAGCATCTGAGCCTTCTGGGGTCTGGCAACACCAATGGGACGGGTAACGCGCAGCACAACACGATCACAGGCAATTCGGGCAACAATATTTTGAATGGGGCCGGTGGAAACGACATTCTGCGCGGTGGTGCGGGCAACGACATCTTCAAAGACAATATTGGTGCCGACCGTATGATTGGTGGGACCGGTAATGATGTCTATTATGTTGACAATGGCGGTGACAGGGTCGAGGAGAGTGCGGGCAGCGGAACGGATCAGGTCTTTAGCTATATTTCCTTCGCGCTACGCGATCATTCCCAATATCTGGAGCATTTGAGCCTTCTGGGATCCGGCGATATCAATGGCACAGGCAATGGTCTGGGCAACACCATCACTGGCAATGCTGGCAACAATGTTTTGAACGGAGCCTATGGAAACGACCTTTTGCGCGGGGGGGCTGGCAACGACATCTTCAAGGATGACAATGGTGCGGACCGCATGATTGGCGGGACCGGCAATGATGTCTATTATGTCGACAATGTCGGTGACAGAGTTGAGGAAAGTGCGGGCAGCGGAACCGATCAGGTGTTCAGCTACGTCTCCTTTACGTTGCGCAATCACTCCCAATATCTGGAGCATCTGAGCCTTCTGGGGTCTGGCAACATCAATGGCACGGGCAACGGGCTGAACAATATCATCACAGGCAATTCGGGCAACAATGTCCTGAATGGAGCCTATGGACAAGATATTCTACGCGGTGGTGCTGGCAACGACATCTTCTTCGACGACAGTGGCAATGATATTTTCACTGGTGGAACTGGAGCAGATACGTTTATCTTCCAAAGATCCGGCGAATTTGACATCATTACCGATTTTGAAGATGGCATCGACACGATCAGAATCGCAACGGGCAGCAACACTTTCAGCCAAGTAAAAATTTCGGATGATGGTGCTGACACAATCGTGCAGTTTGATGGTTCAACGGTCGTGCTCAATAATTTCAATCACGCCCTACTGGGAGCAGATGACTTCAGTTTCGTTTGAGTCTGCTGAACATCACCGAGATCAATGGGGCGTGCGTGGGCTTCATGATTGTTGGCCTCGAAATGCACATCGAGCCATGATGCTGCTCTGGTAGACAATGCCAAGCTTGATGGTCGTATGACGCATTGGCTTGTAGAGGTTTAGACTTGGTCTGACAGTTGCCGTTTGGAAGGCGGCAATTTGTCAGATCAGTTTTGACCTACGAACCTCTCATTCCAGTTTTTTCCGTCAATCAGAGCTTCCACCGACGTTCTGCCACAACCTATTCCGCATCTGGTGGGTGGGAATGATCATCTGCAGCCAACTCCATTTCTTGAAAAATTCAAACCCAGAACTGGAAAGGGAGACGCGGCATGATTGAGGGCAACATCCTGTCTCTGCCTGCCTTGATCGGGGGCATCATCGTGAGAGACCGGAATTTGTCTAAGCAGATCAGGGACGGTGATGACCGTCTTCATGAGCGTGTGAACCGGATCAGAGATGAGTATGTTCGCCGTGATGATTTGCATCAACACATTGGCCGAGTTGATCAAGGGCTTAAAGATATGCGGGATGAAAGCCGCCAAGAAAATGCTCAAATCAACCGTCGACTTGATGATCTTTTGGCGAAACTCTCTGGCTCATAGCTGTGTCTGGTGCGGTGCGGATGCTGGTAGAAGTTGCACAAAAACCTAAAGCCGAAAATTCGATATCGGGAAAATCCTGATCTAGTGCGTTGACTTTATTGGCGAATTTGTCGATTCTTGCGGGGAGAAAGTGGTGCCGCCAGAGGGATTCGAACCCCCGACCCCCTGATTACAAATCAGGTGCTCTACCAGCTGAGCTATAGCGGCTTGATGGTCTTGCTTGTGGTTGCCATGGGAACCAAGAGACCTCATGAGGAATAGCTCTTAGGACAGTTTCTCCGGGGATGCAAAGCCAATTTCATTTTTCCACATCGTGGTGAAGGTGCCGCGTGAATGCTTGTGGCACAATGTCGGGCGGTAACCTTTTGCGTTGTGCGGTTGCCGCTTCGGTTTGACGCACAGATCGCTAGGCCTGCTTTTGCTGCTGGTGCTTCTTTTCCTTGATCAACATGCCTGCAACGCCAACGATCTGGCTGGCAATGTCGTCTGACAAAGCTGGTGATAGTGTGGCCATGTCAAACAAGGCTTCCTGCTCGTCAAAATCGACAAAGCCATCGGCCATGGTGACCATGCAGGCAGCAAAGAAGACCGTGCGGTGGGCTTCGGGTTCGATATAGCTAAAGGCTGCTGCTATGATTTCCGGGGTGGAGTAGGTTTCTCTGAGGCTTTTGAAATGATCCTTGGCCTGATCTGTGTTGTCGAGCCCGACACAGAGGGCCTTGACGATCGGCGCAATGTCGATTTCGTCTTTCGAGATTTCGCCGTCCAGGGCCGACATGGCGGTGATCAATGTCGCCTTGGCATGCATGTCGTCGCGGAAGTCAATGCTGATGTTGCTGCGATCAAGCGCGCTGAAAAGTCCCAAAATTAATTCCTCCAACAAGGGGGCGGATCATGGTGCCAGATCATTTGCAGATCAAGGGCCGCTCCAGAATATGGTGCGGATCTGATATCTGCAAGATGGCGGAATTTTGAGCCGCTAGCCGTTTTGCCATGGTTTGGAATTTGGGGTGCGTGAGAAAGAAGTCAATAGATTTTTGCTGCCTTTGGCAGTCGTCTGGGTCTTCAGGGCGCACCATCGGTCCCGCCCTGAAGAAACGTCATGTGAGTTTAAAGGCGGGTCCAGGTCTGACTGCGGCAGAACAGGCCGCCCGCAACGCAACCCGAGACTTTCAGTGCGTTGCCGTTCAGCGACATTTTGCTTTTGTAGGTTTTGTCCTTGTCCGGTGCCCAGATGGTGCCGCCGGAATATTTTCCACCGCCATCAGACGCCATATTCTTGATGATGCTCTTGCCCAAAGACGTCGGATTCTTCTTGCCAATCACCTTGACGATCGTGCCACAGATCTTGCTGCCGCAATCATTGATCTTTACGTGGATATAGGCACCGTCATCGCCCGGGGCGCTTTTCCATGTGCCATGAACCGGATCAGCCAAGGCAGGGCTGGCCATCAACAAACCAACGGCTGCGATCGCTGCTAGGGTCTTCTTCATTCTGTCTCCTCCCAGATAAACGAATGAGTGTTTGTTTCCGGGTCAGTGTGAACATGAAGTGACGTTTGCGTCAAGTTGTCGTAGGGGTAGTGCATATGCGAGGTGTGGGTAAGCTTGGGCGTAACCATTTTTGGTTCGTATTAGGCAAAATACTAATAAAGTGTTAAGCTGCAACCGGGGGGTGATAAGACTGTTTTCAAAAAGCCCTCGGGGAGTAGCGTAATGAATAAGTTATTGTTGGCGGCGATGGCTGTGTCTGTCGCTGGTTTTGCCTTTTCGAATATGGTCGCCTCTGCCGAGGCTGGCTATTGGGGCAAAAAAAAGACCAGTCTCATTGAGAGCAACAAGGCTGGGCACCGGATTTTCGTGCCGGCACATTGGGACAAGAAGTCAAGATCTTACATCTATCCAGAATATATCACCGTGAAGCCTCATACAACGGGCCACAGGCATTATGCCGTTCGCTATCGTGCGGTACGGGTGCATGAGGGGATGACATTCACGCGCACGCGGACCGTCGGTCAGGCGTCTGCCTGCTTGCAACCCTTTGACACGATGGGGAGCAAATATCGCGGCAAGCATCGGGTTTTCCGCGTCTGTCCGTAAGAGGCGCCAACTGGCAAAGACAACTGGCAAACAAAAAAGGCAGGGCTGTTTCTGGCCCTGCCTTTATTGATTTGGTTGTCTGTCGTTGCCCTCAACGCGTGAACAGTCCCTGACGTTTCAGCATGACCGCATAGAGGGTCATGGCCACGGCGTTGGAGACATTGAGGCTCTTGATCGGGCCGGGCATGTCGAGGCGGGCGAGGGCGGTGCATTTCTCGCGGCTGAGGCGTCTGAGGCCCTTGCCTTCCGAGCCAAAGATCAAAGCCATTGGACGCTTGTCATCCTGTTCGCTGATGATGGTCTCGAACGGCTGGCTTTCCTCGGAATCAAAACCAATCACATCAAAGCCGTTATCAGCCAGATCATCGAGGGCTCGTGCCAGGTTGGGCACAGTGACCATGGAGATCATGTCGAGACCACCTGAAGCTGTCTTGGCCAGCACACCCGATTCTTCAGGGCTGTGGCGACCGGTCATGACGATGGCTTCGGCGCCCAGTGCCACGCAGGAGCGGATAATCGCGCCGACATTGTGCGGATCGGTGATCTGATCGAGCACCACAACCAACTGGTGATTGAAAATATCGGAAATGTCGAGTGGGGGCAGGGGATGGGCGATCAGGACGGCGCCCTGATGCACGGCGTCGCGAGCCAGAAGGTCGATATCCTTGGGATTGGCGGTTTCCACCAGACCATCGAGACGGGCCGGGTTGCCGCCGATCTTGCGAATCTCGTCAACCAGACGGGCCTGCGCATTTGTGGTTGCATGCAGGCGGATCAATTCGCGCTCTTCATTGGCGATTGCGCTGGCAACCGCATGAATGCCGAAAATGCGCGCCTGATCGTCCTGCGGCCGGCGCTTTTGGCGGCTTGCGGCATTGGCTTGCGCTGCCTGCCGAGCCTTTTTCTGTTTTTGGGAGCGATTTTTTGTCATGGGCCGAGTTATGGCGCATTTTTGGCAAAGAACAAGCGAAAAGCAGTGCTTTTGTGGTCTTTCCCTTTCTTTTTGTGATCCCCTTTCCGTGGGAGGCTGTTTCATCGCAACAAGATGGAGGATGGTGTCGGCGTGGTGCAGTGCTGTTTGACCTTGTGCCAGAGACTGGAGAAGCGAGCGGGGAATTTTTGTCACATACGTCCTTAGTCTTTGATCGTATTTGAGATTTGCCCGGAAATATCCCCAAGGCAGAAGAGGAAAAAGGGAATACCCACAAAAATGATAAAATGCGTGTTGACTTCGCTCATGTGGTTTTGCATAAAGCCGCTCACGAACTGACCGCGACTTGGCGGGCTTTTCGAGACCATCCTGTTCGCAGGGACAGGAAGATGAAGCTTGGAGGAGTGTCCGAGTGGTTAAAGGAGACGGACTGTAAATCCGTTCGCTTAGCGTACGCTGGTTCGAATCCAGCCTCCTCCACCATCTTCATCTTGTAGTCTCGCGCGGGTGTAGCTCAATGGTAGAGCAACAGCCTTCCAAGCTGATGACGAGGGTTCGATTCCCTTCACCCGCTCCACCGTCTCCAGCTATCGATCAGGTCGGCTCGAATTTCCTTCCAATACGGTCTTTTTGTGTTGAACCGGGTTTGCGGCTTCTTGCAGAGAAGAGTTGCTTCCCTTTTGCGCTGAAGTGAGCCAACTCGATTGGCCTGAAGACGACGAGAGCTGTTTCCATGGCTAAGGAAAAGTTTGAACGTAATAAGCCGCATGTAAACATCGGCACGATTGGTCACGTTGACCATGGTAAAACCACCCTGACTGCAGCAATCACCATGACCCTTGCGGAAGTTGGTGGTGCAACTGCCAAGGCTTATGACGAGATTGACGGTGCGCCAGAAGAGCGTGCACGTGGTATCACGATCTCGACTGCTCACGTTGAGTATGAGACCGAGAACCGTCACTATGCCCACGTTGACTGCCCAGGCCACGCTGACTATGTGAAAAACATGATCACCGGTGCGGCTCAGATGGACGGCGCTATTCTGGTTTGCTCCGCAGCCGATGGCCCGATGCCACAGACCCGTGAGCACATCCTGCTTGCCCGTCAGGTTGGCGTGCCTGCTCTGGTTGTTTACCTGAACAAAGTTGACCAGGTTGACGACGAAGAGCTGCTTGAGTTGGTTGAAATGGAAGTGCGCGAGCTGCTGGACTCCTACGAGTTCCCAGGCGACGATATTCCTATCGTTAAAGGCTCTGCTCTTGCAGCGGTTGAAAACCGTGATGCAGCGATTGGCCGTGATTCCATCAAGGAACTGATGGCTGCGGTTGATGACTATATTCCAACGCCGGATCGTCCAGTTGACCTTCCGTTCCTGCTGCCAATCGAGGACGTGTTCTCGATCTCTGGCCGTGGTACGGTTGTGACCGGTCGTGTTGAGCGTGGTAAAGTTCATGTTGGTGACGAGATTGAAATCGTCGGCATCAAGGACACCCAGAAAACCACCTGTACCGGTGTTGAAATGTTCCGCAAGCTGCTTGATAGCGGTGAAGCAGGCGACAACGTTGGTGTTCTTCTGCGCGGTACCAAGCGTGAAGAAGTTGAGCGTGGTCAGGTTCTCTGCAAGCCGGGTTCTGTGAACCCGCATACCAAGTTCAAGGCAGAAGCCTACATCCTGACGAAAGAAGAAGGCGGTCGTCATACCCCATTCTTCACCAACTATCGTCCTCAGTTCTATTTCCGTACCACTGACGTGACGGGTGTTGTTACCCTGAACGAAGGTACCGAGATGGTTATGCCTGGCGATAACGTCGAGATGAATGTCGAGCTGATCGTGCCAATCGCCATGGAAGAAAAACTGCGCTTCGCTATCCGCGAAGGTGGTCGTACCGTAGGCGCCGGCATCGTCGGCTCTATCGTCGAGTAAGTCTCGCGAACATCAGAATTCTTGAGAAGCCCCGCTCAGCAGAGCGGGGCTTTTTTGTTGCCTATTTCTTTTCCAGCCGGAGGCGTAGCAGGTTGGCTATCCCGCTATCAAACAGTCGAATGCAGCTCTCCAGATAGGTTTGATAAAAGTGATACTGCCTTCGCCCGAATTTGGCGATGAAGGTATCTTCGTTGCTTCTCAGGCGTTTGCACCATGCTTGCAGCGTCTTGATATAATCCTCCGCATTCCAGTCACATTGGGTGATGGTGTGGCTGCCGTCGCTTGCCTGCTCCAGGATGGGCAGGTCGGGAAGGGCCGAACCGGCAAAGACCGCGTGCAGTAAGAAGTTCCAGTCTTTCAACTCGGCACGTGTGCGCGGGAGGCGTTGAACGGCAGATGTCTGAAGATAGAGGGGAGCGTGATCCTTTGACAGCTCGGCACAGCTTTGGAAAAAGTGTCTGTATTCCTTGATTGCCGTGCCATCCCTACGAGATTTGTAGGAGGCAATATGTTCGGTTGATTCCAGAGCAACCAGTGCGTCGAAGCGCTGACCATTCTGTGCGTAGCTTTGCCAAGTGGTTTCCCGCAGTGCGGGATGATTGGGAAAGCGGTGCTTGATATAGGCGATCTGGGCGGGGCTGGGTGTCAGGCCAAGATAATGGGCGTGTGTCGCCTGCTCGAGGCATTGGCAGGTGAAGGCACCCCAGCCACAGCCGATATCCAAAACGGATTTGTCAGCGTCCAGAGCTATGGTGTGCGTGATTGCCGTCAGATTGCGCGTTTGAGCGGTCTCAAGATCATCATGATCCTGCCATTGTCCTGCGCTGTAGGATAAATAGTGATCGTCCAGGAATAGTTCGAACAAGGCGGCTGGCGTGTCATAATGACTGCGAACTTCTGCTGTGCTTGCCATCGGTTTCTTCTCACAAAATGCTGTGCTGCCCAGTGGGTGAGTGTTCTGGCTTTGGCCGGCGAGGCTAGAAGGTGAAACTCGCAAGGCCGATGGTCACGCCTGCGCTGCCAACCACTGCGAGGGCGCGGTCACCTCGTTTGAGCTGGCCCTTTTCCAAGGCAAGGCTCATGGCGAGAGGAATGGAGGCGCTGGACGTGTTGCCGTATTCTTCGTGAGTGCTGACATATTTTTCGATTGGCAGACCCAGTTGCGCGGCAATGATCTCGATGGCCTTGCCACTGGCGGAGTGCGAGAAGAAAATGTCATAGGCCCCATGATTGAAATGGTCATCCGAGCGATAGGTCTGAACGATGCGGCGGATGGATGTGCTGACAATCTTGTCTGATGCTGCATAGAAACGACCCGGATCGAGCTTCCCTATTGTGTCGGGGGCATAGCAGGCGGCATTGCTCAGGGGAATGAGGCACCAATCAAAGCCTTCGGGAAATGTGCGCAGGCGGATATGTGCCTTTTCGGGATTTGCGTTGCTCAGGATGGTGGCGGTGGCGGCTTCGCCGACCGTGAAAATGGCAAAGGCCTGTTCCATCATTGTTGTGTCGGTGAGCGAAAGATTGGCGAAGGCGCTCATGCCTGCTTCGCTGTTGACCAGCAACACCCTTTTGAAATGACCTTGTTCCAGAAAGGCCTGGGCGGTGTCGAGGCCACGCATCCAGCTGGCGCAGGCATCGAGAATGTCAAAGCCGGTTGCCTTGGTCAGTCCGAGTTCATGTTGAACCCAGCTTGCCATGGCAGGCTCCAGCCAGCCACGGCCGATGCCGACATAGAGCACCAGATCAATATCCTCGGGCGCTGTGTCCGCCTCCTGCATGGCGCGGCGGGCAGCATCCAGAACGAGATGGCCGACGGGCAGGCCGGGGGGCGTGATATGACGCTTCTTGATGCCGGTCAACTCAAGGCCCGCGCGAATTTTCCGCTCCATTTCATCAAGGTCTTGTTCGGAAAAGTGGCCGTGATTGCGGTCACGAAACATCATCAGGGCCTGATCATTGTCGATGACCAGCTCGGGCACAGCGTGCGTGATGGCGTGGAATTTCATGCTCGGGACTCCCCCCTTGTCCGCGCAGGCCGATCGGTTGTCGATGGTCGCCTGATCAGTTGAGGCGCAGATTGATCATCTGGCTGATGGCCGGAGATTGCCAGAAGGGGCCCATATGTTGGCGTCAGGAGCCTATGGCGCTCCACTCGAGCTTTCGCCGACCCTTCCAGAGTTCCATCAAATGCGATGATTTGTTAGAGCTACGCATGTAGCATCAAGCCCGGAAGGGCTTGGCTGGCGTGTTTGCTTGACTCTGGCTGTGAGCGGCGATAGGGCCTATCTGAAGATGTTTAGACCAGACCAGTCAATGAGCGGAAGGATTGGCCATGCGCAACGACATTCGGATCATTGGGGGGACGGCTCATCCGGAGTTCACCACCAGAATATGCGACCATCTGGGTATTCGGCAATGCGAAAGCCGGGTGGTGAAATTCTCTAACGAGAATATTCTGGTTCAGATCATGGAGAATGTGCGAGAGGCGGATGTCTTTGTCATCCAGCCCTCCAGTCCACCGGTATCAGACGGAATCCTTGAGCTGCTGATCACCATCGATGCCTTGAAGCATGCGTCGGCCCGGCGCATCACGGCAGTTATTCCCTATTTCCCGTATTCCCGTTCTGACAAGAAGGATCAACCGCGTATCTCGGTGACAGCCCGTTTGATGGCTGATCTATTGGAGACGGCAGGGGCAGATCGGGTGTTGACGATGGATCTCCATGCGCCACAGGTGCAGGGTTTTTTCCGCTTTCCGGTGGATCAACTGAAGGCTGAACCTTTGCTGTGCGACTATCTCAAACAGACGCGGAATCTCGACAATTATGTTCTTGTGGCTGGCGATGTGGGGGAGGCGAAAGAGATTGGCGGTTATGCCAACCGTCTCAATCTGCCGATCGCCATCGTCGACAAGCGCCGCTATGGAGATGATGAAAAGCCGCGCGCCGTTCACATGATCGGCGATGTGAAGGGCAAACATGCCCTGATCATTGATGATGAGGTGGCGAGTGGCGGCACCTTGATCGAAGCGGCGAAATTTGTTCTGGATCGCGGTGCCTTGTCCGTTGAGGCGGCGGTGGTGCATCCGGTTCTGTCTGGTCAAGCCGTGGCGCGCATTGCCGATTCTCCCATTCGTTCTCTGGTGGCAACCGACAGTTTGCCCATTCTGGCGACCGAGAAGACCGAAAAGATAGAAATTTGCACCGTGTCAGAGATGTTTGCGAAGGCGATTGAGTCGATCCACAATGGGGCGTCTGTCTCGGATTTATTTCTCTGAGTGCTTTAACGCGGTGGTGGGCTCTACGGGAAAGTGAGATGTTTCACTCGTTTTCGCAGGAATGTCGGATTCGAGATGGTCATCCTTTTGTCATCAGTTGTTGATGTTTTGCACTTTTTTAGAATTTGGCCTTGCGGTGGGTAGAGAAGTTCAATAGGTAGTCTCCAACTTGGTTTTCACTGAGTGACACGGAAGTAGGGGTGTAGCTCAGCTGGTAGAGCATCGGTCTCCAAAACCGAGGGTCGGGGGTTCGAGTCCCTCCGCCCCTGCCATTTTCGTGCTTGATCTTCGTGCAGAAGATACTATATATGGTGAGAATCTTTTGAACGCGCGGAACCTGTTTCGCGCGTTATTATATGTGAGCGGTTATATGGCCAAGACCAATCCTTTTACCTTTTTGCAGCAAGTGCGTTCTGAAGCAGCCAAGGTTACATGGCCGACGCAGAAAGAGACTCTGGTTACCACCTTGATGGTTTTCGTGATGGTAGCACTTGCCTCTCTGTTCTTCTTGCTTGCTGACCAGGTGATGAGCTTTGGTGTGAGTTACATTCTGGGCTTGGGAGGATAAGCCAAGATGTCAAAAGCAAAGCGTTGGTATATCGTTCACGCCTACTCGAATTTTGAAAAGAAAGTCGCCGACGACATTCGCCTCAAGGCGGAGCAGACCGGTTTGGCTGACCTTTTCGAGGAAGTGCTGGTTCCGACTGAAAAGTTCGTTGAAGTCCGGCGCGGCCGCAAGGTTGAATCCGAGCGCAAGTTTTTCCCGGGTTACGTTCTGGTGAAAATGGCGATGACGGATGATGCTTATCACCTGATCAAGAATACGCCGAAAGTTACCGGCTTTCTGGGATCCGACAACAAACCTATGCCAATCTCCAATGCTGAGGCTGAGCGTCTGTTGTCCCAGGTAGAGGAAGGTGTCGACAAGCCGATGCCAACCATCAGTTTCGAAGTGGGCGAGCAGGTTCGGGTTTCCGATGGCCCGTTTGCCTCCTTCAACGGGCTCGTGGAAGAAGTGGACGAAGAGCGTGCACGTCTGAAGGTGACCGTGTCGATCTTTGGTCGCGCGACGCCTGTCGAGCTCGAATATAATCAGGTCGACAAGCTCTGATTATTTCTCATGCGTGCGGGAGATTGGTCTGTTTGCCAAGCAGTCCATCCAACCGCGCGCCTTTCTCATGTCTAACGCATACATCTACGGATGTAGGGGAAAGATACTATGGCAAAGAAGATTCAAGGCTACCTGAAGCTGCAGGTGCCTGCTGGTGCGGCCAACCCGTCGCCGCCAATCGGTCCTGCTCTTGGTCAGCGCGGCCTGAACATCATGGAATTCTGCAAGGCGTTCAACGCCAAGACGCAGGAAATGGAAAAGAATGCACCGGTTCCGGTCATCATCACCATTTTCCAGGATAAATCCTTCACCTTCGAAATGAAGACGCCTCCTGCGTCCTATTTCCTGAAGAAGGCTGCAAAGGTACAGAAGGGTTCTTCTGCTCCGGGTCGCGACGTTGGTGGCAAGGTCACCAAGGATCAGGTCAAAGAAATCGCGGAAGCGAAAATGAAAGATCTGAACGCCAACGACATCGAAGCTGCGATGTTGCAGATTGAAGGCACCGCCCGCGCGATGGGCTTTGAGGTCGTGGGGTAATTCGATATGGCTAAACTAGGTAAACGTGTTCGCGCCGCGCGCGAAAAAATCGACGCCAACGCCACTTACTCCCTCGAGGAAGCGGTCAAGGCCATCAAGGGTGCTGCTAGTGCCAAGTTCGACGAGACCGTTGAGGTTTCCCTGAATCTTGGTGTTGACCCTCGCCATGCCGACCAGATGGTTCGTGGTGTGTGTCAGCTGCCAGCCGGTACTGGTAAAACCGTCAAGGTTGCTGTTTTTGCTCGTGGCGACAAAGCCGAAGAAGCAAAAGCTGCGGGCGCTGATATCGTTGGTGCAGAAGAGCTGGTACAGGAAGTGCAGGGCGGCAAAATCAACTTTGATCGCTGCATTGCTACCCCTGACATGATGCCTCTGGTTGGTCGTCTTGGTAAAGTGCTCGGCCCACGCGGCATGATGCCGAACCCAAAAGTTGGTACCGTTACCCCTGACGTTGCTCAGGCTGTGAAGGATTCCAAAGGTGGTTCTGTAGAATTCCGCGTTGAGAAAGCCGGTATCATTCATGGCGGCGTTGGCAAAGTAAGCTTCGAAGAAGCTGCCATTGTTGAAAATATCAAGGCATTTGTTGCTGCGGTTTCCAAAGCGAAGCCATCGGGCGCCAAAGGCACCTACATGAAAAAGCTGTCCCTGTCCTCCACAATGGGGCCAGGTGTACGCGTAGATCTTGCTTCTGTCGAATAAACCGATTAGAAGTCAAACTTGATTCCCTCCGATTCCGATCGGGGGGATGTCTGGTTGTGGTCATCTGATGACCTTGTCAGACGCCTGTCCAAGACTGTGGGGGCCGATCGCTTTTGGTGTGACGCTTAATATCCTGCACAGATGGGGTGGACTGATATGACAAAGGATTTTGTCTGTTGGTTCGAACCTATGCTTGCCACCCTCGCTCAACGAGGCGGCAAGGAGGACAGGTCCCTTCGCGCCAGGTCTCCTTACCGCTATTGATAAGCGTGATCTGGTCAAGTGTAACCTCCGGCTTTTGTCTCGAACAAGGGCCGGTAACTGGAGAGAAGGCATTGGATAGAGCGGAAAAGCAAGAGCTTGTCGCGTCCCTGCATGAAACGCTGAACAGCGCGGAAGTGGTGGTCGTTGCTCACTATGCTGGCCTCACCGTCGCCGAAATGACCGCGCTTCGTAGTCAAGCGCGTGATGCAGGTGTCACGGTGCAGGTTGCCAAGAACCGTCTTGTCAAGCTCGCTCTTCAAGGCACGGACGCTGAACCACTCGCTGACCTGTTCAAGGGTCAGACCGTTATCGCCACCTCTGGCGATCCGGTTTCAGCACCGAAGGTGGCCTCTGAATTCGCCAAGAAAAACGACAAACTCGTTATTCTGGGCGGTGCCATGGGAACCACCGTACTCGATACCGCGGGCGTGAATGCACTTGCAACCATGCCATCGCTGGACGAACTGCGCGGCAAAATCATCGGTGTCATTCAGGCACCGGCGACCAAAGTTGCTCAGGTTCTGCAGGCTCCGGGCGGACAGCTCGCGCGTGTATTCGGCGCATATGCCAAGAAGGACGAAGCGGCATAAGGCCGTTCTCGAAACATTTAGAAATCTAGGTTCGTACCAATAGGAAACAATACGATGGCTGATCTTGAAAAGCTCGTAGAAGAACTCTCTACCCTCACCGTTATGGAAGCTGCTGAGCTGTCCACCATGCTTGAAGAGAAGTGGGGCGTTTCTGCTGCTGCTCCTGTTGCTGTTGCCGCTGCTGCTGGCCCAGCTGCTGAAGCTGCTGAAGAGAAAACCGAATTTGACGTAGTCCTGGCTTCTGCTGGCGACAAGAAAATCAACGTCATCAAAGAAGTTCGTGGCATCACCGGTCTTGGCCTCAAAGAAGCCAAAGAGCTGGTAGAAGGTGCTCCGAAAGCTGTCAAAGAAGGCGTAGACAAAGCAGAAGCAGAAGAGCTGAAAGCAAAGCTCGAAGCTGCTGGTGCTACCGTCGAACTGAAATAAGGTTTATCCTTATGATGAATTCCGGGGGAATCACTCCTCCGGAATTCGCCCAAAATCAGGTGTCCAATTTTTAATTGGGCGTTTTTCTCAAGAGCCTGCACAATCCTGTGACGGGCTTTTTGGCCAACCGCCCACAGAGCGATACGAGGAGCGACGATGGCTCAGACGTTTTCTGGTCGCAAAAAGCTAAGAAAATACTTTGGTCATATTAAAGAAGTGGCAGAAATGCCAAATCTTATCGAAGTACAGAAGGCTTCATATGACCAATTCCTGCAAGTAGATGAACCCGCCTCCGGACGCTTCGATGAGGGTCTTCAGGCGGTCTTTTCGTCTGTTTTCCCGATTACGGACTTCTCGGGAACGGCTCAGCTTGAGTTCGTGCGCTACGAATTTGAGGCTCCCAAATATGACACCGAGGAATGCCGCCTGCGCGGTATGACCTATTCGGCCCCACTGAAGCTGACCCTGCGTCTGATTGTCTTCGAAGTGGATGAGGATACCGGTGCCAAGTCTGTTAAAGACATCAAAGAACAAGATGTCTATATGGGCGACATGCCGCTCATGACGGACAAGGGTACCTTCATTGTCAATGGCACCGAGCGCGTGATTGTGTCTCAGATGCACCGTTCCCCGGGCGTCTTTTTCGATCATGACAAAGGCAAAAGCCATTCTTCGGGCAAGCTTCTGTTCGCTGCGCGCATCATTCCTTATCGTGGTTCCTGGCTCGACATCGAGTTTGATGCCAAGGATATCGTCTATGCCCGTATCGACCGTCGGCGCAAGATCCCGGTATCCAGCCTGCTTTATGCTCTTGGTCTCGACACCGAGGAAATTCTCGACACCTATTATAACGCCGTCAACTATCAGCGTAGTGACAATGCCTGGCGCGTCGCCTTCAAGGGCGATGAAGTCAAAGGCACCAAGCCAGAACGCGATATGGTGGATGCGGAAACCGGTGAAGTGGTCTTTGAAGGCGGCAAAAAGCTGACCGCCCGTCAAATCCGCAAACTGGTTGATGGTGGCCTGAAGTTCCTCAAGGTCGAGGACGAAGACCTGTATGGCAAGTACCTGTCTGAAGATGCTGTGTCCTACACCACTGGTGAGATCTTCGCCGAAGCGGGTGACGAGATTGACGAGAAAATCCTCGCAACTCTGAAAGAATCCGGTTTCGAGGACGTGTCTGTTCTGAATATCGACCACGTCACCGTTGGTGCATACATCCGCAACACTCTGTCGGTTGACAAGAACTCCGATCGTGAATCGGCTCTGTTTGACATCTACCGCGTGATGCGTCCGGGTGAACCGCCTACCATCGAAACCGCGGAAGCCATGTTCCAGTCGCTGTTCTTTGATGCAGAGCGCTATGATCTGTCCGCGGTTGGTCGCGTGAAGATGAATATGCGCATGGATCTGGATGTCGAAGACACCGTTCGTATTCTGCGTAAGGAAGACATTGTCGAAGTCATTCGTACTTTGCTTGATCTGCGTGATGGCAAGGGCGAGATTGACGACATCGATAACCTTGGGAACCGTCGTGTTCGTTCCGTTGGCGAATTGATGGAAAACCAATATCGTATCGGTCTGCTCCGCATGGAGCGTGCGATCAAGGAACGTATGTCCTCGATCGAGATCGATACCGTGATGCCTCAGGATCTGATCAACGCCAAGCCGGCTGCTGCTGCTGTGCGTGAATTCTTCGGCTCTTCGCAGCTGTCGCAGTTCATGGACCAGAACAACCCGCTGTCCGAGATCACTCACAAGCGTCGTCTCTCCGCGTTGGGCCCAGGTGGTTTGACCCGTGAGCGTGCGGGCTTTGAGGTTCGCGACGTGCATCCAACGCACTATGGTCGTATCTGCCCGATTGAAACGCCGGAAGGTCCGAACATTGGTCTGATCAACTCGCTGGCGACCTTTGCCCGTGTCAACAAATATGGCTTCATCGAGTCTCCTTACCGTAAGGTCAAGGATGGTCGCGTGACTGGCGAAGTGGTTTACCTCTCCGCCATGGAAGAAGCCAAGCACTATGTGGCACAGGCCAACATCGAACTGACCGCTGAAGGTGGCTTTGTTGACGAAACCGTCATCTGCCGTCACGCTGGCGATGTGATGATGGTGCCGGTTGAGCGCGTTGACTTTATGGACGTGTCGCCAAAACAGCTCGTATCGGTCGCAGCCGCGCTCATTCCGTTCCTCGAGAACGATGACGCCAACCGCGCACTGATGGGATCGAACATGCAGCGTCAGGCTGTGCCTCTGGTTCGTGCCGAAGCCCCATTCGTGGGGACGGGCATGGAGCCGATTGTGGCGCGCGATTCTGGTGCCGCGATTGCAGCCACTCGGACCGGTATTGTCGATCAGGTCGATGCGACCCGTATCGTTATCCGGGCAACCGAAGAGCTCGATCCGAGCAAGTCTGGCGTTGACATCTATCGTCTGGCCAAGTTCCAGCGTTCGAACCAGTCCACCTGCATCAACCAGCGTCCGCTGGTCTCCGTTGGTGACTTCGTTCAGAAGGGCGAGATCATCGCGGACGGTCCATCGACCGATCTAGGCGATCTGGCACTGGGTCGCAACGTGCTTGTGGCCTTCATGCCATGGAATGGTTACAACTTCGAGGATTCGATCCTGCTCTCCGAGCGTATCGTGAAAGAAGACGTCTTCACTTCGGTTCACATCGAAGAATTTGAAGTGATGGCCCGCGATACCAAGCTTGGCCCTGAAGAGATCACCCGTGATATTCCGAACGTATCGGAAGAATCGCTGAAAAATCTCGACGAGGCAGGCATCACCTATATTGGTGCGGAAGTGAAGCCGGGCGACATTCTCGTCGGCAAGATCACGCCGAAGGGTGAAAGCCCGATGACGCCGGAAGAAAAGCTTCTGCGTGCCATCTTCGGTGAGAAGGCTTCCGACGTGCGTGATACCTCCTTGCGCATGCCTCCGGGCACGTTCGGTACCGTTGTTGAGGTTCGCGTCTTTAACCGGCACGGCATCGACAAGGACGAGCGCGCGATGTCCATCGAGCGTGAAGAGATCGAACGTCTTGCAAAAGACCGTGACGATGAGCAAGCGATCCTGGATCGCAACGTCTATGGCCGTCTGGCTGACATGCTCAATGGTCACGTCGGCTCTACCGGTCCGAAAGGCTTCAAGAAGGACACCACCATTACCCATGCGGAAATGGCTGAGTATCCTCGTAGCCAGTGGTGGCTGTTTGCCTCCGAAGACGAAAAGCTGATGGGTGAAGTGGAAGCACTTCGCAACCAGTATGACGACAGCCGCAAGCGCCTCGAGCAGCGTTTCATCGACAAGGTCGAGAAGCTGCAGCGCGGGGACGAGCTGCCACCGGGCGTCATGAAAATGGCCAAGGTCTTTATCGCGATCAAGCGTAAGATCCAGCCAGGTGACAAAATGGCCGGTCGTCACGGCAACAAGGGTGTGGTTTCCCGCATCGTGCCTATCGAAGATATGCCATATCTGGAAGATGGTACCCATGTTGACATCGTGCTGAACCCTCTGGGCGTTCCGTCACGCATGAATGTCGGACAGATCCTTGAAACCCATCTGGGTTGGGCCTGTGCCGGTATGGGTCGCAAGATCGGCAAGATGTACGATGAGTATCGCAAATCGGGCAATATTGAGCCTTTGCGTTTGGAGCTTGACAGCGTCTACCATGACAATGGCAAGAATCTTGATGTCAAGGAGCATGACGACGACAGCGTTGCGCGGATGGCTGAGCAGCTGCGTAAAGGCGTATCCATCGCGACTCCGGTCTTCGATGGTGCCCATGAGCCTGATGTTGTGGAGATGCTTGAGAAAGCCGGGCTTCACAGTTCAGGGCAGTCGACCCTGTTTGATGGCCGTACCGGTGATCAGTTCGACCGTCCCGTGACGGTTGGCTACATCTACATGCTGAAGCTGCACCATCTGGTCGATGACAAGATCCACGGTCGTTCGATTGGCCCATACAGCCTCGTTACCCAGCAGCCGCTTGGTGGTAAGGCCCAGTTTGGTGGTCAGCGTTTCGGTGAGATGGAGGTCTGGGCGCTGGAAGCGTATGGCGCCGCCTACACCTTGCAGGAAATGCTCACCGTCAAGTCGGATGACGTGGCTGGCCGTACCAAGGTCTATGAAGCAATCGTTCGGGGGGATGATACCTTCGAAGCCGGTATTCCGGAAAGCTTCAACGTCCTTGTCAAGGAGATCCGGTCCCTTGGTCTGAATATGGAGTTGGAAGACAGCCAGCGCCTGCTCGATCTGGAACCGAACGATACGCCGCCTGCGGACGCTGCTGAATAAGCAGCGCCCGAACCCACAAACCGAGGCATCATTTTCGGAACGGATCGCGGAGGAAAACCGCGGTCCGTCAACCCGTAAAGAGGAGACACCATGAACCAAGAGGTCATGAATCTTTTCAGTCCGCAGGCTCAGGCCCAGACCTTTGACCAGATCCGCGTGTCCATCGCGAGCCCTGAGAAAATTCTCAGTTGGTCATTTGGCGAGATCAAGAAGCCTGAAACGATCAACTATCGTACGTTCAAGCCTGAACGCGATGGTCTGTTCTGCGCGCGCATCTTTGGCCCAATCAAGGACTATGAGTGCTTGTGCGGCAAATATAAGCGCATGAAATACAAAGGCATCATCTGCGAGAAGTGCGGTGTGGAAGTAACCCTTTCGCGCGTGCGCCGTGAGCGGATGGGTCATATCGAACTCGCTGCTCCCGTTGCGCATATCTGGTTCCTGAAGTCTCTGCCATCGCGCATTGGCCAGCTGCTGGATATGACGCTGAAGGATCTTGAGCGCGTTCTCTATTTTGAGAATTACATCGTCGTTGAGCCGGGTCTGACACCGCTGAAGGAATATCAGCTGCTGACCGAGGAAGAACATGTCATTGCTCAGGACGAGTATGGCGAAGATACTTTCACGGCGATGATCGGGGCGGAAGCGATCCGTGAGATTTTGGCGTCGCTCGATCTTGAGCAATTGTCTGAAAAGCTGCGTCAGGAAATCGCTGAAAGCACCTCGACACTGAAGCCAATCAAGCTGGCCAAGCGTCTGAAGATCGTTGAAGCCTTCATCGAATCCGGCAACCGTCCGGAATGGATGATCATGACGATCGTTCCCGTGATTCCACCGGACCTGCGTCCGCTGGTGCCGCTGGATGGTGGTCGCTTTGCGACGTCTGATTTGAACGATCTTTATCGTCGTGTGATCAACCGTAACAACCGTCTGAAGCGTCTGATGGAGTTGCGTGCGCCGGATATCATCATCCGGAACGAAAAGCGCATGCTGCAGGAATCCGTTGATGCGCTGTTCGATAACGGTCGTCGCGGTCGTGTGATCACCGGTGCCAACAAGCGTCCGCTCAAATCGCTGTCCGACATGCTCAAGGGTAAGCATGGTCGTTTCCGTCAGAACCTGCTGGGTAAACGCGTCGACTATTCCGGTCGTTCGGTTATCGTTGTTGGTCCTGAACTGAAGCTGCACCAGTGCGGTCTGCCGAAGAAAATGGCACTGGAGCTGTTCAAGCCATTCATCTATTCGCGTCTTGACGCCAAGGGCTACTCGACCACGGTCAAGCAGGCCAAGAAGCTCGTCGAGAAGGGCAAGCCGGAAGTGTGGGATATCCTTGATGAGGTTATTCGCGAACATCCGGTGATGCTGAACCGCGCACCGACCCTTCACCGTCTTGGCATTCAGGCTTTCGAGCCGACCCTGATTGAAGGCAAGGCGATTCAGCTGCATCCGCTGGTCTGTTCCGCGTTCAACGCCGACTTTGACGGTGACCAGATGGCCGTTCACGTGCCTCTGTCCCTTGAAGCACAGCTTGAAGCGCGCGTTCTGATGATGTCGACCAACAACATTCTGCATCCGGCCAACGGTGACCCGATCATCGTGCCTTCGCAGGATATCGTGCTTGGTCTGTATTATCTCTCGATCATGAATGACAATGAGCCGGGTGAGGGGATGTTGTTCTCCGATATCGGCGAGTTGCATCACGCGCTGGAAACCAAAGCTGTTACGCTGCATGCCAAAGTCAAGGGCCGGTTCAAAACGGTTGACGAGCAGGGCAATCCTGTCTCGGAAATCCACGAGACCACCCCGGGCCGCATGCTGATCGGTGAATTGCTGCCACGCAACCACAATGTGTCCTACGACGTCTGCAACAAGCTGATGACCAAGAAGGACATCTCCAAGATGATCTATACCGTCTACCGCCATTGCGGTCAGAAGGAAACGGTCATCTTCTGTGACAAGATCATGGGGCTGGGCTTCAATCGTGCGTTCCGCGCCGGTATTTCGTTCGGCATGGATGACATGGTTATTCCTGACACCAAGGCGGGGCTGATTGAGTCGACTTCGACCATGGCAAAGGAATTTGAGCAGCAATATAACGATGGTCTGATCACGCAGGGCGAGAAATACAACAAGGTTGTTGATGCCTGGGCGAAATGTACCGACCGTGTTGCTGATGAAATGATGAAGCGCATTAAGGCGGTTGAATTTGACGAGGAAACCGGACGCCAGAAACAGATGAACTCTGTTTACATGATGGCCCACTCCGGTGCCCGTGGTTCGCCAGCCCAGATGAAACAGCTTGCCGGTATGCGTGGTCTGATGGCCAAGCCGTCGGGTGAGATCATCGAAACGCCGATCATTTCGAACTTTAAAGAAGGCCTGACCGTGATGGAGTACTTTAACTCCACCCACGGTGCCCGTAAGGGTCTGGCCGATACGGCTCTGAAAACGGCAAACTCCGGTTACCTGACCCGTCGTCTGGTGGACGTTGCTCAGGATTCCATCATCACCGAGCGTGATTGTGGGTCCGAGGAAGGTCTCGATGTGCAGGCGATTGTCGATGCTGGCCAGATCGTTGCGTCACTGGGTGTTCGTACCCGTGGCCGTACCGCTGCTGCTGATGTTGTCAATCCCAAGACTGGTGAAGTGATCGTTCCTAAAAACGAGATCATTTCAGAAGAGCATCTGGACGAAATCGAGACCTGTGGTCTGCAGTCCATCAAGGTTCGCTCGGTTCTGACCTGTAACTCGCGCAACGGTGTTTGTGCGGCTTGTTACGGGCGTGACCTTGCACGCGGCACCGAAGTCAATATCGGTGAAGCGGTTGGTGTTATTGCCGCTCAGTCGATCGGGGAGCCCGGAACCCAGTTGACCATGCGTACCTTCCATATCGGTGGTACGGCACAGGTGGTTGACAGTTCCTTCATCGAGTCCAACTTCGAAGGCACGATTCAGATCCGTAACCGCAACGTGGCCCGCGATTCCGATGGTAAGCTTGTTGCACTTGGTCGTACCGTCGCCATTGTCATCATTGATGAGGAAGGCAACGAACGCTCGGTCAACAAACTAGCCTATGGTTCGCATCTGCATGTGGATGATGGTGATAAGGTCAAGCCGGGTCAGCGTCTGGCCGAATGGGATCCATATACCCGTCCGGTTCTCAGTGAGGTTGACGGTGTTGTCGACTTTGAGGATGTTGCAGAAGGCCTTTCGGTCAGCGAAGCAACCGATGAGTCGACCGGTATCACCAAGCGTGTCGTGATCGACTGGCGTTCGAATCCGCGGTCTGCGGAGATGAAACCAGCCATCACTGTGCGTGACTCCAACGGGGCGATGCGTACCCTGCCACGTGGTGGTGATGCGCGTTATCTGTTGCAGGTCGATGCCATTTTGTCGGTGCAGCCGGGCAACAAGATTTCTGCCGGTGACGTTCTGGCGCGTGTTCCTATGGAAAGCGCCAAAACGAAAGACATTACCGGTGGTCTGCCTCGTGTTGCCGAACTGTTTGAAGCCCGTCGTCCGAAGGATCATGCGGTCATCGCCGATACCGATGGCACCATCCGCTTTGGTCGCGACTACAAGAACAAGCGTCGCATCATTCTGGAGCCACACGCAGAAGGCGCCGAGCCGATTGAGTATCTGATCCCGAAAGGTCGTCCGTTCCATCTTCAGGATGGTGACCAGATCGAAAAGGGTGAATATATCCTCGACGGCAACCCGGCACCGCATGACATTCTGGCAGTGAAGGGCGTAGCTGCTCTGGCTGACTATCTCGTCAACGAGATCCAGGACGTCTATCGTCTTCAGGGTGTGGGCATCAACGACAAGCATATCGAAGTGATTGTGCGTCAGATGTTGCAGAAGGTTGAAATCGAAGATCAGGGCGATAGCTACTTCCTGCATAATGAGCAGGTTGATCGTCTTGAATTTGCGGAAGAGAATGAACGTCTCCTCGCAGAAGGCAAGGAACCAGCCAAGGGCAAGCCTGTCCTGCTGGGTATTACCAAAGCCTCGCTGCAGACCCGTTCCTTCATTTCGGCAGCTTCGTTCCAGGAAACCACGCGCGTTCTGACCGAAGCGTCTGTTCAGGGCAAGATCGATACGCTCGAAGGCCTGAAAGAGAATGTGATCGTTGGTCGCTTGATCCCGGCCGGTACCGGTCGTGTGATGTCGGGTCTGCGTCGGGTTGCGACCCATCGCGATGATCTGATCCTTGAAGAAAAACAACGGGCACAGTCTTTGACGTCGACCCCGCAGCTGACCACCAGTGCAAGTGATCCAGTGGAGCCTGCTGAATAAGCAGCGATTCACTCGAATCTTTAAAAGGCCGCTTCAATTGGAGCGGCCTTTTCTTTTGGCCTTTTGACTGGCGATTCCTCAGGCTTATCATTGGGTGGTTGGGGAAGAATCGAGTCATTTCCGTGCCTTAGTACTAAGTGTGATATATTGTGCTGAATATCGTGCAATTTTCGCAGGAAATGGGGTCGTTAACATGCCGTTCGCAGAAGTCCGGGAATCTTTGCGAGGGGGGTTGACGGAATGAAATCTACAGAGTAGTTTCGCGCCACTTCTCGAACAGGCCGTAAGTGCTCACTTTCGAAGACGCCACGTTTTCGATGAACGACCGCCTAAACGCTGTTCGTCTTAATGAAGCTGAGATTGACTGGCTCATGATTGCGGCTCATGCCGTAATCCTCTGGTTTTCACAGCGCCGTTCGCGGCAAGAGTCGCGCGATGGTGCGCTTTTGTGCGTGCGGACGGTGCATTTTGGTAATGAGAACTGTTTCCGGCGATTTTTTCGTTGGGGAATGTTCAAGTTCAGAGAGATCTGAAAGGCACACTTAAATGCCAACCATTAACCAGCTTATTCGCAAGCCGCGCAAAATGCCGGTAAAGCGCAATAAAGTTCCGGCCATGGAGGCCTGCCCCCAGAAGCGGGGTGTTTGTACGCGCGTCTATACCACTACGCCTAAGAAGCCTAACTCGGCTCTGCGTAAGGTTGCCAAGGTTCGCCTGACCAACGGTTTCGAAGTGATTGGTTATATCCCCGGTGAGGGTCATAACCTTCAGGAACACTCCGTTGTGATGATCCGCGGCGGTCGCGTGAAAGACTTGCCTGGTGTTCGTTATCACATCCTTCGCGGTGTGCTCGATACCCAGGGAGTTAAAGACCGCAAGCAGCGTCGTTCCAAATATGGCGCGAAGCGGCCTAAATAAGCCGCTTATTGGAGTTTTGGTCACATGTCACGTCGCCATAGTGCAGAAAAACGCGTTATCAACCCGGATCCTAAGTTCGGTGATATCGTGATTTCCAAATTCATGAACAGCATCATGCTGGACGGTAAGAAATCTGTTTCCGAACGGATTGTTTACGGTGCACTCGATGCTGTTGAAGGCAAGCTGAAGCAGAACCCAGTTGAAGTGTTCCACACTGCTCTGGAAAATGTGATGCCTGCCGTAGAAGTTCGCTCCCGCCGTGTTGGTGGTGCGACTTATCAGGTTCCTGTTGATGTTCGTACAGAGCGCAAGCAGGCCCTGGCTATCCGTTGGATCATTGCAGCGGCCCGCAATCGTAACGAACGCACCATGATTGATCGTCTGTCCGGCGAGCTTCTGGATGCATTCAACAACCGCGGCTCTGCAGTCAAGAAACGCGAAGATACGCACCGTATGGCGGAAGCCAACCGTGCCTTCTCGCATTATCGCTGGTAAACCTTTAGGGGCGAAGTCATGGCACGCAGCCACAAGATTGAGGATTATCGTAACTTCGGCATCATGGCACACATTGATGCTGGTAAGACGACGACTACTGAGCGTATCCTCTACTACACTGGTAAAAGCCACAAGATTGGCGAAGTTCATGATGGTGCAGCCACCATGGACTGGATGGAGCAGGAGCAGGAACGTGGCATCACGATTACCTCCGCTGCTACCACCTGTTTCTGGCGGGAAAAACGCCTGAACATCATCGATACTCCGGGCCACGTTGACTTCACCATTGAAGTTGAGCGTTCTCTGCGTGTGCTCGATGGTGCTGTCTGTGCACTCGATGCCAACGCTGGTGTTGAGCCTCAGACGGAAACCGTTTGGCGTCAGGCTGACAAATACAACGTTCCCCGGATGATCTTCGTCAACAAGATGGATAAGCTTGGTGCCGACTTCTTCCGCTGCGTTGAAATGATCAAGGAGCGCCTTGGTGCGGTTCCTCTGTGCCTGCAGCTGCCAATCGGCGCTGAAAGCGAATTCACCGGTGTGATTGATCTGGTGCAGATGAAATCCATCATCTGGCTGGAAGAATCCCTCGGCGCTAAATTCGAAATCGGTGACATTCCTGCCGAACTCGAAGATCAGGCTGCGGAATATCGTGAGTTGCTCGTTGAGACGGTTGTTGAAGCCGATGAGGAAGCTATGGAAGCTTACCTCGAAGGTGAAGAGCCATCTGTCGAGAAGCTGATGTCTCTGATCCGTCAGGGTACCATTGCCAACGACTTCGTGCCGATCCTTTGCGGTACCGCGTTCAAGAACAAAGGCGTTCAGCCTCTGCTTGACGCTGTTGTGGACTATCTTCCTAGCCCGGTCGAAATTGCTGCCATTAAAGGCATCGATGTTAAAACCGAAGAAGAGACCACCCGTGCTGCTTCTGATGACGAGCCATTCTCCATGCTGGCGTTCAAGATCATGAACGACCCGTTTGTTGGCTCTCTGACCTTCTGCCGCATCTATTCCGGTACGCTCGATGCAGGGTCTTCTGTATTGAACACCGTGAAAGAGAAGCGCGAGCGCGTTGGTCGTATGCTTCAGATGCATTCCAACTCTCGTGAAGACATCAAGCAGGCTTGCGCTGGCGACATTGTTGCTATTGCTGGTCTGAAGGACACCACCACCGGTGACACCCTGTGTGATCCGCTGCGTCCTGTTATTCTCGAGCGTATGGAATTCCCTGATCCGGTTATCGAGATCGCTGTTGAGCCGAAAACCAAGGCTGACCAGGAGAAAATGGGCCTCGCGCTCAATCGTCTGGCTGCTGAGGATCCGTCCTTCCGCGTGAAAACCGATGAAGAATCCGGTCAGACCATCATGGCTGGCATGGGTGAACTTCATCTGGACATTCTCGTTGACCGCATGAAGCGCGAATTCAAGGTTGAGGCGAATATCGGTGCACCTCAGGTTGCTTACCGTGAAACCATCGGCCGTGAAGAAACCGTCGACTACACGCATAAGAAACAGTCCGGTGGTACCGGTCAGTTCGGTCGCGTGAAGATGGTCATCGGTCCAAACGAGCCTGGTGCCGGTTTCGAGTTCAAGTCTTCGATCGTTGGTGGTGCTATTCCGAAAGAATACATCCCTGGCGTTGAAAAGGGTATCCAGTCTGTCATGACCGCAGGTCCGATTGCTGGCTTCCCAATGGTAGACATCAAGGTCGAGCTGATCGACGGTGCCTACCACGACGTTGACTCCAGCGTTTTGGCCTTTGAGATTGCTGCTCGTGCCGGTTTCCGTGAAGGTTGCCAGAAGGCAGGTCCGAAACTGCTCGAACCAATGATGAAAGTCGAAGTTGTAACCCCTGAAGACTATATGGGCGACATCATCGGCGACATTAACTCCCGTCGTGGTCAGATCTCCGGAACTGAAGCACGCGGTGTTGTTACCGTTATCAGCGCCATGGTGCCGCTGGCGAACATGTTTGGCTATGTGAACAATCTTCGTTCCATGTCACAGGGTCGCGCGCAGTATTCGATGGTGTTCGATCACTACTCACAAGTGCCGCAGGCAGTTGCAGACGAGGTTCAGGCGAAATACGCCTAAACCTCACATCGTCGCACTTTTTGTAATTTTGAGAATGGAGACTTTCCTATGGCTAAGGAAAAGTTTGAACGTAATAAGCCGCATGTAAACATCGGCACGATTGGTCACGTTGACCATGGTAAAACCACCCTGACTGCAGCAATCACCATGACCCTTGCGGAAGTTGGTGGTGCAACTGCCAAGGCTTATGACGAGATTGACGGTGCGCCAGAAGAGCGTGCACGTGGTATCACGATCTCGACTGCTCACGTTGAGTATGAGACCGAGAACCGTCACTATGCCCACGTTGACTGCCCAGGCCACGCTGACTATGTGAAAAACATGATCACCGGTGCGGCTCAGATGGACGGCGCTATTCTGGTTTGCTCCGCAGCCGATGGCCCGATGCCACAGACCCGTGAGCACATCCTGCTTGCCCGTCAGGTTGGCGTGCCTGCTCTGGTTGTTTACCTGAACAAAGTTGACCAGGTTGACGACGAAGAGCTGCTTGAGTTGGTTGAAATGGAAGTGCGCGAGCTGCTGGACTCCTACGAGTTCCCAGGCGACGATATTCCTATCGTTAAAGGCTCTGCTCTTGCAGCGGTTGAAAACCGTGATGCAGCGATTGGCCGTGATTCCATCAAGGAACTGATGGCTGCGGTTGATGACTATATTCCAACGCCGGATCGTCCAGTTGACCTTCCGTTCCTGCTGCCAATCGAGGACGTGTTCTCGATCTCTGGCCGTGGTACGGTTGTGACCGGTCGTGTTGAGCGTGGTAAAGTTCATGTTGGTGACGAGATTGAAATCGTCGGCATCAAGGACACCCAGAAAACCACCTGTACCGGTGTTGAAATGTTCCGCAAGCTGCTTGATAGCGGTGAAGCAGGCGACAACGTTGGTGTTCTTCTGCGCGGTACCAAGCGTGAAGAAGTTGAGCGTGGTCAGGTTCTCTGCAAGCCGGGTTCTGTGAACCCGCATACCAAGTTCAAGGCAGAAGCCTACATCCTGACGAAAGAAGAAGGCGGTCGTCATACCCCATTCTTCACCAACTATCGTCCTCAGTTCTATTTCCGTACCACTGACGTGACGGGTGTTGTTACCCTGAACGAAGGTACCGAGATGGTTATGCCTGGCGATAACGTCGAGATGAATGTCGAGCTGATCGTGCCAATCGCCATGGAAGAAAAACTGCGCTTCGCTATCCGCGAAGGTGGTCGTACCGTAGGCGCCGGCATCGTCGGCTCTATCGTCGAGTAATCATTAGGGCAGGGGTGCGGAATACCCTTTTCGCACCCCAGTCTTTTGAGGTTGAAAATATGAACGGTCAGAATATTCGAATTCGCCTAAAGGCATTCGACCATCGCATTCTCGATACGTCGGCAAAAGAAATCGTATCCACCGCTAAGCGCACAGGCGCTAATGTACGTGGTCCGGTTCCGCTTCCGACCCACATCGAGAAGTTCACTGTCAACCGTTCGCCGCATGTTAACAAGAAAAGCCGTGAGCAGTTCGAGATCCGTACGCACAAGCGTCTCCTCGACATCATTGACCCGACCCCACAGACGGTTGATGCCCTCATGAAGCTTGATCTTGCGGCCGGTGTGGACGTTGAAATTAAGCTCTAACGTGAGCGAGAGGCAAGAGTAGCCATGCGTTCTGGTGTGATCGCACAGAAGTTGGGAATGACCCGCATTTATACCGAGAGCGGTGAACACGTTCCGGTAACTGTTCTCAAAGTAGAGAACTGCCAGGTTGTAGCCCAGCGTACTGTTGAGAAAAACGGTTATACCGCACTTCAGTTGGGTGCAGGTAAAGCCAAAGTGAAAAATGTTTCGCAGCCTTTGCGCGGCCACTTCGCCGTTGCCAAGGTAGAGCCGAAGCGTAAAGTTGCAGAATTCCGTGTCAGCGAAGACAATCTTATCGATGTCGGTGCTGAATTGACCGCGGATCACTATGTTGCTGGTCAGCATGTGGATGTTATCGGGACTTCGATTGGTAAAGGCTTTGCCGGCTCCATGAAGCGCCACAACTTCGGTGGTGGACGCGCAACCCACGGTAACTCCATCTCGCACCGTGCTCACGGTTCGACTGGTCAGTGTCAGGATCCCGGCAAGGTCTTCAAGGGCAAGAAAATGGCTGGCCACATGGGTGCAACCCGTGTGACGACGCAGAACTTGAAAGTCGTCAAAACTGACGCCGATCGTGGTCTGGTTCTGGTGCAGGGTGCTGTGCCTGGTTCCAAAGGCGGTTGGATCCTGATCAAGGATGCTGTCAAGAAAGCCCGTCCGGCCGAGGCTCCGCTTCCTGGTGCCATTCGTGCCGCTGAAGCTCCTGCTCAAGAAGCTGCTACGGAGGGTGCTGAATAATGGAATTGCAAGTCAAAACCCTTGATGGCGGTGATGCCGGTTCTGTTGCTGTTTCTGAAGATGTGTTCGGTCTCGAACCACGTGCGGACATTCTTGCCCGCATGGTTCGTTACCAGCAGATGAAGAAAATGGCCGGTACTCACAAGACCAAGACCCGTGCTGAAATCACTGGCACCACCAAGAAATACCTTCGTCAGAAGGGTTCCGGTGGCGCTCGTCACGGCAACAAGAAAGTGCCGCAGTTCCGTGGTGGTGGTCGTGCATTTGGTCCGGTTGTTCGCTCTCATGCGATCGAGCTGCCAAAGAAAATTCGTGCGCTGGCTCTGAAGCATGCTCTGTCTTCCAAAGTTAAGAATGATAGCATTATCATTCTCGATGACATGAAGGCCGAGGCGCCAAAGACGGCAGCTGTGAAGAAACAGATCTCCGGTCTGGGCATCGAAAATGCTCTGTTCATTTCCGGTCAGGAAGTGGATGACAATTTCGCAAAAGCTGCCCGCAACATCATCGGTATCGATGTGCTGCCGGTTCAGGGTATCAATGTTCTTGATGTTCTGCGTCGCGACACGCTGGTGCTGAGCAAGGCCGCAGTCGATGCTCTGGAGGCACGGTTCAAATGACCAACCTTCGTCATTACGATATCATCCGCAGCCCGGTGATCACCGAGAAGGCAACCATTCAGTCTGAAGAAGACAAGGTTGTGTTCAACGTGTCCAAGGATGCGACTAAACCAGAAATCAAGGCCGCAGTTGAGGCTCTGTTTTCCGTGAAGGTCAAAAGTGTGAACACTCTGGTCCGCAAGGGCAAAGTGAAGCGCTTCAAAGGCATCATCGGTAAGCAGGTCGACGTGAAAAAAGCGATTGTCACCCTCGAAGAGGGCCAGTCCATCGACGTCACGACTGGTCTTTAAGAACGCGTGGATAGGCTTTAAGTCATGGCACTCAAGACCTTTAAACCGACTAGCCCGGGCCAGCGTCAGTTGGTGATTGTAGACCGCTCCGATCTTTGGAAAGGCAAGCCGGTCAAGACACTCACCGAGGGTTTGACCAAGTCTGGCGGTCGTAACAACTATGGTCGCGTCACGGCACGTCGTCGTGGTGGCGGTCATAAACGCAGCTACCGCATCATCGACTTCAAGCGTCAGAAGTTTGACGTTCAGGGGACGGTGGAGCGTCTGGAATATGATCCAAACCGTACGGCTTTCATTGCTCTCATCACCTATGAAGATGGCGAGCAGGCATACATCCTGGCTCCTCAGCGCCTGCGCGCTGGCGACAAGGTGATTGCTTCTCAGAAAGCCGATATCAAGCCTGGCAACGCTATGCCTCTGGCCAACATGCCTGTCGGTACCATCATCCACAATGTGGAGATGAAGCCAGGCAAAGGCGGTCAGATCGCTCGCTCCGCTGGTGGTTATGCCCAGCTTGTCGGTCGTGATGCCGGTTATGCGATCATTCGTTTGAACTCCGGTGAAACCCGTCTGGTTCTCGGTACCTGTATGGCTACCGTTGGCGCTGTTTCCAACCCGGAACATTCGAACATCAATCATGGTAAAGCTGGTCGTAACCGTTGGCTCGGTAAACGTCCAGAAGTGCGCGGTGTCGTTATGAACCCGGTTGATCACCCTCATGGTGGTGGTGAAGGCCGGACCTCTGGTGGTCGCCATCCTGTGTCTCCATGGGGTAAGCCAACCAAGGGCAAGCGTACTCGCTCCAATAAGTCGACCGACAAGTTTATTGTTCGTAGTCGGCATCAGCGCAAGAAATAAGGGTTAACCGATGGCACGTTCTGTTTGGAAAGGTCCGTTTGTCGACGGATACCTCCTGAAGAAGGCAGACAAGGTTCGCTCCTCTGGTCGTAACGAAGTGATCAAGACGTGGAGCCGACGCTCCACGATCCTTCCGCACTTCGTCGGTCTCACCTTTGGTGTGTATAACGGTCAGAAACATGTACCGGTTTCCGTCTCTGAAGAGATGGTCGGTCACAAGTTTGGCGAATTTTCTCCGACCCGTAACTACTACGGTCACGGGGCCGACAAAAAGTCGAAGAGGAAATAATGGGTAAGGCAAAACGCGCACGCGTCCTGAAAGACAACGAGGCAAAGGCGGTTTCCCGCATGCTTCGCACGTCTCCGCAGAAGCTGAACCTTGTCGCAGCAATGATCCGCGGGAAAAAGGTTGATGCCGCTCTGGCTGACCTGACCTTTTCCTCCAAGCGCATTGCACGTGATGTTAAAAAGTGTTTGGAATCTGCGATCGCCAACGCTGAAAACAACCATGAACTGGATGTTGACAGCCTGATCGTAGCAGAAGCTTATGTTGGTAAGGCACTTGTGATGAAACGCTGGCAGCCACGTGCTCGTGGTCGTGTTGGCAAGATCCTCAAGCCGTTCTCCAACCTGACGATCGTTGTTCGTGAAGTTGAGGAGGCAGCCTGATGGGTCACAAGGTAAATCCAATCGGTCTTCGTCTGGGCATCAACCGCACCTGGGATTCTCGTTGGTACGCCAACAAGAACGAGTATGGCGCTCTTCTGCATGAAGATTACGCCATCCGGAGCATGCTCGAGAAAGAACTGAAGCAGGCCGCCGTCTCTAAGATCGTGATCGAACGTCCGCACAAGAAATGCCGGGTGACCATTCACTCTGCACGTCCGGGCATCGTGATCGGCAAAAAAGGCGCCGACATCGAGAAACTTCGCAAACAGGTTGGCAAGCTGACCAATTCCGACGTACATATCAACATTGTTGAAGTTCGTAAGCCGGAATGTGATGCAAACCTGGTTGCTCAGTCCATCGCGCAGCAGCTCGAACGTCGTGTGGCTTTCCGCCGTGCAATGAAGCGTTCGGTTCAGTCCGCAATGCGGATGGGTGCAGAAGGCATTCGTATCAACTGTGCAGGCCGTCTGGGTGGTGCCGAAATCGCGCGTACCGAATGGTATCGTGAAGGTCGTGTTCCGCTTCATACCCTGCGCGCCGATATTGATTATGGCACTGCTGAAGCTTTGACCGCTTATGGCATCTCCGGTATCAAGGTGTGGATCTACAAAGGCGAGATCATGGAACATGATCCAATGGCCTCTGAGCGTCGCGCATCCGAAGGTTCTGACGGTGGCAACAGAGATGGTGGTCAGCGTCGTCGTAGCAACAAGCCTGCTGCTTAATGTTGGTCACAAGCTGAGTTAAGAGAGAAGAACAATGCTGCAACCAAAGCGCACTAAATACCGCAAGCAGCACAAGGGCCGTATTCATGGCAATGCCAAAGGGGGCTATGAGCTCAACTTTGGCGCCTACGGTCTGAAGGCTCAGGAGCCTGCGCGTATCACCGCTCGCCAGATCGAGGCTGCGCGTCGTGCTATGACCCGTCACATGAAGCGTGCCGGTCGTGTTTGGATCCGTGTGTTCCCGGACCTGCCAGTGTCCAAGAAACCTACCGAAGTCCGTATGGGTAAAGGTAAAGGTTCTCCTGAATACTGGGCTGCTCGTGTAGCTCCGGGTCGGATCATGTTTGAAATTGATGGTGTACCGGCAGATATCGCCCGGGAAGCCATGCGGCTTGCTGCTGCGAAGTTGCCTATCAAGACACGCTTCGTACAGCGCATCGCCGACTAACGGTGTGAAGGGATAGACCCATGAAAGCATCAGATGTCCGCGCGATGACGTCGGACCAAATCACTGACGAGTTGGAAAAACTGAAGAAAGAGCAGCTCAATCTGCGCTTTCAGCAGGCCACCGGTCAGTTGGAAAACACTGTGCGTGTTCGGCAGGTTCGCCGTGACATTGCACGCCTGATGACCGTTGCCCGCGATAAGCGTGCATCGTCAGCAGAATAGGAGAGACGGGATGCCAAAGAGAATTCTGCAGGGCCTCGTCGTTAGCGACAAGCAAGACAAGACCGTCGTTGTCAAAGTCGAGCGCCGTTTTACGCATCCGCTTCTCAAGAAGACTGTGCGTCGTTCCAAACGGTACCAGGCTCACGACGAAGGGAATGCCTTCAAAGTAGGTGACCAGATCTTCATTCAGGAATCTGCACCTATTTCGAAATCTAAACGTTGGGTCGTGGTCGGTAAGGATCTTCCTTCCGCATAACTCACTTCGATTATTGGACGTATACCCGTCGCGCTTCGCGTATCGGGACAATAAAAAAGGCGGCCAGTCATGATTCAGATGCAAACAAACCTTGACGTCGCGGATAACTCCGGCGCACGTCGTGTCATGTGCATCAAAGTGCTCGGCGGCTCCAAACGGAAATATGCTGGCATCGGCGACCTCATCGTCGTCTCTGTCAAGGAAGCAATTCCGCGTGGACGCGTTAAGAAGGGCGATGTGATGAAGGCAGTTGTGGTTCGTACCGCAAAAGCTATTCGTCGTCCGGACGGCAGCGTCATCCGTTTTGACCGTAGTGCAGCTGTTCTGGTGAACAACAACAAGGAACCAATCGGTACCCGTATCTTCGGCCCGGTTCCTCGTGAGCTCCGCGCTCATAACCATATGAAGATCATTTCCCTTGCTCCGGAGGTGCTGTAATGGCTGCGAAACTCAAAAAGGGTGATCGCGTCATTGTTCTTGCCGGTAAAGACAAGGGCAAGAGCGGTGAAATTGTGCAGGTGATGCCAGCTGAAGAGCGGGCTATCGTGCGCGGTATCAACATGGTCAAGCGTCATCAACGTCAGGCGCAGGGTCAGGAAGGCGGCATCGTCAATAAAGAAGCCTCCATCCACCTGTCCAACCTGGCAATGGCGGACCCGAAAGACGGCAAGCCAACCCGCGTTGGTTTCACTGTCAAAGAAGACGGCACCAAGGTGCGCGTGGCCAAACGTTCAGGAGATGTGATTGATGGCTGAGGCTGCTTACACTCCGCGTCTGAAGACGCAATATGAAGACGTTATCCGCGCCAAGATGCAGGAAAAATTCGAGTTCAGCAATCCTATGAAGATGCCGAAACTTGAAAAAGTCGTGCTCAACATTGGTGTTGGTGAAGCGGTTGGCGATTCCAAAAAAGTCAAGTCTGCCTTGGCTGACCTGGAAGCCATTGCCGGTCAGAAGCCGGTTGTAACCAAAGCACGTAAATCGATCGCGACCTTCAAACTTCGTGAAGGCATGCCGATCGGTGTGAAGGTTACTCTGCGCGGCGACCGCATGTATGAATTTCTGGATCGTTTGATCACGATTGCACTGCCTCGCGTACGTGACTTCCGTGGTCTCAACGGTAAAAGCTTTGACGGCAACGGCAACTATGCCATGGGCCTGAAAGAGCATATCGTATTCCCAGAAATCGAATACGACAAAGTTGACCAGATTTGGGGCATGGACATCATCGTTTGCACTACGACAAACAACGATGAGGAAGCTCGTGCACTTCTGACCGAATTCAACTTCCCGTTCAGTCGATAAGTCTGCGGAAAGTACGAGGATAAAGTAATGGCTAAAAAGAGCGCTGTCGAAAAGAACAAAGCTCGCGCCCGCCTGGCTGATAAGTATGCTGCAAAGCGTGCTTCTTTGAAAGCTATGGCCAAGGACGAGTCTCTGTCTCTTGAAGAGCGGTTCAAAGCTCGCCTGAAGCTCGCCGAGCTTCCGCGCAACTCCGCATCCATCCGCATCCGCAACCGTTGTGATGTAACTGGCCGTCCACGCGGCTACTATCGCAAGTTGAAGATGTCCCGTATTTCGCTTCGTCAATTGGGCAATGAGGGTCAAATCCCTGGCCTGGTGAAGTCGAGCTGGTAAGGAGCGCGGTAATATGGCAATGACCGATCCCTTGGGGGATATGCTGACCCGCATCCGCAATGCGCAGATGCGTAGCAAAACCAAAGTTTCCACTCCTGCATCCAAATTGCGTCAGCGCGTACTTGACGTTTTGGCTTCAGAAGGGTACATCCGCGGCTACACCACCGTCGAATTTGAAGGCGGTAAGTCCGAGCTCGAAATCGAATTGAAATATTTCGATGGCGAACCGGTGATCCGTGAAATCCAACGCGTGTCCAAGCCTGGCCGTCGCGTGTATGCGTCCGTGAAGAATATTCCACGCATTCACAACGGTCTTGGCGTGTCGATCGTGTCCACACCGAAAGGTGTGATGGCCGATCATGACGCTCGTGAGCAAAATGTGGGTGGTGAGGTTCTGTGTCGCGTCTTCTGATGCGGCACTGACTTTGTTGCTCTAGATCCGGACAGGTTAGTCTTATGTCACGTATTGGTAAAAAGCCTGTTGCAGTGCCTGCTGGCGTTACTGCAACGATCGATGGCAAAACCGTCAAAGCGAAAGGCCCGAAAGGCGAATTGTCTTTTGTGCTTTGCGATGACGTTGATGCCAAATTGACGGATGATGGTATTCTGGTCGAGCCACGCAGCAATTCAAAAACTGCGCGCTCGCTGTGGGGTATGACCCGCACCCAGATTCTCAACATCCTGACTGGTGTTTCTGCAGGTTTCGAAAAGAAACTTGAAATCAACGGCGTTGGTTACCGCGCCCAGATGAAGGGCAACGACCTTCAGCTGGCTCTCGGTCTTTCCCACGATGTTCTGTATGAAGTTCCCGAAGGGATCACGGTTGCTTGTCCAAAGCCAACCGAGATCACTGTGAACGGCATCGACAAACAGTCCGTTGGGCAGGTTGCTGCAGAGATCCGTAAATATCGTCCACCTGAGCCCTACAAAGGCAAGGGTATCAAGTATAGTGATGAATTTATCTTCCGCAAGGAAGGTAAGAAGAAGTAACGGAAACTTATTATGGCGAAGGCACAATCTCAGTTTGAGCGCCGTCGTGCACGTGTGCGGCGCGCCCTGAAAAAGACTGCCAACGGCCGTCCGCGTTTGAGTGTTAACCGGTCTTCCAAGCACATCTATGCACAGATCATCGACGATGAGAAAGGCGTTACAGTTGTATCGGCTTCCTCTATCGAGAAAGATCTGCGTGAGAAGCTTGCGACCGGCGCGGACAAAGCCGCCGCTTCGGAAGTTGGCAAGCTGATTGCGGAACGCGCAACAGCCGCTGGCGTGAAGGACGTAGTCTTTGATCGTGGTGGTTACATCTACCACGGCCGTATCAAATCACTCGCAGATGCTGCGCGTGAAGGCGGATTGAATTTCTAACCGTTCGGGCAACCGATCGCTCCGACGAGAGAAGAAAACTCATGAACAAGAAGATTGATCGTGAAGAGCGCGAAAGCGAATTCGTCGACCGACTCGTCCACATCAACCGCGTTGCCAAAGTGGTTAAAGGTGGCCGTCGCTTCGGATTTGCTGCGCTCGTCGTAATTGGTGATCAAAAGGGCCGTGTAGGCTTTGGTCACGGTAAGGCGCGCGAAGTGCCAGAAGCCATTCGTAAAGCTTCTGAGGCTGCCAAGCGCAACATGATCCGCGTGCCTCTGCGTGAGGGTCGTACGCTGCATCACGACGTTGCCGGTCGCCATGGCGCTGGTAAAGTTATGCTGCGTGCTGCACCTCCGGGTACCGGTATCATTGCGGGTGGTCCAATGCGTGCAGTGTTTGAAACGCTGGGCGTGCAGGACGTGGTTGCCAAGTCTGTTGGCACCTCTAACCCTTACAACATGGTACGTGCAACCTTCGATGCCCTGAAAGCAGAAGACAGCCCTCGTGGTGTTGCTGCTCGTCGTGGCCTCAAAGTCTCCACGCTCCAGGCTCGTCGTCGTGTTGTTGACGGAGGCCGCTCCGACGCATAAGTGCGCTCGGAAGGGTTTTTCGTCCCAAAGAAGAGGAGCCGGACATGGCTAAGAAGGAACAGGGCACCGTTACTGTTGAACAGATCGGCAGCCCTTTGCGTCGGCCAAAAGATCAGCGTGCTACGCTGGTTGGTCTTGGTCTGAACAAAATGCATCGTCGTCGTACCCTTCAGGATACCCCTGAAGTTCGCGGCATGATCGCTAAAGTCTCTCACCTCGTCCGCGTTGTGGATGAAGGCTAAGAGGCGGGAGAGTATTATGAAGCTCAACGAAATTCGCGATAACGACGGCGCTACGCATTACCGCAAGCGCGTTGGTCGCGGCATCGGCTCGGGTGTCGGTAAAACCGGCGGCCGTGGTGTCAAGGGTCAGAAATCTCGCTCTGGTGTTGCTATCAAGGGCTTTGAAGGTGGTCAGATGCCATTGCATCGCCGTCTGCCAAAGCGTGGTTTTAACAACATCTTCGCAAAAGACTTCAACACCGTATCCGTTGGCCGCATCCAGCAGGCCATCGATGCAGGTAAACTGGACGCATCTGCGACCGTTACCGTTGCTGTCTTGAAAGAAGCTGGCATCGTTCGTCGTTTGCGCGATGGCGTTCGCCTGCTCAGCGATGGTGAGTTGACCGCCAAGGTCGCCTTCGAAATTGAAGGCGCTTCCAAGGCAGCCATCGCCGCTGTTGAAAAAGCAGGTGGATCCGTCAAGATCCTCGGCGAAGAAAAAGAATAAGAGAGAGGGCTCGCAGGAGCCCTCCTTTTTTTTGCGTTTAGAGCTAAGGAGCAGGGCACTTCCTGCACCTTGCTCTATACATTTGTTTTGGCGCACCTATATTTACCGGATCAACTGACGATTCGAATCAGCGCTATAAGCGGAGTAGAATATGGCTTCGGCAGCAGAACAACTCGCCGCCAACATCAATTTTGGCGCCTTTGCAAAAGCAGAAGAGCTGAAGAAACGCATCTGGTTTACGCTGGGTGCTTTGTTGGTTTATCGGCTCGGGACGTATATTCCGCTTCCAGGGATCAATCCTGAAGCTTTGGCGCAAGCCTTCAACAACAATCAGAACGGCATTCTCGGCCTGTTCAACATGTTTTCTGGCGGCGCGGTCGGCCGTATGGCGATCTTTGCGCTCGGAATCATGCCCTATATTTCCGCGTCCATTATCATTCAGCTGATGACTACCGTGTCTCCGACACTGGAAGCGCTGAAGAAGGATGGTGAGCGTGGCCGCAAGGTCATCAACCAATATACCCGCTACGGCACCGTTGTTCTTGCGACCTTGCAGGCATACGGTATTTCGGTCGGTCTTGAGGGATCCTCCAATATCGTGGTGGATCCGGGTATGTTCTTCCGTTTCTCCGCTGTGCTGACGCTGGTTGGCGGCACCATGTTCATGATGTGGCTTGGTGAACAGATCACGGCGCGCGGCATTGGTAACGGTATCTCGCTGATCATTTTCTCCGGTATTGTGGCTGGTCTGCCTTCGGCGGTTGCCAACACGCTGGAACTGGGTCGTCAGGGTTCCCTGTCCACTGCTATCATTCTGGGCGTGATTGCTGTTGCGATTATCGTGATTGCCTTCATCGTCTTCATGGAGCGTGCACAGCGTCGCCTGATCATTCAGTATCCAAAGCGTCAGGTTGGTCGCCAGATGTTCCAGGGCGAAACCTCTCACTTGCCACTGAAGCTCAACACGGCCGGTGTGATCCCGGCGATCTTTGCCTCCTCACTTTTGTTGCTGCCAATCACGGTTGCCAACTTCGTGTCGGGGCAGGGGCCTGACTGGTTGAACACAGTCACCGCTTTGCTCGGTCATGGTCAACCTCTGTATATGATTCTATATGCGGCCTTGATTGTCTTCTTCGTTTTCTTCTACACAGCAATTGTGTTCAACCCGCAGGAAACTGCGGACAATCTGAAGAAGCATGGCGGCTTTATTCCGGGCATCAGACCAGGTCAGAGAACTGCAGAATATATCGACCGTATCCTGACACGCGTTTCTGTGCTGGGTGCGATCTACATGGTTCTCGTCTGTCTTCTGCCTGAATTCCTGATCTCGGCTACGGGTGTGCCATTCTACTTCGGCGGTACGTCCCTTTTGATTGTGGTCAGTGTCACCATGGACACTGTGTCACAGATCCAGGGACATCTGCTGGCCCATCAATATGAAGGGCTGGTCAAAAAATCGAAGTTGAGGGGTAAACGTCGATGAGACTGATTCTGCTTGGACCTCCGGGGGCAGGTAAGGGCACACAGGCCGAGCGCCTTGTGCAGGATTACAAGATTGTGCAGCTTTCCACCGGTGAAATGCTACGTGCTGCGGTGGCTGCAAAGACCCCGGTCGGCCTGGCTGCCAAGGAAGTCATGGATCGTGGCGAGCTGGTCTCGGACGAGATCGTCGTGTCCATCATTTCCGATCGTGTTGAAGAGCCGGATTGCGCCAACGGTTTTATCCTCGACGGCTTTCCACGCACGATTGCTCAGGCAGAAGCACTCACCGAGTTGCTTAAGAATAAGAAGATGGAACTCGACGCAGTGGTCGAGATCCGCGTAGACGAAGGCATTCTGTTGTCCCGTATCGAAAAACGTGCGTCTGAGAGCGCCGAGGTTCGTGCCGACGACAATGCGGAAGCCCTGAAGAAGCGCCTTGCGGTATACAAGGCACAGACCGAGCCTCTGATCGACTTCTACACCAAGACCGGCGAGTTGAAGACGGTTGACGGTATGCAGGACATCGAACAGGTCGCTCAGTCGATCAAGGATGTGCTGAGTTGAGTTTTCTCGCGTTTTTCGCTCTGGATGGCTTGACTCTTGCATTCTGAATCCGGTAGTAACCGGCGCTAGCCGCATAAAATGCGGCTCTGTGTTCGGAAGCCCAGAGCTTTCGGGCACATTTTGTGCGTTCTGTATGACCCTTGGGTCATCGGCGCCAATAAACAACAAAAGTGTTTCTTGCCATTAAGTGCCGCTGTCTTGGTGCTAAGGATGGGGAGGAGCTTCACCCGGATGCATCCAGTCCTTGCGGACTGCCTGCATATAAGGAGATCAGACGTGGCCCGTATTGCTGGCGTCAACATTCCGACGAACAAGCGCGTCATCATCGCGCTTCAGTATATCCATGGCATTGGACCCAAATTTGCCAAGGAAATCACCGAACAAGTCAACATCGCTCCAGAGCGTCGCGTCGCCGACCTCACTGATGCTGAAGTTCTGAAAATGCGCGAAGTGATCGACGCTGGCTACACCGTAGAAGGTGACCTGCGCCGTGAGACCGCCATGAACATCAAGCGCCTGATGGATCTGGGTTGCTACCGTGGCCTGCGCCATCGTCGTGGTCTGCCCGTTCGTGGTCAGCGCACGCACACCAACGCTCGCACCCGTAAAGGTCCTGCGAAAGCGATTGCTGGTAAGAAGAAATAATCCACGGTTTGTCCGGTGGAGCCGCTGGTATAACGGCGGTGTAGAGATCGAGGAAAGAATATGGCGAAAGATGCCTCGCGCGTTAAGCGTCGCGAACGTAAGAATATTACGTCCGGTGTAGCGCATGTGAATTCGACCTTCAACAACACCATGATCACCATCTCCGATGCACAGGGAAATACCATTTCCTGGTCTTCGGCTGGTGCAATGGGCTTCAAGGGCTCTCGTAAGTCCACCCCATTCGCCGCGCAGATGGCTGGTGAAGATGCTGGCAAAAAAGCTGCCGAGCATGGCATGAAGACACTCGAAGTTGAAGTCAAAGGCCCTGGTTCGGGTCGTGAATCAGCCCTGCGTGCCCTTCAGGCACTTGGTTTCACCATCACCTCTATTCGTGATGTGTCCCCAATTCCGCACAATGGCTGTCGTCCGCGCAAGCGTCGTCGCGTCTAATAATTTTCAGGTTCCCTGCCGCTCGCTGTGGCTGGACCATAGCAGCAAAAGGTGGGGTATCTCCCCGGAACGAGAAAGGGTTGAGACGTGATTCAGAAAAACTGGCAGGAACTTATCAAGCCAACCAAGCTCGAAATCACCCCGGGCGACGACGAGTTGCGTCTCGCCACAGTGGTTGCCGAGCCTCTGGAGCGTGGTTTTGGCATGACCTTGGGCAATGCCCTGCGTCGTGTCCTTCTGTCTTCCCTGCAAGGGGCAGCAGTGACCGCCATCCAGATTGACGGTGTTTTGCATGAGTTTTCCTCCATTTCCGGTGTTCGCGAAGACGTGACGGATCTGATCCTGAACGTCAAGGAAATCGCGTTGCGCATGGAAAGTGAGGGCCCGAAGCGTATGGTTCTCCGCAAGGAAGGCCCGGGTGTTGTGCGTGCAGGTGATATTCAGGTTGTCGGCGATGTCGAAATCCTGAATCCGGAACTGCCGCTTTGCACTTTGGACGTTGGTGCCGAGCTTCGCATGGAATTCACTGTCGATAGTGGCAAGGGTTATGTGACCGCAACTCAGAACCGTCCGGACGATGCTCCGATCGGTCTGATCCCGGTTGACAGCCTCTATTCTCCGGTCAAGCGTGTTGCTTACAAGGTTGAGAATACCCGTGAGGGTCAAGTTCTCGATTATGACAAGCTCATCATGAATATTGAAACTGATGGTTCCGTGAAGCCTGATGATGCGGTGGCTTTTGCTGCACGCATTCTTCAGGACCAGCTGTCCATCTTCGTCAATTTCGAAGAGCCGGAAAAAGAAGTTGTTCAGGAACAGACCCAGGAATTGGCATTCAATCCAGCACTGCTCAAGAAAGTGGACGAGCTGGAACTGTCTGTCCGTTCCGCAAACTGCCTGAAAAACGACAACATTGTTTACATCGGTGATCTTATCCAGAAAACGGAAGCGGAAATGCTCCGCACGCCGAACTTTGGCCGTAAGTCGCTCAACGAGATCAAAGAAGTCCTCGCACAGATGGGTTTGCATCTGGGCATGGAAGTTCAGGCATGGCCGCCTGAAAATATCGACGATCTCGCCAAGCGCTACGAAGATCAGTACTAATTGTTACCCACGGTGTGATACCGTCGGATAGGAAAAGGAGAGGGCAATGCGCCACGGCAAATCAGGTCGCAAGCTCAATCGCACAGCTTCTCATCGCAAGGCAATGTTCGCCAACATGGCGGCAGCTTTGATCAAGCATGAGCAAATCGTAACCACCCTGCCTAAGGCTAAAGAACTCAAGCCGATCGCAGACAAACTCATCACTCTGGCAAAACGCGGTGATCTGCATGCCCGTCGTCAGGCAATTTCCCAGATCCGTGACAAAGACATGGTCAAGAAATTGTTCGACGTACTCGGCGAGCGTTACACCGAACGTCAGGGCGGCTATACCCGCGTTCTGAAAGCCGGCTTCCGCTATGGCGACAACGCGCCAATGGCTGTGATCGAGCTTGTTGATCGTGATCCTGAGGCTCGCGGCAAAGACTCCGGTCCAACGCAGGAAGTTGAAACCGAAGACGCAGCGTAAGCTTGTTGCCGGTTGATAAGTTTAAAGGGGTGGCCATTGGTCACCCCTTTTTCGTTTGAGGCTGCCTTAGTCGATCGGTGTGAGCCACAAATTGCGGACAGTGGGACATTAAGAACCTCTGCTGTTTGATTAATTCTTGGCAATGATAAAAGATGGTGCCGTGGGTGACCTTAGTTTTGCCCGCTCACGGTCCTAGCTTTTCGGACATGAATTTTCCCGTGACGGATCAGCGCGCGGGTATATGATTTGCTTATGATTGAAAAGAGGGGTGTCAGCATGTCTTTGTCGAAAAAACTTGCCATATTGACTGTCGTTGCTGTGGCGGCGGGCGTAGGCGGTGCTCTCAGCGACTATGTCTTATCGTCGGGCGTGACGACGAAGGCCGTGGCGGCGTCTGCTGCCGCAAGCAGGGTGCCTGCAAGCAAGGCCGAGATGCAACTGAGTTTCTCCCCTGTGGTCGATGCAGCAGCCCCTGCGGTGGTCAATGTCTATGCAACGCGACGGGTGCAGCAGCGGGCGCGATCTCCTTTCTTTGATGATCCTTTCTTTGAGCGTTTCTTTGGCGGCAATGGCTTTGGCCAGCCGCGCGAGCGGGTCGAGCGGTCGCTGGGTTCGGGTGTTATTGTTGATCCAAGCGGGGTGATCGTCACCAACCATCACGTGATCAAGGGCGCGACCGAAGTGCGGGTGGCTTTGGCAGACCGGACTGAGTTTGATGCGGATATCATTCTTGATGAGGAGCGCACCGATCTGGCCATTTTGAAAATTCGGGATCCCAAACAGGCATTCCCATCACTGCCGTTTGCGGATTCCGATGAGTTGAAGGTTGGCGATCTGGTGCTGGCAATTGGCAACCCGTTCGGGGTGGGGCAGACGGTGACCAGCGGCATCGTCTCGGCCTTGGCGCGGACCCATGTGGGCATCAGCAATTATCAATTTTTCATTCAGACCGACGCGGCGATCAATCCGGGCAATTCCGGCGGCGCATTGGTTGACATGAATGGGCGTCTGGTTGGGGTCAATACGGCGATCTTTTCGCGCTCCGGTGGCTCGAACGGCATCGGCTTTGCCATTCCGGCCAATATGGTGCGTCTGGTGGCGGAAGGGGCAATTTCCGGCAAGGGGATCGAGCGGGCGTGGTTCGGCGGCAGCTTACAGATGGTAACAGCGGACATTGCCGAAGGGCTGGGGTTGGATCGGCCCCGTGGGGTGCTTGTAACCGCGCTTGACGAGGATGGCCCAGCGGAAGAAGCGGGATTGGAAGTCGGGGATTTGCTGTTGCAGGTCAATGGTAAGGATGTCGACAGCCCGGATGCGTTTGAATATCGCTATGCGACGGTCAAACTCGGGGCTGAAGCAGAATTGACGATCCTGCGTGACGGGCGCGAGAAAGTACTTACCGTGCGCACAGCAACCGCGCCAGAGCGACCACCACGCGATGCAGTGCTGATTGATGGTTATTCACCTTTCGGGGGTGCAACGGTTTACAATCTGTCTCCTGCCGTGGCACAGGAACTGGGACTGGATACCGGCCTTAAGGGAGTTGTGGTGGCCAAGGTTGAACAAGGCTCCACTGCAGACCGACTTGGCGTCCGGGTGGGGGACATCATCCGACGGCTGAATGGCGAGGTGATCCGCACCACACGGGTTCTGGAGATCCTGACAGAACAGAATTTCCGCCTCTGGCGGATGGAAATTGAACGCAATGGTCAGACCATCAAGACAACCATCAGTGGTTAGGCACAAGACGTGAGCAATCTGTTTGAGACGGCGGGCCTGTCGACGCCCGCAGGAAAGCAAGACAAGGATCAGCCAGAGGGAGCGATGCGCCCTCTGGCTGATCTGTTGCGCCCCCGACATCTGAATGAAGTGGTCGGACAAGGCCATTTGGTCGGTGACGATGGCACTTTGACACGGATGTTGAAGAGCGGCTCGCTGGGCTGCTTGATCCTTTGGGGGCCGCCGGGGACGGGGAAAACCACCGTTGCCCGTCTGTTGGCCGATGGGACAGACCTGCATTTTGAACAGATTTCCGCGATTTTTTCTGGCGTGGCTGACCTCAAGAAGGTGTTTGAAGCAGCCCGCGAGCGCCGGAGGATGGGCAAGACAACCTTGTTGTTTGTCGACGAGATCCATCGTTTCAACAAGGCTCAACAGGACAGCTTTCTGCCCGTGATGGAAGATGGCACGGTGGTACTGGTCGGCGCGACAACGGAAAATCCGTCCTTTGAGTTGAATGCCGCTTTGCTGTCTCGGTCGCAGGTTTTGACCTTCAAAAGCCTTGATGATGAAGCGATCGGTCAGTTACTGACGCGGGCTGAAGAAGCGCTTGGCAAGCCCTTACCGCTGGATGACGAGGCGCGGGCCGCATTGGTCCGGATGGCGGACGGGGACGGGCGGTCCTCTTTGACGCTGGCGCAGGAAGTTTGGCGGGCCGCGCATGAGGGTGAGACATTCACCGCCGAGCAGCTGGGCACCATTCTGCAGCGGCGTGCACCGATCTATGACAAGTCGGCGGACGGGCATTACAATCTGATCTCTGCCTTTCACAAATCGATCCGTGGATCTGATCCGGATGCGGCGCTTTACTATATGTGCCGGATGCTCGATGCGGGAGAAGATCCGCTTTATATTTTGCGGCGGATGACCGTGATGGCGTCTGAGGATGTGGGACTGGCAGATCCGAACGCTGTGGTGATGGCAATGGCCTGTCGCGAGGCCTTTCAATTGATCGGGGCGCCCGAGGGGCATTATGCTCTGGCGGAGCTGGCGATCTATCTGGCGACGGCGCCAAAATCGAACAAGGGTTATCTGGCCTATCATGCGGCGATGAAGGCGGCGAAGAAGGAAGGTTCTCTGCCACCACCCAAACATATTCTCAATGCGCCCACCAAACTGATGGCTGCAGAAGGCTATGGCGATGGCTATCGCTATGATCACGATGAGCCGGATGCCTTTTCCGGTCAGGATTACTTCCCGACAGAAATGGGCCGAAAAAGCTTTTATCAGCCGGTAGAACGCGGCTTTGAGCGTGACTTGCGCAAGCGGTTGGACTATTGGTCTCGCTTAAGAATGGAACGGAACAAATGAATCACTTTCTCCTTGTCGCGCTGGGAGGGGCCGCGGGTGCCAGCATGCGCCATCTGGTCGGCATGATTGCCCTGCGTACCTTTGGCAGTGGCTTTCCCTATGGCACCATGATTTGCAATATCTCGGGTTCTTTCCTGATGGGGCTTTTGATTGAGCTTTTGGCGCTGCGGTTTCAGGCCAGCACCGAGGTCCGATTGCTGCTGACAACCGGGCTTTTGGGCGGTTTTACCACCTTTTCCACCTTTTCCCTTGATGTTGTGGTGCTCACAGAACGCGGGCAGATGGGGTTGGCCCTTTTTTATGTTGCATTGTCCCTTGCCGGGGCTATTGTGGCGCTTTTCGCGGGACTGAGCGTGGCACGGGCGCTGGTATAGACGAGAGGGTCTGAGAGGCAATGGCGACCATACAAAATCGAGACGTGACCGGGGATGAAGACGGGATGCGTCTGGACCGCTGGTTCAAGGAGCATTATCCGGGTCTGTCCTTTGGTCAGTTGCAGAAACTGATGCGCACCGGGCAGGTGAGGGTGGATGGCAAGCGCGTGAAGACCAACATGCGTTTGATGAAGGGCCAACAGGTCCGTATTCCGCCGCTGGCGACCGATGAGAAATCCACCAATGCCGCACCGAAGCGGGCTATGCCGCGGGTTGATGACCGGGATGAAGATTTTCTCAAATCGGTCCTGCTTTATGAAGACAAGGATATCTATGTCTTCAACAAGCCAGCCGGATTGGCAGTGCAGGGCGGCTCTGGCATGAGCCGTCATGTGGACGGGATGCTGGAATCCCTGCGGGACAAGCACGGGCAGAAGCCGCGCCTTGTGCATCGTCTTGACCGGGATACGTCCGGTGTGCTGGTGGTGGCGCGCAGACGCTCTGTTGCAACGGCCCTGACCAAGGCCTTTCGCGAGCGTTCGACACAGAAAACCTATTGGGCGTTGGTGCGTGGTGTGCCCAAGCCAAAACAGGCGCGGGTGTCCACCTATGTTGCGAAATATCAGGCAGAAGATGGCGACCGCATGCGGATTGCCCGTCATGGGGATGATGGGGCGCAGCATGCCGTGACCCATTACTCGGTGGTGGAACAGTCCGGGCAGAAATTGTCCTGGCTGACGTTGAAGCCCGTCACGGGCCGGACCCACCAGCTGCGTGTGCATGCCGCCTATATGGAATGTCCGATCATCGGCGACCCAAAATATTTCAACATCGATAATTGGGAACTGCCCGGCGGTATTCAGAACAAGCTGCATCTGCATGCGCGACGGATCCGCATTCCGCACCCAAAAGGCGGCATTCTGGATGTGACCGCGCCATTGCCTCAACATATGCAGCAGAGCTGGAACCTGCTCGGCTTTGACGTTTCCAACTATGATCCAGACATCGAGGATGAGCTGGGCAACGAGAATTGATTGCCCATTCTCTTTGCCGCCTGTAATCGATTAGGACCCTTTCCCAAGGATCATGAGCATGAGCCTCAAGCTGTTTATCTTTGACTGCGACGGCACCATCGTCGACAGCGCGCATACCATTGTCGAGGGCATGGAGCACGCCTACCGTCTGCATGATTTGCCGTCCCCGGGCGAAGCGGCAACCCTGTCGATTATCGGCCTGTCCTTGCCGCAGGCGGTTGAGCGACTGTCACCGGGGATCGCTGTGGAAGCGCGGGATTTGCTGGTCAACAGCTACAAGGATTTTGTCATCGCCAAGCGAGAAGGTGGCGATGCGATCGAGCATCTCTATGAGGGTGCGAAAGAGGTGATCGAGGCTCTGGCCGCGGAAGAGACTTATCTTTTGGGTATCGCGACGGGCAAGGCTTATCGTGGCGTGCTGCATCTGTTTGACAGCTTCGGCTGGCACGATCATTTCGTCACTGTCCAAACCGCTGATCGCGCGCCGTCAAAACCCAATCCGGGCATGATCCTGCAGGCCATGGCCGAGACCGGTGTCGCGCCAGAGGATACGGTGATGATCGGCGACACCAGCTATGATATCGAAATGGCGGTCAGTGCTGGGGTGCGCGGTGTCGGTGTCACCTGGGGCTATCATCCGGCTGTGGAGTTGCGGGCCGCTGGCGCTCATCATCTGGTGGATGATTATGCCGCGCTTGATCAGCTGCTGCGCTCACTCTGACAGCTACAATCGGACAAGAAGAGGAATGGTCATGTCGGACAAGGAAAATTCCACCGATCCTGATGCGGTTCAGGCCCTGTTTGGGGACTTTGTTCCGGGGCAGCAGGACAGCACCACAAATCCGATGATGCGGGCCAAGGAAGTGATGAAAACACCCTTGCCCAAGCGCTTCTACAAGGCTGTGTCCATCGCTGCCGATGAGGAGGGTGGTCATCGGGTTTTGCTGGATGGTCGGCCGATCCGAAGCCCTGCGAAACATCAGGTGTCTGTGCCGTGCGAGGCAATTGCCAGGGCACTGGCGAGCGAGTGGGACGCCCAGACAGACAAGATTGACCCTGCGACCATGCCTCTGACCCGTCTGGTCAATTCCACCATCGATGGGGTGGAGGATGCGCGCGAGGCGATGCTTGACGAGATTGTATCCTATCTCAATCACGACTTCATCTGTTACCCGGCAACCCACCCTGAGCGACTGGTCGATCGGCAACAGACGCTTTGGCAACCCGTGCTGAAATGGGTTGAGGAGCCGCTGGGCGGGCGTTTCGTTCAGGCGAACGGCATCATGGCGGTGGAGCAGAGCCCGGTCATGGGGCAGGCCCTGCGGGCCGAATGGCAGGGGTTGGATATCTTTCAGCTGGCAGCGCTTCACACCATGATGACAATCACCGGTTCGGTCTTGTTGCCCTATGCCTTCTGGAAGGGCTTTTTGACCTCGGATGCCACATGGGCGGCTGCGATGGTTGATGAGGACTGGAATATTGAAATGTGGGGCGAAGACGAGGAAGCCACCAAGAGGCGCGTCTTCCGTCGCGCGGATTTCGATGCTGCCATCCTCGTGCTGGACGCGCTACGGGGCTGACTGTCAGCCCCGTTTGATGGTGGTGGCCAGAGCTAATCTCTAATACTGATCCATGGCGACAATCTCGGAGGTGTCGAGCTTCTCGAGCATCGCACTGATGTCTGTTCCATTGAGCTGGAAATCCGGAGCAATGTCTTTCAGAGGCACCAGAACAAAGGCCCGTTCCGTCAGATAAGGATGGGGCAGCGTCAGATCCGGATCATCCATTGTGACATCCCCATAGGTGAGAATATCGAGATCGATGATCCGCGGCCCCCAACGTTCTTCGCGCACGCGGCCCATGCTGGTTTCCACTTCCAGACAGGTTTTCAGTAGCTCTGTCGGGGTCAGGGTGGTTTTGACCCCGGCACAGGCATTGACGAATTCGGACTGATCTGTCTTGCCCCATGGTGGGGTGCGGTAAAAGCGTGAGCGCGTGGTAACTGTGACGCCGGGCTTGCCGGCCAAAGCGGTCAACGCATCTTCAATGGCTATGGAAGGATCGCCGATATTGCCTCCAAGGCTGATGAATGCTTCCACCTTCTGGGCTTTCTCACTCATAGGTCATAATCCTTGCGTGTGCGATTGATCTCGACGGCAATGTCTTTGACAATGGCCGGGATCGGAGCTTCGGGCTTGCGTACCTTGACGCGAATGGCCTCGATTTTGTCCATATTCCGAAGCAGGTCTTCCGCCACGGCTTCTGCCAGCGCTTCAATCAGTTGAAAGCGGCGCTCTGTGACGATGGTCTCGACACGCTTTGCAATATGGTCATAGCGTACGGTATCACCATCATCGTCACTTTTACCAGCTGGGCGAAGGTCGAGGAAGCAGTCGAGATCGAAGTAGAAGCGCTGACCAAGGCTTGCTTCCTCCTGATAGACCCCGTGATAGGCAAAGAAGGCAAGATCTCTAAGAATGATTCGATCCATGGAATCAGCTCCCTTGAGGGTTGAGAATGGCACCTGCGACAGCGAGGGCGTCTTTGTGGGCGGCGACGTCATGGACGCGGAAGATGGAAGCCCCTTTTTCCAATGCCAGAACATTGGAGGCCACAGTTCCATGGACGCGGTCTTGCGCTTCGCGCCCCGTCAGGGCTCCGATAAACCGCTTGCGTGAGGTGCCGATCAGCAAGGGATAGCCCCAGCCGATCAGGGTTTCAAGGCCATTGAGGATGACCAGATTGTCATCAAGATCCTTGCCAAAACCGATGCCGGGGTCAAGGATGATACGGTCTTCGGACAGGCCTGCTGCCTGAGCGATGGCGATGGAGCGATCAAAGAAGGCTTTCATCTGGTCAATCAGGCCGAGGCCAGCCTGCTTTTCGGTTTCCCAGTGGTTGATGATGACCGGGGCCTGATGGTCCGCCGCAGCCTTGGCGATGTCTGGATCGCGTTGAAGCCCCCAGACATCATTGACGATATGAACGCCCGCTTCGAGCGCCTTGGCCGCGACGTTGGCCTTGTAAGTGTCAATCGACAAGGCGCAGCCGAGATCCTGCTCGATAATCGCGCGAATGGCTGGCAGTACCCGCGCCAACTCTTCGGATTCGTTGACCGGCGTGGCATCTGGACGGGTCGATTCACCACCAATGTCGAGAATATGTGCCCCTTGGTCTGCCAGTTGCCGGGCATGGGCGAGGGCGGCATCTGCGGCGATAAACTGGCCGCCATCGGAAAAAGAATCCGGTGTGACATTGATGATGCCCATGATCAGGGGCATCTGGCTGGGGCGCCATTGGATCGGACCCAACGGGCGTGCGGCATCAAGACCCGGCATCTTGCTTTCCTTATTCTGTCCTGTGATGCTTCATTGTTAGCGCATCCCCGCTCCGGACCCAACAACAACAGACGCAAAGGTGGGGATGGTGGAAAGACAGGCGCACAGAAAAAGCCCGGCAAAGCCGGGCCTTTCATATCTCAGCCGATCTTTACATTGCGCAGGTCGCGTGCGAGTCGATCGTAGATCTGAGTCAGTTCGGCGGTATATTCCCGCCAGATATACAGCCAAGCGACGCTGATGAGCGCCACGATCAGGATATATTCCATTGCGGCCGATGCGTCTTCATCCCCGAAGAAGGCCGTTATGGATGTACGGATCATCTCTTCTGCCTCATATGCTATGCGTCTTGATGCGTCTGCAGGTTAGCTTAATGAGACGTTAATGAATACAATCTTGGGTTTATTTCCGCTCGGGTGGTTAATATCGACAGGGGGCGCACGGTTTGGTGACAGGGGTTGATTTTTAAGAGATTTCAGCTGATTGCCGGTCAGTTGGTCGTTTCTCCGAATAGTTGTTCGAACTCTTCGCGCAGGGTCATGTCCACATCACTCATGGTCAGGGGATAGCCCAGATCGACGAAGCTCGTTACCCCATGCTTGGCGATGCCACACGGCACGATACCGCCATAATGGTCGAGGTCTGGCTCAATATTGAGGCTGATGCCGTGGAAGGTGACCCATTTGCGGACCCGAATGCCGATGGCTGCGATCTTGTCCTCAACGCCGGGGCCTTTTTCCGGCCGCTCCACCCAGACGCCAACACGATCCTCCCTTCGCTCACCCTTGATATTGTGGGCGGCGAGGGTGTTGATGATCCAGGATTCAAGGCTGGCAACGAACAGGCGTATATCCTGCGTCCGGCGCTTCAGATCAAGCATGACATAGGCAATGCGTTGGCCGGGACCGTGATAGGTATATTGGCCGCCCCGTCCGGTTTCAAAGACATCGAATCGGTCGGGTGCCACCAGATCCCTCGGGTCGGCACTGGTTCCGGCGGTATAAAGTGGGGGGTGCTCCAGCAACCAGACGCATTCTTTGGCCTCTCCGCGCGCAATGGCTTCGATTCTCTGTTCCATGAAGGCAATTGCTTCGGGATAGGGGACTTGTCGGTCGGAAACCAGCCATTCCACCACATCTCCGGTCTTTGACGCCATCGGTCGAGGGGTGTCGGGCTTGGTCAGAATGTCGTTGCGGTCGATGTGGCTGTTGGTCATTGGGGGCTTCGATCTGTGGTCAATTTGCTGGAGCGGACGATTGTCTGTCGCTTGTTAAGCTTTCATTTACCATAAGCGATAACACTTTGTTAATGTCCGACATCGTCAATCCGTGAGAAACACGGAAAAGGTGAAACGTGCCAGATCTAGACAGTATCGCAATTGACATCTCCGTTGAGCTCGGCTCGACCTCTATCCCCATTCACCAGCTGTTGCGCATGGGGCGTGGGGCCGTGATCGAACTGGATGCCAACGAAGAAGATGATTGTCTCATCAAGGCCAATGGCACGCCGGTGGCGCTTGGTCAGGTGATTTTGCGCGGCGAAAAAGTCGGTATTTCGATTACCAAGGTTCTGTATCGCAGTGTCGACTGGCGACCATTGCGCGGGATCAACCGCGTCGGCACCTGATAGCATCTATTTAGGCATTCTTGCTTGCCTGTTCCAGAGGGTGAGGTGCTGCTGGGCGAGTGGGACTCTGGGAAAAATCGATTAAATCGTATCCTGTCATACGCTTTCCACATTTGTTGTTGATCGCACCTTTAAACGCTTGTGCGGCCAAAATGAATTTGCTAGTTACACGCCACCAACGAGGCGATTATCGCTTCGACGTTCAAGGCTTGCGGCCGTGGCGGAATTGGTAGACGCGCAGCGTTGAGGTCGCTGTGGGGTAACACCCGTGGAAGTTCGAGTCTTCTCGGCCGCACCATCTACCCGAAAGGGTTTGACAAACCACCTGCTGCCTTCATGGCCGGGTGGTTTTGTGTTTTCAGGGCCATCCATTTTTGCACCAGCGCTCAAGCGCCAGCCACGCCTACGAAGCGGGGCGTCGGATGATCTTGCAATTGTCTTCATAGTATCAAGTTATTGACCGGGTTTTCTGTTGTTGCTTGCCGTTGCGCATCGCTTTGCGCTGTGTGTGTCTGGAGAGAAAATTTGAAAGAATATTGACAATTAGTATGTCATGATGAAAAACTTGCAAAAACACTCAGAGGTGACATGAGCAATTCCAGTTCTCTTTACGAACGGCTGACCGAGGCAGCGCAGGTGGGGTCAAAATCCCACTGCGCAATTGCCCGTTTCATGCTGGCTCGTTTCAAGGATTTGCCGTTCGAGACAGCTGCGTCGCTGGCCGAAAAGGTTCAGGTGAGCGAGGCGAGCATTGGGCGCTTTTGCCGTGCCATTGGCTATGCCAATCTGAAGGATCTGAAAGATCATCTCAAGGACGACATCGGCGACCAGCCCTGGTTGATCAAGGATCGGTTGGATGCCTTGCGGGCTGCTCCGGGCAAGCGGGAAGAGCGACTGTCAGACGGACTGCAGGCGGAAATGGCCAGTCTGGTTGCTGTTTATGAACTGGCGCGAACCGAGGCATGGCAACGATGCGTCGATCGGTTGGCACTTTGCCCGCAGGTTTTTGTCTCCGGTTTTCAGACAGAGCGGGGTCTGGCTGCCTATTTTGCCCATCAACTGACCTATATCCGGCCCGGCGTGCATTTGCTGGATCTCTCGGACGGCAATTTTGCTGATCTCTTGGCCGCTGACGGCGAGCGCTGTCTGGCAATCTTTGAAGCGCGTCGCTATTCGCGTCAGGCGCTGGTTCTGGCAAGGGAAGCCAAGGCCAACGGCATTGCTGTCAGTCTGTTTACCGATCATTTCTGTGACTGGGGCGGAGATCACAGTGACGAACAATTCATGGTCGCGACGCAGTTTCATCAATTCTGGGATTCAACGGCCCATTTGTCACTGCTCTGCAACTTGATGATCAACGATGTCTTTTTGACGCTCGGCGACGAGGCGGAGAAGCGTCTTGATCATGTCTCGCACCTTTATGGTGCCTTCACCGGTCATGTGGGCAATCCTCTGGTGCCCATCTCTGAATAATCAACAAAACAGGACAAAGTCCGAACTCACCTATCCTCATTGAAAGGGAACATAATGTCGAAATTTGTAAAACTTCTGAGTGCTGGCTTGCTGCTGGCAGGTCTTACCACAAGCGCGTCTGCGGAAAGCCTGCGTCTTGGTACGGAAGGGGCCTATCCTCCGTTCAACTATACCACTGCGGATGGCAAGATTGAGGGATTTGACGTCGAAATCGGTCTTGAGCTGTGCAAGCGGATCGGGGCTGAGTGTGAAGTGATCGGTCAGGACTGGGATGGCATCATTCCCGGTCTGATTGCCGAGAAATACGATTTCATTATTGCTTCGATGTTCATCACCGAAGAGCGTAAGAAAAAGGTTTCCTTCACCGACCCTTATTATATGGCTGCCATGACCCATGTGGTACCAAAGGAAAGCGAGATCACCGAATTCACCGCCGAGGCGATGAAAGGCAAGGTAATCGGTGCTCAATCCGCCACCACACAGGCCGATTTTGCGGCCAAAGTGTATCCGGATGCGGAATTGAAGCTCTATCCTACCCAGGATGAGGTCAATCTCGATATGACCGCAGGTCGTCTCGATGTGATGGTCGGCGACATGCTGCCGCTGCTCGATTTTCTTGAAAAGACCGATGGTGGCAAATGCTGCAAGCTCGCTGGTGAGCCAATCACCGATCCGAAGTTTGTCGGTGAAGGCGTTGGTATCGCTGTGCGGCAGGCAGACAATGATCTGCGGGAGCGTCTGAACAAGGCTCTGGCTCAAATCCGCGCAGACGGAACCTACCAGAAGATCAACGACAAGTATTTCTCCATCGATGTCTATACGATGAAATAAGCCAAGTTGGCTGATGATCATCCTTCCCGGCAGGTTCTTCTTGCCGGGAAGGACAATATTTCAAACAGACCTTCGCCTCGCCAAGTCCAATATAGCTTGAGGCAAGCGCAACGGATGGGACAGATGACCTCGCATTTCCAAGGCATTAAAATTGTTGAGGCTGAATTGCGCGTCGTCAGCTTGCCCTTGATCTCACCGTTCATCGTGTCGAACCAGACAATGACGGACAAGGTCTTCCCGCTGTTGATCTTACGGGCTGATGGGGTGGAAGGGTATGCCGAGGCGGTGATGGATCCGTTCCCCGATTATCTTGAAGAGACCATCCCCGGGGCAATGGCCTTTTTGCGAGACCTCATCCTGCCACAGATTGTCGGTAAAAGTTTCTCTTCCCCTGCCGAGTTGAACCAGCTGCTCGCCCCTTGGCGTGGCCACAGGATGAGCAAAGCTGTGGTGGAAATGGCCTTTTGGGACCTTTGGTGCAAGACACTTGGTGTGCCGTTGAAGGCGGCTTTGGGTGGCGTGCGCGATGCGGTGCCTGTCGGTGTGTCGATCGGCATTGCTTCGATCTCTGAGACACTGGATCGGATCGCTGTTGCGCAACAGGCGGGCTATAAACGCACCAAGCTGAAGATTGCTCAAGGCCATGATCTGGCGTTGCTAGAAGCTGTGCGGTCAAAGTTCCCGGACATCAAGCTGACGGTGGATGCCAACACGGCCTATGGCTTGGCGGATTTGGCGACCTTGAGGGCGATGGATGCATTTCAGCTCGATTATATCGAACAGCCCTTGGCGGTGGATGACATTCATGACCACGCAATTGTTCAGCGCTCGATTGAGACGGCGATCTGCCTTGATGAATCGATCCGAACCCCTGCTGATTGCCGCAAGGCGCTGGCGTCTGAGGCTGCCCGGGTCATCAATATCAAGGTTGGTCGGGTCGGTGGCTATGAAGCGGCCCGCGCCATCCACGATGTGTCTGCGGCCTTTGGCGCGCCTGTTTGGTGCGGTGGCATGCTGGAGAGCGGCATTGGCCGGGCGCATAATATTCATCTCGCCAGCCTGCCCAATTTTACCAAGCCGGGGGATACATCTTCCTCCATTCGCTATTTCAAGCGCGACATCATCAATGAGCCGCTGGAAGCAAAAGATGGCATGATGCCGGTGCCAATGCATGGGGCCGGGCTTGGTGTGACGCTCGACTGGGCGTTTCTTGATGCTGTGACCCAGTCTAAGGAAAGGATTGCCCCGTGACCCAGTCCACCAGCGGCGAAGATATTGTTTTGCGGGAGCTGTCCGGCATTGCCGAAATGCAACGCTCCGAGGCTTTTCAGATCGAAGCCTGGGGCGAGGGCGAAAAGCCTGACAATGCCGACATCCTGATGGCCCTGCAATCGGAAGGCGGGCTGGTGGCCGGGGCATTTCGAGGCGAGGAGATGCTTGGATTTCTGCTTGGCTTCCCGACTGTCACGCCAGGCTTGCAGCATTCCCACCGTTTGGCCGTGAAGTCGAATTTGCGCGGGCTCGGGCTCGGCGCGAAACTCAAATGGTTTCAGCGAGACTGGTGTCTTGCCCGCGGCGTGACCACGGTGCGCTGGACCTATGATCCACTGCGGGCGGTGAATGCGGGCTTGAATATTGGCGTTTTGGGGGCCGTGGTGCGTGATTATCATGTCGACTATTATGGGGCGATGCCGGGGATGAATGCAGGCCTGCCCTCCGACCGGGTGATGGCGATCTGGCAACTCGACAGTGACCGGGTGCGGGACCGGGTCGAGGCAGACGGTGCGACAATGTTGCAACAGGAAATCCCGCAAGAGGTTCACATCCCGCGCGACATTGATGCCTTGCTGGCGGAGGACCCAGAGGCTGCGCTGGCCCAGCGGTTGCGGGTGCGCGCCGCTTTGCAAAAGGCTTTCAATGCGGGACGTCAGATTGTCGGCTTCGATAAGGCGCGTTGCAGCTACCAACTCGCCTGAGATAATCAGGCCGCCTCGAGATAGTCATACAAGTGGGACGTGATGGTCTCGACAATGCTCCGGGTTGGGGCATTCTCGACATATGACGCTGTGAAGGAGATATCCTTGAGAACCACATCGGAATCCAGCTCCATCAGAGTGCCGTTTTTCAAGTCCTCACTGACGATGATTTTCGGCAAGGCACAAATGCCATAGCCAGCGCAGACCAGTTCCCTGAGCGCGCCGATGGAGGTGGAGGTGCTGATATTGAGTGGCCCTTCACAACTCGACGATAGCAAGGTCTGAATTTCCTTGCCCGGCCGACTGGACCGAGAAAAGGTCAGCAGCCTTTGCGCAGCAATGTCATTGATGTTCCAAAGGTCATGTTTGCAGGCAATGGCGGGGGTGGCGGCAAAGATCATTTCATAGCCGCAAATGGGCTGATTTTTGATACTGGCCTCGGACACCGGGCCCATCAGCAGGGCAAGGTCAATGTCACGCGCAAGAAGCGCGTTTCGCAAGTTGTTGGTGGTGTCCACTGTGAGCTCGAATGCGATGCCGGGGATGACTTTGCCAACATAGGCCAGAAAGTCTGGCAGCCAGCTGAATGCGATGGTTTCAGCAGCGCCCAGTCGGATGGTCAGGACGATGCGGGTGGTCTCTGAGAAGCTGTCGAGAATCTGCTGATCCAGCGCCATCATCTTTTCTGCATAGGGAAACAATTTACGGCCTGCAAGGGTCAGTGCCGCGTTGCGGACGTCGCGCTGAAAGACCTCAACACCAAGATCCTGTTCGAGAATCTGGATGCGGGCGGAGACCGCGGGCTGGGTCAGGTTCAGATGCTTTGCAGCGGAGCGAAAGCTGCCCAGGGTCGCAACCCAGTAAAATGTGTCTATGTTTCTGACTCTCAAAGGGAAACTCGCCATGTTTGAGGAGATTGGATCAATACTATGATAAAAATTGTCTATCATGACAGGACAAAAATATCGATTTGATTTTTTCAATGGTTTTGGCATGCTGGATTTGAATAAGGGAAAAGCGGCATGTTTGACTATCAAGAGCTTAAATCGAAAGCCCCGCAGGCCTTGCGTCAGATCATCCGTGGCGGGCAGTATAAGGCCCACACGGCTGGTCTGGCGAAAGGATATCTTCAGGCCAATCTGATGATTTTGCCGCAGGCCCATGCGTTGGATTTCATGCGCTTTTGCCAGCGGAATCCCAAGCCTTGTCCGTTGATTGCTGTCTCCGATACGGGCAATCCGTTCCTTGAGACAGCAGGTGTCGACATCGATATCCGCAGCGATGTACCTGCCTATGCGATCTATCGCGACGGGATGCTGGCGGGGGAGAGCCATGATATCGGGTCGCTATGGACCGATGAAATGGTGACCTTCGCTCTTGGCTGTTCCTTCACGTTCGAGCATGCACTGCTCGAAGTTGGTATCGATGTCTGGCATATTACCAACAACACCACCGTGCCGATGTTCAAGACCTCGATTGAAACCGTCCCGGCCGGGGCCTTTTCTGGTGAGACTGTTGTCTCGATGCGGATGATCCCGGAAGAGCGGGTCGAGGAAGTCTATGGCATTTGCCGGCAGTTTCCGCTGGCGCATGGAGCGCCGCTGCATGCAGGGGATCCCGCGGCCATTGGCGTTCGGGATTTGTTGCGGCCTGACTGGGGTGACATGGCCCCAAGCCTGCCCGGCTGTGTGCCGGTTTTCTGGGCTTGCGGTGTTACGCCGCAGGTCGCCATCAAGGCGGCAAGGTTGCCGCTCAGCATTGCGCACAAGCCGGGTCATATGCTGGTGACCGACATACCGGACGGTGCCGAAATACCAATAATGAAACCATAACAATCAACCAACCAGAGCCTGTCCGGCTGGCCCAGCAAAGCGGGCCTCCTCGGGTGGGCAATAAAGTCAACAAAACGGCATTTTGTCACGCTCCCTCTTGTGGGACGGGTGTGAAATGCTTTCAGGGGAATGATACGGAGCATCAAAATGAAAAAGTTTCTACTCGCCTTCACCGCAGCTGCGGCCCTTTGCGCACCAGCCGCCGCCGAGCAACTGAATGTGGTTGGCAGCTGGTCCAGCCTGCCTCTGCATAAAGCCTATGAAGCACCATTTTGGGGTGAGACCCTTCCTGCCGCATCAGGCGGAAAAATCACGACGCAGGTCACGACCCACAACCAGATGAATCTGGGTGTAGCGGACGTGTTCCGTCTGCTGGGACAGGGCGTCTATGATGTGGCTATGACCGTTGGGGACTATGCTGTTTCTGACGCGCCAGAACTGGAAGGTCTCGATGTGCCGCTCGTGGCAATGGATGCCGGCAAGGCCAAAGCTGCGGTGGATGCTGCCCGTCCTATGGTTGAGGAAATCTTTGCCAGCCGCTTCAACTCCAAGCTTCTGGCGATTGCGCCTTATCCGCCGCAGGTTGTTTTCTGCAACAAGGAAGTCGCCAAACTTGACGATCTGGAAGGCCTCAAAATCCGCGCTTCTGGCCGTATGACGGCAAAATTCCTTGAAGCCCTCGGCGCTGAAGGCGTCAATGTGGCCTTCTCCGAAGTGCCGGGTGCGCTGCAGAAGGGTGTTGTCGATTGTGCCGTGACCGGTGCAGGCTCGGGCTATAGCGCTGGTTGGTGGGAAGTCTCCACCCATCTGCTGACCATCCCGCTCGGTGGCTGGGATCCGGTTGTGACCGCGATGAATATGGACAAGTGGAAATCCCTTGATGCCGATACCCAGAAGCTGATCATGGATGAAGTTTCGGCCAAGTTCGAAGCGCCAGCCTGGGAAACCGCGCAAGGTGCGCTGGTCAATGACATTGCCTGCCTGACTGGCAACGGCGAATGCAAGTCTGGCGACAAACGCTCCATGGTTCTGGTGGAAGCCTCTGATGCAGACATCACCAAGGCGCGCGAGATCCTTGAAAGCAAGGTGCTGCCAGAATGGGCCGAGCGGGCTGGCGACGACTGGGCCAAGCGTTGGAACGACAGCGTGGGCAAGGTTGTCGGCGTTTCCATCGCAGCCAAGTAGGACCTGAGTGATGCTCGTAGACAAGGCAGAACAACTTCTCCTCGCCACAAGGCGGTGGAATAGACGGATTGCTCTGGCCACCGGCGTGATGCTGTTGGCTTGTGCCGGACTGGTGCTGGTGGATATCACCATGCGCCAGCTTGGCTCCTCCCTTGGGGGGACGGACGAGATTTCCGGCTATGTCATGGCGATCGCGACGGCTTGGGGAATGAGTTTTGCTCTGACCGAGCTCTCTCACGTACGCATTGATTTTCTGCGGAGCGTTGCTCCGCGGAAAATTCGCGTGTTCTTTGATTTGCTGGCTTTGCTCACCCTCGCGGTGACAGTGGCCGTGATCGCTAAACAATGCTGGCCTGTGGTGGCAACCTCTCTGAAGAATGCCTCCACGGCCAATACGCCTCTCGAAACCCCATTGTCGCTGGTTCAGATTCCGTGGTTCGCGGGCTGGGTCTGGTTTGCGGTGTCAAGCTGGCTGGTGTTTATGGCTGCTTCGATTCTGGTGATCAAGGGGCGGTTCGCCAAGGTTGATCAAACCATTGGCATAGCCAGTGCACAGGAGGAATGGCTGTGATTCCGTTTATCTCCATTGGCCTTCTGGGGCTGTTGTCGCTCTCCATTCCTGTCGGTATTGTCCTATTCCTGCTCGGTTTTGGTATCGATCAGTTTTTCAGTTTCTTTCCGCTGTTGCGCGGCTTGGGCAATATGGTCTGGTCGACTTCGAACAGCGCCACCCTGATTGCCATTCCTTTCTTTGTGATGCTTGGCGAGATTTTGGTGCGCAGTGGCATTGCCGAGCGGACCTATTCGGCACTTGATAAATGGGTGTCATGGCTGCCCGGCGGCTTGGTGCATGCCAATGTGGCCACCGCGACGATGTTTTCGGCGACCTCCGGCTCGTCGGTGGCCACCGCTGCAACGGTTGCTACCGTTGCCATGCCGCAGGCGGATCGGTTGGGCTATGATCCGAAACTGTTTTCCGGCGCGATTGCGGCGGGTGGCACTTTGGGGATCATGATCCCACCCTCAATCAACCTGATTGTCTATGGATTTCTGACCCAAACCTCGATCCCGCAACTGTTTCTTGCCGGTTTGCTGCCCGGCGTCATTCTGGCGCTTGGTTTCATGGCCGCAACGGCAGGGCTTTGCACCATCTGGCCGCAGCTGGGCGGCGAAAGACGGACCTTCCCACTGAAGGTGATGATCGGTGGTCTGGCAGAGTTGCTGCCGATTGTGCTGCTCTTCTCGGCAATCATTGGTGCGATCTACAAGGGCTGGGCGACACCAACCGAAGCGGCCTCTGTTGGTGTCGGCGGCGCCTTGGTGATTGCCATGATGTTCGGCGGCGTCTCTTGGCGGATGCTGGCCGATAGCATGATCGGGACGGTCAAGGTGACCTCGATGATCATGTTGGTGATCATTGGTGCGTCTTTCCTCAACTTCACCCTGTCGGCGGCTGGTCTGTCTCAAGAAATGCGCAACATTCTCGACAATCTCGGGGTGGGGCCTTTGTTGACCATTCTGGTCGTGGTGCTGGTCTATATCGTGCTCGGCTTCTTCATCGAGACCCTGTCTTTGATGGTGGTGACCATTCCGATTGTTGTGCCGATTGTTACCGGCCTTGGCTATGACCCGGTCTGGTTCGGCATTCTGATGATTGTACTGATCGAAATGGCTTTGATCACGCCACCGGTTGGGCTCAACCTCTATGTGGTTCAAGGGGCGCGAAAGAGCGGCAATATGAGCGAAGTGATGCTGGGGGCGGCACCCTATGCGTTGATCATGCTGTGTATGGTGGGTGTGCTGATCGCCTATCCCGATTTGGCGCTCATTTTGCCGCGCCTGCTGCAATAGTTTCAAGACAAAGGAAATGGCAATGCAATTTCACTGCAATGGTACGGCGATTGAAATCGCCGTCGACCAGCTGATCGTGGCTGGCTGGACTGGACGCAACATCGAGGCGGTTCAACATCATATCGACGAATTGGCGGCCATTGGTGTGGCGCCTCCTTCGACGGTGCCGCTTTATTACCGGGTGTCGAATGCCTTACTGACACAGGATGATGCCATTCAGGTGGTGGGCGAGGAAAGCTCTGGCGAGGTGGAGCCGTTGCTCCTCAAAGTGGCGGGCAATCTCTATCTGGGTCTTGGCTCTGATCACACCGACCGGGGGCTTGAAGCCCATTCTGTGGCCGCTTCCAAGCAGATTTGTGCCAAACCGGTGGCATCCGAGGTTTGGGCCTTTGACGAGGTGGCAGATCATCTCGATCAGATCGAGCTGAAATGTTCGATCAAGGAAGATGGTGCATGGGTTGCCTATCAGGATGGCACCTTGGCGAGCATTCGCCCTCTGGCCGAGCTGATGGCAGGGGCTGACTTTGCCGACAATATGGCGATGCTGTGCGGCACCCTTGGGGCTATCGGCGGTGTGCGTCCGGCCGCTGACTACAAAATGGAAATGGTTGACCCGGTGTTGGGGCGCAGCCTTGCCTTTGGCTATCAGGCGCGCAACCTGCCAGTGATCAGTTGAACAAGTGATCAGTTGAACAAATGAGAGATGCGCCGGGTGTGTAGCCGGTGCTTCGCTTTGTGCTTCAGCCTGAAGGAGAGAACAATGTCAGATCCGTTTGAATGGTCGGCCCAATCGGCCCCTAGTCGTCTTGACGAAACGATTGCGCGGGTTGCGGACGACAGTAAGGACGTGCGCCATGTGTTCACCCAGTGTTTCTTTGATGATGCTGTGAAGCAGGCAGCTTGTGTGGCTTCTTCTGGTGATGATTGTGTTTTGGCGGGGGCTTTGGTGTCCATCAAGGATCTATTGGATGTCAAAGGCCATGTCACCAAGGCGGGCACCCGCTTTATGGCCAATGACCCTGCAGCGTCAGAAGATGCCGATGTGGTGGCGCGGTTGCGTAAGGCGGGAGCGGTACTGCTGGGCCATACCAACATGACCGAGCTGGCCTATTCGGGGCTGGGGCTCAATCCCCATTATGGTACACCGATGAATGCGCTGATTGACGGGGCCATTCCCGGTGGCTCGACTGCTGGCGGGGCGGTCAGTGTGGCGCGTGGTCTGGCGGATATCGCGATCGGTACAGACACAGGCGGGTCCTTGCGTATTCCGGCTGCCTTCAATGGCATTGTTGGTTTCAAACCGAGCCAGAAGTCGGTGTCCCGGTTGGGCTGTAAGCCCCTGTCTCGCAGCCTTGACAGCATAGGGCCGATGGGGCGCAGTGTTGCGGCCTGTGCGGCGGCCTATCGTGTCATGGCTGATGATGGGGCCGAGACGGATAGGGAAGTCATCGCCGAATTTGTCATACCGACCAATTATGGCATGGATGATCTGGCGCCTGAGGTTGCGGCGGGCTTTGCTGCCTGCGTGAATGAGCTCAGAACGCGCGGCTACAAGGTTTCGGAGCTGGCACTCGATAGTCTTGAAGCCTTGAAGTCTCTGCCGATCTGGCAGTTCTCTTCCATCGAGTCCCGCTCCGATTATGATGCAGCCTATCAGACCCAACGCGGCATTATGGATCCGCGCGTTGCCAGTCCAACCCGGATGGGGCGGGCGGATGAGGTGGATGCAGTCTCCTATCGCAAGACCCTGAATGAACGGGACCGATTGATTGCTCTCTTTGCCGAAGAACTCGCGGGACGGGTGCTCCTGATGCCAACGGTGCCGATTCTGCCGCCAAGCTTTGCGCAGATGGAGAAAGATGAAGACTATTCCCGCCTCAATCTTCAGGTGTTGCGCAATCCCTCGATTGCCAATGTCATGGATTGCTGCAGTATCTCGCTTCCCCAGAGCCATGACGGCAAGCCGTTCGGGTTGATGCTGACAGCGCTTGACGGGTCTGATCTTGGCCTGTTGGCTCTGGCGGAAGCAATCAATGGGCAGTGATCATGCCGTTTCATGACTCCGGCTTGTGGTGAGCTGCGCGTGAGGCAGAATTGATCCGGAGGGCTGGCAATTGCGTATCGCCCCTATGAAAGATCATTCTGTCTCACACCGCGCCGGGGTCATCCATGCTGAAATCCATTGCCATCCTTTCCGGGCTGGTTTTTGCCCTTCCTGCCATTGCCAACACGGTGCCCGATGATATTCGCTCCGAACTGTCGGGGCCGGAAAAGATCGGTGAAGTCAAAGTCCGCTTTCTCGGTATTCGGATGTATGATGCTGCGCTGTTCACCAAGGGGGGCGATGCTTTCCGTTGGACACGGCCCTTTGCTTTGGAATTGACCTATGCCCGCAGCTTTGCTCGTGAGCGGCTGATCAAAGCGTCTGTTGCTGAGCTGGAGCGTATAGAAGGGGAGCAACCCGACCATCAGGCAGTCGCAACCAAGCTCAAAAGCTGTTTCCGCACAGTGCGTGCATCTGACCGATTTGTCGCGATTCCCGATGGTCGCAATCTGGTGCGCTTCTATTTCAATGGCACTCCAACCTGTGCCTTGCGGCATCCGGGCATTCGCGAGCGGCTGTTGGGGATCTGGCTGTCGGACACGGCCCGTGATCGCCGCTTGAGCCGGCTGCTGCGCGGTCTTGACTGATCCTGACGATCACCCGGCAATTAAGGGAAGCCGCATTTTCTGGATCTTTGCCCGGATGCAGGTGCTATGCATGCGTAAATTTGCTGAATGAGGTGAAATCGGACTTGATGTTGCAGGGCGAATTGCTGCACAAGGGGGGTGAGATAAACAGCAGCAGCAGGGAGGAATTGAGGTGCAAGTGAGTCTTCTTGAACCAGCCGCCAACCCTGCATGGTCCGATGTGCGTGATGAGCGCGGCATGATTTCGGCTGAATTCTTCCATCAGATCGATGAGGCGATTGAGGCGCGGGATAGCGACCTTCTGGTCAGCCTCACGCAGGATCTGCACGAAGCTGACATGGGCGATATCATCGAGGCGCTCAGCCCGAAGCATCGTACCGATTTCCTTGAACTTCTGGGGCAGGATTTTGATTTCACCGCTTTGGTGGAGTTGGACGATTCCCTGCGTCAGAAGGTTGTCGAAGGCCTGTCCAATGATTTGATCGCTGAAGGGATCAGCGAACTCGACTCCGATGATGCGGTTGTCATCCTTGAGGATATGGAGGAAGGGGATCGGGCCGAGATTTTGGCCGCCTTGCCGGCGATGGATCGGATCCAGCTGTCCCGCTCCCTCGACTATCCCGAAGATTCAGCCGGGCGACGGATGCAGACGGATTTTATCGCCGTCGCGCCATTCTGGACCGTTGGTCAGACCATTGACTATATGCGCGAGACGCCCGATCTGCCGGACGAGTTCAACCAGATTTTCGTCATTGATCCGGGGCACCGCCTGTTGGGTACCGTGTCGCTTGACACAATGCTACGATCCAGACGTCCGACGAAGATATCCGAAATCCAGCATGAAGAGCGCCATTATGTGATGGCAACGCAGGATCAGGAAGACGTGTCGCGCCTGTTCGAACGCTATGATTTGCTCTCCGCTGCTGTGCTCGACCAAGGCGAACGCCTTGTCGGTGTGATCACCATTGATGACATCGTTGACGTCATCCATGAAGAAGCCGAAGAAGACATCAAACGACTGGGTGGTGTTGGTGACGAGGAAATCACCGATACGGTACTGGAAACGGCGAAGTCCCGCTTCACATGGCTGTCGGTTAATCTGGTCACTGCCATTCTGGCTTCCTGGGTGATTTCCATATTCGACACGACCATTCAACAAATGGTCGCGCTTGCAGTCTTGATGCCGATCGTTGCCTCTATGGGGGGCAATGCCGCCACGCAAACCATGACGGTGGCCGTGCGTGCTCTCGCAACTCAAGAACTGGACAGCTTCAACGTGTTGCGCGTTGTCTCGCGTGAGGTGTTGGTGGCAGTGCTCAACGGGCTTGCTTTCGCTCTGATCCTTGGCACCATTTCGGCCTTGTGGTTTGGCAACTATCAGCTGGGTGTAGTGATTGCCGTTGCCTTGGTGGTCAATCTCTTTTGTGCTGGTCTTTCCGGTATCCTCATTCCGCTCGGTTTGCAGAAAGTCGGGGTCGATCCGGCCATTGCCTCGTCCGTTTTTATTACCACAGTGACTGATGTTGTTGGCTTCTTCGCCTTTCTCGGGCTTGCTGGCTGGTGGTTCGGACTGCTCTGAAAGGGTGGTTTCACGATACTTTTTCGTGTTTTTCCCATCTTTTTGGATGACTGGGCCTAAGGACCCTCTGTTAAAGCGCATATTGCTCTGGACAGTCCGTTAAACTACGCGCTATTTCTTGGGGTTAGGGTATCTTGGTTGTCTGGATACCGTTGCGGTAATGTGATTGATCCGACAGGAAGGGAATGGCAATGCCTCCGCCGATCAAGGGCATCTTGGAAACGCCAGTCTATGTCGATGACCTTGCGCAGTCACACGCCTTCTACAACGGAATTCTGGGTTTGGAGCGCATGCTCGATGGCGACAGGATCAATGCCTATGATGCTGGTCCGTCTCAAACCCTGTTGGTATTCCTCAGAGGCGTCTGTGAGGCCGACACGACCATTTCTGGTCAGTTGGTCCCGGGTCATTCCATGGATGGTGTTGGCCATTTTGCCTTCCGGATCGACAAAAGTGCGCTTGCTTGCTGGGTTGCCTATCTTGAGGAGCAGGCTGTTGCCATCGAAAGCCGGGTTACCTGGCCTGCCGGTGGGCAAAGCATCTATTTCCGGGATCCCTTTGACAATGTTGTCGAACTGGCCACAGCGGATTTGTGGCCGAATGATCCAGACAAGGTTGGGAGTGCAATTTGAAGCGAAGTTAAATGGGCTTAAACTTATGCAAAATAGGTGTAATTTTAAGCCTATTGACTTTTACGTTAATTGCCTCAATAGTGGAGCATGGAGGCTCAATGGCTGACTATCTGACTATCACTGAACTGACGAACGAGTTCGGTCTGACGACCAGAACCTTGCGGTTTTATGAGGATGAAGGGCTGATCAAGCCTGTGCGTCGCGGGCGGCAGCGGCTTTATCGCCCCAGTGATCGAACACGTTTGAAACTGATCCTGAGAGGCAAGCGGTTGGGCCTGTCCTTGGGTGAAATCAGCGAAGTCATCGATATGTATCGCCAGCCTCCTGGAGAAGCGGGACAGTTGAACCTGCTGATCGAGAAAATCGAGGCGCGTCGCCGGGATATGCAGCAGAAGCTGTCGGATATCAAGGAGACACTGGCAGAGCTTGATGCGGTGGAAGATTCCTGCCGTTCAAGACTGGAAGAGTTGGGCAGCGTCTCCTAAAGCTGCCCCTTGGAAGCGCGCCTCCTGTTGCATGCAAGATATTGCGGTATCTCGCGGGAGGGTGCTGATAATGGCGGATTTCGTGATCCGGGCGGACAATTTCAAAGAGCGCGTCGAGCGCTCTTTTGCCAAGCAGAGCTTTCTCATTCAGATGGGGGCTGAAGTCACCCATATTGCGCCGGGCGAGGTTGATATTGCCCTGGCTGCGCGGGATGGCCTGCAACAGCAACATGGCTTCTTCCATGCCGGGGTCTCGACGACACTGGCAGATTCAGCTGCTGGCTATGCGGCCTTTACCCTGTTTGCAGCTGGCGACGGGGTGCTTTCCAGTGAATTCAAGATCAATCTGCTGAACCCCGCCAAGGGGGATCGGCTGGTTGCGCGTGGGCGGGTGATCAAGCCCGGGCGGATGCTGACCATTTGTCAGGGGGATGTCTTCAGCTACGCGGACGACCGGGAAACCCATGTCGCTACCGGGCTTTTCACCATGGTGCGGGCAGAGGGAATGGAACCGTAAACACAGCGTGTGTGGACCGGCGAGCAACAATCAAAATCAATATAAAAGCAAGTCTGCCAATGCCCCATTGCGGGACCCTGTGAGGAGGGGTGGCGGGAAAGGGAGGAAAGAATGAGCCTGTCTAATCAAGGGCCAATGTTCAATTTCAATCTCGGCGAAACCGCCGACATGCTGCGCGATGCGGTCAACAGCTTTGCCAATGCGGAGCTGGCGCCGATTGCCGCCCAGATCGACCGGGACGATGCCTTCCCGCGCGAGCTATGGACCAAGATGGGCGATATGGGCCTGCTTGGCATCACCGTGCCGGAGGAATTCGGCGGCTCGGATATGGGGTATCTGGAGCATGTGGTGGCGGTGGAGGAATTGTCCCGCGCCTCGGCGTCGGTTGCCTTGTCCTATGGGGCGCATTCCAATCTGTGTGTCAACCAGATCAACCGCAATGGCAATCAGGCGCAAAAAGAGAAGTATCTCCCTAAACTGATCAGCGGTGAGCATGTCGGCTCATTGGCGATGTCCGAGCCGGGGGCCGGGTCTGATGTGGTGTCGATGAAATTGCGGGCCGAGAAGAAGGGCGATCGCTATATTCTCAATGGCTCGAAAATGTGGATCACCAATGCGCCAGATGCGGATGTGTTGCTGGTCTATGCCAAGACCGATCCGGAAGCCGGGCCAAAGGGTATCACAACCTTTCTGATCGAGAAGGATTTCAAGGGCTTCTCCGTGGCACAGAAGCTCGACAAGCTTGGCATGCGCGGCTCAACCACCGGCGAATTGGTGTTTGAGGATTGTGAAGTGCCTGAGGAGAATGTCGTCGGTACAGTTGGCAAAGGCGTGCATGTGTTGATGTCTGGCTTGGATTATGAGCGGACGGTGCTGTCCGGCGGGCCGTTGGGGATCATGCAGGCCTGCATGGATGTGGTGCTGCCTTATATTCACGAGCGCGAGCAGTTCGGCAAGCCGATTGGCACGTTCCAGCTGATGCAGGGCAAGATCGCCGATATGTATGTCAATATGAATGCCTGCCGGGCCTATGTCTATCAGGTGGCGCAGGCCTGTGACCGGGGTGAGACCACCCGTCAGGATGCCGCCGGGGCCATTTTGATTGCGGCCGAAAAGGCCACGCAAATGGCGCTGGATGCGATCCAGATTCTGGGTGGCAATGGCTATATCAATGAATATCCGACCGGTCGCCTTCTAAGAGATGCCAAGCTGTATGAAATCGGCGCCGGCACGTCCGAGATCCGCCGTATGTTGATCGGGCGCGAATTGTTCAATGCCACGGCCTAGACCTCAGCGGGTTTAAAAGTTGGACATCAGAAGGGGCCTCATAGGGGCCCTTTTTTGTGCCTTTGTCCGCCGTGGGGCAATTGGTGCTTTCGGTGACATGCTTTTGCCATAAGAAAGGTCTTGTCTGAGCGAAAGCCCTTCTGGAGGAGAATGCAATGTCCTTGAAAACGCAACTCATTGTCGGAGCGAGCGCTTTTTGTCTGGCGCTTGGTGTCAACAGCCTTGCTTTGGCCAAAGGGGCGCAGAGCCCCTATGACACGATCTATGAAGTGATCGCTGATACCAACCTCAGGGCCGCACCTGAAGCAGGCTCCAAGGTCAAGGTGCCCCTCGATAAAGGCACTGAAGGAGTGGTCATGCGCTGGTGTCGGGACGAGTTCAACTTCCGCTCCTGGGCCTATGGCTCTTTGTCCAAGCGTCGGGCGATGCTCAAGGTTCGGGTCTGCGAGGTGCAGGTCAATGGCACCATCGGCTTTGTCGATGCCAAATTTCTTGATCCGATGTGATCTGTATAGCCGATGACTAATTGGGTTTCTTTGGTGGGGTTTTGGCGGCGAACAGGCCAAGAACGATCAGCGCCAAAGCAGCCCAAGTGGTCAGGGCCACCTCTTCTGATAGCAAAACAGCCCCCATCAGAACCCCGAAGATCGGGATCAAATTCATTCCCAATGCGAAGAAACTGGCGCCAATGGTGCCGATCAGGCGATAGCGCATGATGGTCGCCACCCCGGTTGGCAGCAGCCCAAGATAGATGAGACTGAGCCAACTGGTGCCATCGATGGCTGCAAAGTCCGGCATGCCCTGAATGGATGCAAGCAGGACAAGCTCGACCGACGCCATGCCCAGAATGATTGTGGCAAGGCGGGTCGGTGGAATGTCGGTGATCTTGCGGATCATCGCACCAGACAAGGCATAGCAGAGCGAAGCGCCCAGAACAGCAATCTGTGCCAGAATATGCCCGCTGCCCAAATCAGCCAGAGCACCACGTCCGACCACCAATGCAATACCCGTAAAGCCGAAGCTAATGCCAATCAGTTTGGGCAGATTGATCTTGTCGTCATGGGTGGTCAGGTGGCTGAGGATCAATGCCAGCAAGGGGCCTGTGCCCAGCAGCAATGACGTCACACCTGCCGAAATGGTCAACTCTGCCCACGAGATCAGCAGAAAGGGCACTGCGACATTCAACAGTGAGACCACCAGCAGAAACGACCAACTCTTGAGGCTTTTGGGCAACATCAGGCCGCGATAGAGTGCCCATGGCAACAGAACAGCAAAGCCGATGCAGACCCGGATGGCCGCCAGCCAGAAAGGACCGGTTTGCGGTACCGCCACCTTGATGGCGATGAAGGCCGATGCCCAGACGATGGTGAGGAACAGAAGGCCGGATAAATCAAGCGGTGTCGGTTTGCGAATGGTATTTGGCGGCATCGCGTGATTGTCCTATCAAGCTATGAAGTGGGCAATGGGGGCTCAAGCCAAGGAAACATGGCTGAGAAAGCAGGCAGGTAGAGGCAAAGAGGCGCTTATCCAGCGCCCCTATAGGGGATTCTGGCTACTAGAAATATGCTGTCATGGCAAGAGGTGATGGGCCATCTTGTTGGAACGGGAGAAAAACTGTCGTCGAATGAGCACTCCTGTGACAAAGGTTGTTGCTGCCATCAGCAACAGGGGATCAATGAACCAGCCAAACAATGCGAGCGAGAAGAAAAAAGCGCGCAGGCCCAGATTGAAGTGGCGCCCGGCGAGCGCATTCATTTCGGCAACCTGTTCGATGGCCACGACCATCTCCTGTTCATCGACCATCACATGGTCCGGTTCAAAATCCTCATGATAGGGGAGGGCTCCAATCAGGATCGAGGTGTAATTGAACAAACGGTAGGCCCAGCCGAATTTGAAGAAGGCATAGACATAGATGCAGATCAGGATCAGGGCCTTGATTTCCCAAAGGGTGCGGGTCGTCTCAACCGGAAGCGGTAAATCGCGGGTGATCTGCAGGGCCAATTCGGTCGAGTTCAACAAGGCAAAGCCTGCGCCGATCGCCAGCAGCGAGGTGGAAGCGAAAAAGGCTGTCCCATTTTGCAGGCCACTGATAATAGCGGTGTCGACCATGCGCAGTTTGCGGCGTGCCATGGTTTGCATCCATCGGCGGCGATGGGCATTCATCATGCTCGACAAGGTTCGTTTGCGCAAAGGTGAGTGATCGGCGAGATAGGAAAAGCCCACCCAGAAAGCGACATACCAACCCAGTCCGATCAGGTCGATGAGGGTGAATGGTTCCATTAGTACAAATCCCTAGAGTCTGAGTTCAAGTCGCATTTAGCGCTGAATTGCCGTAACGTTACAGGTTCGGTTCGTCACTATTCTGACACATTACACACACTTTTGTGAGTCCCTAGCTTATTGATTCATCGTTGAAATCTGAAGTCCATAGGAGGTTTGCGTCTGATGCATGCCTTAATGATTGCTATTTCCTTTCCAAGAGATTAACACAGGCTCACTCCACCGCAGCCTGAGGGCGAGCGGTACCAACATAGTCAAGTGACAGCTGAGGCGACATGGACAAAGAAGTCGACGTTTCTTGTTGGGGTGTCACAATGAAAGCCGTATTGGCGCTAGGCGCTGTTTTGGCCATTGTGTATTTCTTCGGAGCATTCGAGACAGCGGTTGTCGCTGTTAGCTAACGAAAACACCTGACATTGTTATTCTTTAAAAAAAAGCGTGGGGCAGCCCGCGCTTTTTTTGTTTTGGGCCTGCTTGCAAAAACGGTTCGAATTTGATCCTCTTGAACCCAATGTGAAAAGAGGAGGCCGACGTGGCACAAGAGATCACCGTAACCTATAAGCAACTGATCGCGGCCGCCGAAGCCGAAATCGATGTGATTGACATAGCAGAGGCCATGACCTTGCTCGACCGTGAGGATCATGTCTTTGTCGATATCCGCGACATTCGCGAGTTGGACAGGGAAGGGCGGATGCCCGGCGCGCTCCATGCGCCGCGCGGCATGCTCGAATTCTGGGTTTGCCCAACCAGCCCCTATCACAAGCCAATCTTTGCCGAAGACAAAAAATTTGTCTTTTTCTGTGCCGGTGGTTGGCGCAGTGCTTTGGCGGCCCAGCAAATGCAAGCCATGGGCCTGAAACCCGTCGCGCATATGTCCGGTGGCTTTGGGGCGTGGAAAGAGGCAGGTGGGGCCGTGGATGCGGTTGAGGACTAGGCAGGGTGCGTTCCGAAGGGATGATCACACTCTTTTGCTAACCGGAGCGCGCGGGATTGAACCAATTGGTGAGGGACAATGCCTCCTGGCATGGCTTTGGGGTTGCCCGACGGAGTGCGCAAAGCCAGTGGATATCAGGGTGTTGAGCTAGGTGCTGCCAATTTCGCGCAGTTGACGTAAGTTGCGTTAAATTTCTTTATTTCTTTCCGGTGCTTGTGTAAAGTAGTGCCAAAATATGTGGCGCAGGGTTTGACGGTTCAGAGATGATTGAAGCCCGCAAGTCACTCGGGATGTGAGGGAGGATAAAGATGAGCGTTCTGCAATCGGACATCCGGACGGAAACGGCAGACTATCAGGCCAATCGCGCTGCGATGGAAGAGCTTCTGTCGGATCTGGCGGCCAAGCGGGCGGAGGCGGCGCTGGGTGGCAATGAACGGGCGAGGGAGCGGCATTTGGCACGTGGCAAATTGTTGCCGCGGGACCGGGTCACGCAATTGCTCGATCCGGGCGCTCCGTTCCTGGAATTGTCGCCGCTGGCTGCCAACAACATGTATGATGCCGCCATTCATGGAGCGGGCCTGATCACCGGTATTGGCCGGGTGGCAGGGCGCGAATGTATGATCATTTGCAATGATGCGACCATCAAGGGCGGCACCTATTATCCGATGACCGTCAAGAAGCATTTGCGAGCGCAGGAAGTGGCACAGGAAAACCGCTTGCCTTGTTTGTATCTGGTGGATTCTGGCGGAGCCAACCTGCCGCAGCAGACCGAAGTCTTTCCCGACAAGGAGCATTTTGGTCGGATTTTCTTCAATCAGGCGACCATGTCATCGATGGGCATTCCGCAGATTGCCGTGGTGATGGGCTCTTGCACCGCCGGTGGGGCCTATGTGCCGGCCATGTCGGATGAAACGATCATCGTCAAGGAGCAGGGGACCATCTTTCTCGCCGGGCCTCCGTTGGTGAAGGCGGCAACCGGGGAAGTGGTCAGTGCCGAGGATCTGGGCGGGGCCGATGTCCATACCAAAACGTCCGGTGTTGCGGACCATTATGCGCTGAATGACGCTCATGCGCTGGAAATTGCCCGCTCAGTGGTGGGTAATCTCAATCGCCGCAAGGATGTCGATATCGAATTGCGCGAACCGGTCGAGCCGTTGTTCGATCCTGACGAGTTGAATGGTATCGTGCCTGTCGACTTGAAAAAGCAATATGACATTCGCGAGGTGATTGCCCGTCTGGTGGATGGATCGCGTTTTGATGAGTTCAAGGCCCGTTTCGGCACCACTCTGGTAACCGGCTTTGCCCATATCTATGGCATGCCGGTGGGGATCATCGCCAACAATGGCATTCTCTTCTCCGAGAGTGCTCAGAAGGGCGCGCATTTCATCGAGCTCTGCTGCCAGCGCCGGATTCCTTTGCTATTTTTGCAGAATATCACCGGCTTCATGGTGGGGCGCGATTATGAAGCAGGCGGCATCGCCAAGGACGGGGCAAAATTGGTGACCGCTGTGGCCTGCGCCCAAGTGCCGAAAGTCACCGTGCTGGTGGGCGGCTCTTATGGGGCGGGCAATTATGGCATGTGTGGTCGGGCCTATAGCCCGCGCTTCCTGTTTAGCTGGCCCAATAGCCGGATTTCGGTGATGGGGGGTGAGCAGGCCGCCAATGTGTTGGCAACCGTCAAGCGCGACAATATCGAAGCGGATGGCGGGGCATGGTCTGAGGAGGAGGAAGCCGCCTTCAAAGATCCAATTCAGCAGCGGTTCGAAGCGGAAGGGCATCCCTATTATGCCACGGCGCGGCTGTGGGATGATGGCATCATCATGCCGTCCGAGACACGCCGGGTGCTGGGGCTGGCTTTCTCGGCTGCGCTCAATGCGCCTGTGCCGGAGACCAAGTTCGGTGTCTTCCGCATGTAATGGCAAGCCGTTTGAGCTTTTAAAAGGGGCGAGAGCCCCTTTTTTGGGTTTGTTGCCAGGCTTAGAGGCCGGGAATCCATCCAGCCATCCAGCCGATTGCTACCACAGCAACCGCCAGGCCGAACAACTTGAACATGCCGCCACCGCCCTCAGTCTGCACGCCCATCCGCGAAATGGCATGAATGCCACCGGTCAGCATGTAGGCGTCGCAGTCAACAAGGCCTGCCAATTGGCGGGCATAGCCATTGGTCCGGGCGCCGGACGCGCAAAAGAATATTGCGGCAGGAGCGCCTTTGGTGTCGATGGGGCCTTTGAGGCTTGAGAGCGGGTGATGCAGGGCGGAAGGGACCTTCTTGCCCATCAGCTCCATGGATTCACGCACATCAATCAACACTGCGCCTTCATCAAGGAGCTTTTTGGCTTCATCATGGTTGATCTGTTGGACGATCTGCTTTTTTGCCATTCTGGTTGGATCTTCTTGATAGGGGGCTGAGTAGGTGTCACTGGCCGGTATCTGAGGCGCAGTACAGATCTTTCAGCACTCCGAGCAATTGTTCAGCGTTGGGGTCGGATATGGAATAGTAAATGGTCTGGGCGTCGCGACTGCCCTTGATCAATCCATCTTCGCGCATTTTTGCCAGATGTTGGGATAAGGCACTTTGGCTGATATTGAGGGTGTCCGCGAGAGAGTTGACAGACTTGTCCGGTCCGTCAACCAACTGGCACAGAATACGCAAGCGGTTGGCATTGCCCAGTAATTTCAGCAGCCTTGCGACATTGTCCGCTTCATCTGCCAGTGCTTCGATGGTTGGGTCCATGGCCATGATGGTTGAGCCTCAGTTTTGTCGGTCGGTGCCAAGAATCGTGACTTGAAGGTGTGGCATCGGTTTGGTGTTGGGCCTCATCCTAATATCATCAGATGTTCCTAATTTAGTATATTCGAATATTTCGTCAAGGAGTATGCGGGTTATCGCCGCATGGCCTTGGGAATTTGGCATCGCGGTTAGATGCCTGGTCGGACAGAGATGCATCTAAATACTGATTGACTTTTACGTCAATTGAGATAATTTTTCCTGAAATAAAATAGAGATTTAATAAGGTCCGGTATGTTGGATGACGCATGAGATCAACCAACATTCTCTGGGGAGGAAATGCAATGATCGACAGTGTGCTGATTGCCAATCGGGGCGAGATTGCTTGTCGCGTGATCAGGACGGCGCGGCAGATGGGGCTTCGAACCATCGCAGTTTATTCCGATGCGGATCGATCGGCACGCCATGTGCGTGCGGCGGATGAGGCCTACCATATCGGCCCCGCTCCTGCGGCGGAGAGCTATCTGGATGCAGCCAAGGTGATTGCCGTTGCAAAGCAAAGCAGGGCGATAGCCATACATCCCGGCTATGGCTTCCTGTCCGAGAATGCCGCCTTTGCCAAGGCCTGTGCAGATGCCGGGGTCATCTTTATCGGCCCCGGTCCGAAGGCGATTGAGGCGATGGGGCAGAAGGACCGGGCCAAGGCCTTGATGGAGGCTGCTGGCGTGCCGGTGGTGCCCGGCTATCACGGGGACAATCAGGGCCCGGCCTTCCTGCATGACCAAGCGCGTCAGATTGGTTATCCGGTGCTGATCAAGGCGGTTTCGGGTGGCGGCGGCAAGGGCATGCGTCTGGTTGAGCGGGATGAGGACTTTCCCGCCGCGCTGGAATCAGCCCAACGCGAAGGGCAGAATGCCTTTGGTGATCCAAATGTGCTGATTGAACGCTTTGTGAAAAATCCCCGCCATATCGAAATTCAGGTCTTTGCTGACAGCCATGGTCAGGCCGTCCATCTTTATGAGCGCGATTGCTCCTTGCAGCGCCGCCATCAAAAGGTGATCGAAGAAGCCCCTGCGCCCGGTATGACGGCCGCGCTGCGCGAAGCGATGGGGGCAGCGGCCGTTAAGGCGGCTCTGGCGGTTGGCTATCAGGGGGCCGGGACGGTGGAATTCATCGTTGATGGATCCAACGGCCTGAATTCAGACGGCTTTTTCTTCATGGAGATGAATACCCGTTTGCAGGTCGAACATCCTGTAACCGAGGCAATCACCGGGCAGGATCTTGTGGCCTGGCAGTTTGATATCGCCAATGGAAAGCCTTTGCCTCTGGCCCAGAGCGCTATTCCTCTGGTCGGTCATGCGGTGGAGGCACGGCTTTATGCGGAAGATCCGGAAAATGGCTTCTTGCCGTCGACCGGTCGATTACATGCTCTATCCTTTGCTGATGGAGAGGGGGTACGGATCGATTCCGGTGTCGAGATGGGCGATGACATTTCGCCTTTCTATGATCCGATGATTGCCAAGGTGATTGTGCATGCGGACAATCGCGCGGCGGCGATGGCCAAGCTCGCCTCGGTTTTGCGTCAGAGCGCGGTGGCGGGGCCCAAGACCAACGCGGCTTTTCTGGCTCAACTGGCCAGCCATCCGGACTTTTTGGCGGAGCGATTTGACACCGGCTTCATCGATGCGCGTCTTGATGGGCTGATTGCGCCAGATCATGGCGCACGGCACGTGGTGGCAGCCTCGGCTGTGCGGTACTTCCTTCAGGATCGGGTGGAGAGTCTCGCAGCAGCCAAATCTCTGCGCAGCAACGAACCATCGTCTCCATGGGACGCGACAGATGGTTTCCAGCTCGGGGCGCCTCGTCGCCAAACAATGGCTGTGGTGATTGACGGGGAAGAGCAACTCCAGACGCTGTCCTTCACCAAAGAGGGAATGGGGCTGGACGGCTCGAATGCGACTGCCAGTCCGCATATTTTCCCGGTTTCCGATGGTTTGCTGGTGGTGGTCGATGGCCGGCAGTATCACGCCAAGATGCATGATTATGAGCATGAGGAAGAGGCGGGAAGTAGCCAGATTGGGGCTCCGATGCATGGCAAGGTGACAGCGATCTTTGTCGAAGCAGGGCAGGCCGTTGCAAAAGGCGATCGGCTCTTCATCGTGGAGGCGATGAAGATGGAGCATAGTGTGGTTGCGCCGTTTGACGGGGTGATTGCGGCTGTTGCGGCAAGGGCCGGAGAGCAAGTGGAAGAAGGGTTTGCCGTTGTCCGATATGAACAGGAGGAAGCGGCCTGAACAAGTCTGACCGGAAAACAAGAAAAAAGCAGCCTTTGGCTGCTTTTTTGTTTGCTGGTGCCCGGATCAGTCCAGCTTTGACAAGCTGTTGTCGACCATGGCTTCGATTGTGTCATAGCTGGGTTGCCAGTCAAGCAAATCCTTGGCGCGGTCGGCTTCCATGCGTTGGGACCGGGCAAAGCCCGAGGCCCAGTTGCCATAGCGTTTTTGCGCTTCTTCCAAGGTGATCACATTGGCCTCATAGGGCAGGCCCAGTTTGTTGGCGACCAGTTTGCCAACCTCTTCTGGCGTGGTGCTCTTGATGCCGGTGGCGTTGAGCAGCAGGCCATCGCCGCGATTGTCGAGGGCGCGAACATAGAGGTCGGCCAGATCGTCGGCCTGAATGAAGGGGAAGTGGGTGTCGGTTGCACCGGTGATGGTGATTTTGCCATTTTCCCTCAAGTCTCGGGCATAATCGGCGATCAGGCCGCGACCCGGCGCAACCACCAGGGCCGGGTGAATGACGGTCAACAGCATATTGGGGCTGGCATGCAATTGCTCGATGCTGTCCAGCGTCCAGGCGAATTCCGGCAATGGATCGAGCACATGGCGCTCGGTGATGGGAATCACCGGTTCTTCCGGATAGAGCCAGCAGCCGCCGGTGTAAAGGAAGGGCAGTTTCCTGTCTGCAGGCAGATCTTTTGCCGCGTCGAGTAGACTGGAGATCAGTTTGTGATCGACATCGCCCATGTCATGCTCGAATGTGGCCGCAGCATGGATGATGCCGTCGTGTGCCAGCGCCTCATCGACCCAATGTTCGGGTTCGGTCAGACTGCCGCGCACAGGCGTTGCCCCCATGGCGCTTTGAATGTCGGCGCTGGCATCGGAACGGGCCAAAGTTGTGGGCGTATGTCCTTGCGCAATCAAGGCTTTTACAACAGCGCTGCCTACCAGACCAGTTCCCCCGGTCACAAAAATCTTCATTCAAATCTTCCTTACAAACTCCGCCGGACCACAGTGGGTTTAAGTGAGCCTAACTGCAACTTAGCGCAAAATGTGTATAATTTCATGACCTCTTTTGTTGTTGATGCGACCTTTTCTTTATTGCGGTCAAGGGCCGTGATATGGAGCAGGCATGACAGTGCATATGTTGAAACTTTGTGTCGGCGTCGATTCCGTTGACGATCTTGAGGCCTGGGTCGAGCGGCGGCATCGCCTGCTGGCGGCGCACGGGGAACCGCTTGAACACATTCACACCACGCGGATGAAGCCGAAGCGCCGGGATGAAATTCTTGACGGCGGCTCGCTTTATTGGGTGATCAAAGGCATGATTCTGGCGCGTCAGCCGATCATTGATCTGCGACAGGTGACGGGCGACGATGGCATTTCGCGCTGTCAGATTGTCATGGAGCCGATTTTACATCGCACCGAATCCCAGCCCAAACGTGCCTTTCAGGGCTGGCGCTATTTGAAAGCCAGTGATGCGCCGCGGGATTTGCGATCCTTGTCGGGCGGTGAAGATTTGCCCGAAGACTTCCGTCGCGAGCTGGCCGAGCTTGGGTTGTTGTGAGGCTTTGACCCCTTGTGTCTTTTCCGCATTCACCCCACATCCGATGCTATACTGACAGCGTGAACATGCAGGGAGGCATTATGGCAGGGAGGCATTATGAAGGATAAGCAAGGCGCGAAAGATGGGCGAGACTTGAAGGTCGAGCAGCGGGCGAGGGATGTCGTCCCCGATGCCGACAAGGGACAGGTGGCTGCTTTTCTTGCCAAGACCAAGCTTGTCCGTCAGGCGCATGCTGCCAAGGGCCTGAAGCCAACGAGCGGTCATTTGATCTTTGCGCTTGATGCCACCATGAGTCGTCAACCCACCTGGGATGTGGCCTGTTCCCTGCAAAGTGAGATGTTTTCCGTTGCCTCCCAGCATGGGGGACTGGCAACGCAGCTGGTTTATTTCCGTGGCACGGCGGAATGCAGGGCCAGTCGTTGGACTCGGGAAGCGGCCGATATGGTGCGGTGGATGGAGCGGTTTGACTGCCGTGCAGGCCGGACGCAACTGGGGCGCATCCTGCAGCATGTAAAGACCGAATCCCAAAAGAGCAAAATCAATGCTGTTGTCTATGTGGGCGACAATCTGGAAGAAAACCCCGATGAAATTGTCGGGCTAGCCGGTGATATCGCGCTCAAGGGAATCCCGGTATTCGTCTTTCAGGAGGGGAGTGATCCGCTGGCCTCTGTGATCTTTCGTGACATTGCCCGACTGACGGGTGGGGCCTATGGTCAGTTTGACAGCCATGCCAAGAACAAGTTGGCAGACTATCTCAAAGGCATTGCAGCCTATGCGGCGACCGGGGGGGATGTGTCTTTGTTGCCGCCGGAGCTGAAAAAGCAGGTTCGGAAACTCAACAGTCCCGATTGATCGCTTTCGGTTGCCAAGCCATATAAGAAGACAAATTTACGCCGCGCGGTGAGTCTCTGGCTCTGCGGCTTCACTTAGATGGATGGATGATGGTTTATCTGCTTGCCGGTCTTTTGCTGTTTGTTGTGGTTGTTGGTCTGGCGCGTTGGGCTGCCTATGCACAGACAGCTGATGTCGTTCAGCTTCTCTATCGGCTTGCAGGCGTGGTTTTGACCCTGTTCGCAGCGTTTCTGCTGTTGCGTCGCCAGTGGGTTCTGGCAATGCCGGTGGCGGTGATGGCGTGGGGGATGCTGATGCGCAAACCGAGCGGAGCGGGGGCTGATCGGGCGACGGGCCGTGGGTCAACGGTGCGCACGGCGGCTCTTGAAATGACGCTGGACCATGATACCGGGATCATCATTGGTCAGGTTCTGGCTGGCCATTTCGAAGGGCGGGATCTTGATGGATTGTCAGAGGCTGAGTTGATCAGCCTCTATGACGAAATCCGGATGGATCGCGAAAGCCGCGATCTACTTGAAGCCTATCTTGACGGCCGGCGTGCCGACTGGCGTGACGCATTCGAGACGGACACGCATGACGGGGAAGGACGCACGGCGGATTCTGGCCCCATGACCGAGGAGGAAGCCTATCAAATTCTTGGGCTTTCTGCTGATGCCAGTGCGGCGGAAGTTGCTGCTGCTCACAGGCGTTTGATGAAGCGGGTCCACCCTGACCAGGGGGGCTCGACTTTTCTTGCTGCCAAGATCAACGCTGCCAAGGCCGTCTTGATGCGAAAACATGGCTGATCTCCAATTACTCTTTTACTGATGACCAATCTGGGACGGGGAATGATACCCGGATCGGTTACGCACAAACTTTACTCAATGACCACATCGACCAACCGGGTCGTGATCAGGATTTTTTGATCCGGCAGGCGATCGGAGGTTCGTCTGCCGGACCGGTTCAAGGGTTCGCACCGGTCAAGGCTTGAGGGCCAGACAGGCAAATTTCTGTTTCTTCAGGATCTTGCAGGCCGAACGGGCTGCAGACTTGCTTTCGAAACCGGCAAAACGGGCGCGATAGAGGGTGTCGCTGTTTTTCTGAACGGTTTCTGTATGATTGAGCTTGGCTACCAGCAGGCGCTGGTTTTTGGCGCGGGCCTTGGCCAGCAGACGGTTTGCTGCTTCAAGGCTCGGTGTTGCACCCAGCTGAATATGCCAACCGGACGGGCGTGCCTTAATGGGAGCCGCTTCCGGCAGGACCGGGCTGTGGGTCGACAGATCACCAATCGGATCGTTGGCAGCACGTGGCAGGATGGCCAAAGCTGCGGTGGTGACGCGTGGCTTGTGGTTTGTCACTGTGCCAGACGCCGTCTCGATCGCTGACGCATCATCGAGGGTAGGATTGATTCGCGGCAAGGAAGCCAGCTTCTGCTGAGGAGCATAAGAGGCGACCATGTCGGAAGGCTGTTGAGCCGAGGCCAGTACTACATTGCTACCCAGGGTCTTGGCGCGTGGCAATGGAACCTGTTTGGCTAGCTGGATGTAGCTGCGTTTGGTGCCCGCACGCGGCACGACGAGGGCTGTGAGGCGGCGGCCGGACTTCGCTTTCGGCAAATAGCTGGCGATCAGCTTTTTCATGTGAGCATCGCGGCTGCGACCTGTTTTCCCGCCCATGACGACGGCAACGATGTGACGATCACGAGATTTGACGTTGGACACAAGGTTGAAGCCAGAGGCGCGGGTATAGCCCGTCTTGATGCCATCAACACCTTTGACGCGGCCCAGCAGACGGTTATGGTTGCCATAACGCCGCTTGCCATATTTGAAGGCCCGGGTGTTGAAGAATTTATATTGCTTGGGGAAACGATCCTGCAAGGCACGTCCAAGCAAAGCCATGTCTTTGGCCGTGGTTTTCTGATATTTGTTCGGCAGGCCCGAGGCATTCTTGAAGGTGGTGCGGCTCATGCCGATGGAACGGGCTTTGGCCGTCATCATTTTGGCAAAGTTGGATTCCGTGCCGCCAAGATTTTCTGCGATCGTGGCTGCCACATCGTTGGCGGATTTGGTGACCAGTGCCAGAATGGCATCGCGCACGCGGATCGAGCTGCCGGGACGCAGACCCAGCTTGGATGGCGGGCGCGCGGCGGCATGCTTGGACACCTTGAGGCGGCTGTTGAGGGTGAGGGACCCGTTTTCCAAACGCTCGAACAACATGTAGAGCGTCATCATCTTGGTCAGCGATGCCGGATACCGCAAGGAGTTGGCATTGCGGGAAAACAGAACCTTGCCGCTCTTCACATCGATGACGTAAGCGGCATATTTCGAATTGGCGACAGCAGGGGTCGCTGCACCCAAGGAGGCAAGGGCCAGAAACAGAGCTGCAAGGCAAGCGATTGCCGGGCGTGACCCTTTTGCACAAAGAAGGGCATTGAACGCTACTCTAAACACGTGACGTCCTTTTAAAAGTTTGTCATACGGCGGCTATGAAGCACGCTTTTTTGGCCAGGATTGGGCGCAATTGCGCCTCGTTCTCATATTGCCTCCAGCCTAGTGACACAGGGTTAGGAAATGGTAAAAAGCAATTGAGCCGAGTGCAATTTGCGAGGCGATTCACGCCCATATGGTTAACTCGCGTTCAGCAAGACGTTGAAAAGATTCACAAAAAAAGAGACTTTCGGACTATTTGGCAATGAGGCTCCTTGCCCTTACAATTGCGGGGAAAGATGCCTACATTATTGATCGGCGAGAGGGGAGCGTTGCGTATCATATTGCATACGTCGTGTTCCCTTTGAATTTTTTTACGACTTGCCAAAGAATACCAGTGCCGGTTTGGGCTGGGCAGGGTTTGGCAAAGAAGGGGTTCGGCCCATTCGGGCGGACAATCTGACGGAGACAGTCTAAGCAATGAGTAAAGATATTCGTCGCCTGGATGAAGATGAAGAGCTTGGGGTGGCCACCAAGGCCAAGCCCAAAACGAAGCGTCCGAATATGTATCGCGTTCTGCTGCTCAATGATGACTTCACGCCGATGGAGTTTGTTGTGCATGTATTGGAGGCCTTCTTCAACAAGGGACGGGAAGACGCGACGCGGATCATGCTCCATGTTCACCATCATGGTGTCGGGGAATGTGGTGTGTTTACCTATGAAGTTGCCGAGACAAAGGTTTCACAGGTTATGGATTTTGCCCAGAAACACCAGCATCCGCTGCAATGCATTATGGAAAAGAAGTGAGGAACGCCTGTGCCATCATTTTCTAACAGCCTTGAAATTGCCCTGCATAAAGCTCTGTCGGTCGCCAATGAGCGATCGCAGGAATATGCCACACTGGAACATCTCCTGCTGGCGTTGATCGAAGATAGTGATGCAGCCGCTGTCATGCGTGCCTGCGGGGTCGATTTGCGTCTGTTGGAAGCCAACCTGCAAGATTATATCGACAATGAATTGTCCAATCTGGTGCTGGAAAAATCGCTTGATGCCAAGCCGACAGCTGGATTCCAGCGGGTTATTCAGCGCGCTGTGATCCATGTGCAGTCTTCGGGCCGCGAGGAAGTGACCGGAGCCAATGTGCTTGTGGCTATCTTTGCAGAGCGCGAAAGCCATGCAGCCTACTTCCTGCATGATCAGGACATGACCCGCTATGATGCGGTCAATTATATTTCACACGGCATCTCCAAGGTGCCCGGTATGGCTGATGGGCTTTCGCCGACCGGTACCGATGAGGATGATGATATCGATTTCGAAGGTGAAGAGGATGAGGGCGGTACCAGCGGTGCCGAAGCGCTCAAGGCCTATGCGGTCAATCTGAACGACAAGGCGCGCGACGGCAAAATCGACGTGCTGGTCGGGCGTGATGCCGAGATCCACCGGACCATTCAGGTGCTTTGCCGCCGTTCGAAGAACAACCCGTTATTTGTTGGTGATCCGGGGGTCGGTAAAACCGCCATTGCCGAAGGTCTGGCCAAGCGCATCATCGAGGACAAGGTGCCTGACGTGCTGAAAGGCGCGACCATCTTTTCCCTTGATATGGGCACCCTGTTGGCGGGCACCCGTTATCGCGGTGATTTTGAGGAACGCCTGAAGCGCGTCATCAAGGAAATTGAAGACTATGACGGGGCAATTCTGTTCATTGACGAAATCCATACGGTGATTGGTGCGGGTGCGACCTCTGGCGGGGCTATGGATGCCTCCAACCTGCTCAAGCCTTCGCTCGCTGCGGGCAATCTCAGATGCATGGGGTCTACGACCTACAAGGAATATCGTCAGTTCTTCGAGAAGGACCGCGCCTTGGTGCGTCGTTTCCAGAAGATCGACGTCAATGAGCCATCCATCCCGGATGCCATCGATATTCTCAAAGGCCTGAAGCCCTATTTCGAAGACTATCACAGCGTCAAATTCACCAATGATGCGATTAAGTCGGCGGTGGAATTGTCGGCCCGCTATATTCATGACCGCAAATTGCCGGACAAGGCCATTGATGTGATTGACGAAACCGGGGCAGCGCAGCAACTGATGCCGCAATCCAAGCGCCGCAAAAGCATCAGCGCCAAGGAAGTGGAAGCGACCGTCGCAACAATGGCCCGCATTCCACCCAAAACGGTGTCGAAGGATGACAAGGAAGTTCTGGGCAATCTGGAAACCAATCTTAAGCGGATGGTTTACGGTCAGGATCAGGCGATCGATGCCTTGACGAGCCAGATCAAACTGGCTCGGGCTGGCTTGCGTGAGCCGGAAAAACCCATCGGCAACTATCTGTTCTCCGGTCCGACCGGGGTGGGCAAGACCGAGGTAGCGCGTCAGTTGGCCGACCTGATGGGGGTCGAGCTGCTACGGTTCGACATGTCGGAATATATGGAACGCCACACAATCTCGCGTCTGATTGGTGCGCCTCCGGGCTATGTCGGCTTTGATCAGGGTGGTTTGTTGACCGATGGGGTGGATCAGCATCCCCATTGCGTTCTGCTGCTCGATGAGGTCGAGAAGGCCCATCCAGATCTCTTCAACATCCTGTTGCAGGTGATGGATCACGGCAAACTGACCGATCACAATGGCAAGCGGGTTGATTTCCGCAATGTCATTTTGATTATGACCACCAATGCCGGGGCGACCGAAATGGACAAACCAGCCATGGGCTTCACCAACAATGCGCGCTCGGGCGATGATGAAGAAGCGATCAACAAGCTCTTCACACCGGAATTTCGCAACCGTCTGGATGCGGTGATTCCCTTTGGTGCCCTGCCGACTGAAGTGGTGCATCAGGTGGTGCGCAAGTTCGTCATGCAGCTTGAAGCGCAGCTTGCCGATCGTGGCGTGACATTCGAGTTGACCGATGCCGCGACCGCATGGCTTGCCAGAAAAGGCTATGATCCGAAGATGGGAGCGCGTCCGTTGGGGCGTGTCATTCAGGAACATATCAAGCGGCCATTGGCCGAGGAGATCCTGTTTGGCAAGCTGACCAAAGGCGGCACCGTCAAGGTCGATATCGATCTCGACAATATGGAGAAACTGTTCCTCACCGTACTCGAAGATGCTCCAGTCAAGCCATCCAAGGCCAAGGAGCAAGAGGATGATCCTCAGGACGAGCCCAAGGCAGAGGATGAGGACGCTGCCAAGGAAAAGGATGCGCCGAAGAAACGCCGTCGCTCCCCTCCGAAAAAAGGTGGCTCCGTGCCAAAAGTTGCCAAGGTCGAGAAGAAATAACACACTATGCCGGGCCTTGGTCCGGCATTTGTCATTTGGGTTCCCTTTTGCCAGACTGATGCACCATGTTTCCTGATATCCCACCGTGGCTCGCTCGTTTTCTCTTGTTCTTCGCTTTTGCGATCGCTGCCCTGATGGGCGCGAGTGCCACCATGCGGGCGGCCTTTCCCAATGGCCTGTTTGGTAGCCTGATTGATCCGGCAACCGGTCAAGCGGATGGGGTGGAGCTTCTGAAAAACGTCCTGTCGCTGGCTGCTGGCTATATGCTGTTGATAACACTCGTTTATCAGAAGTTCTTCGGAGGCGAGGACTGAGGGCTTGAATTTGCCCGGAATGCCTTGCTTTTCATCGTGTCTCAGCATCTTCCCTTAGTCTCTCCCCTCAAAGCCGCATAGCTGTTATTCACAAGCTGCCTTTTCTTTCTCCTTTCAGGGGCGTATTTTCCGCCGGGTTTGCTGGCGACAGGGTACGCCGACAGGAAAGAGTGGATCCAATGGTCTCTGTTCTCGGGATATTGATTGCCATCCTTGGCGGCCTGATGTTTCTACCGGCCATCATCGATTTGTCCTTTCACGATGATGATTGGCTGGTCTTTTTCGGCAGTGGTACGATTTGTCTGTCCTTTGGCGTCGGGCTGTTTCTGGCTGTGCGTGAACAGGAGGGAGACTGGTCGATCCGCAAGTCGATCCTGTTCGTCAATGGCATCTGGATCCTGATCAGTCTGTTTGCCTCTCTGCCACTTTACTTCTCTTCGTTGCATCTGAGTTTCGCCGATGCCTTCTTTGAAACGGTTTCCGGCCTGACGACCACCGGTTCAACGGTGCTGAGCGGTCTGGATAGCATGGCTCCGGGCCTGTTGTTCTGGCGTTCCTTCATGCAATGGATCGGTGGGTTGGGGATTGTTGCCATCGGGGTGGCGATCCTGCCGGTGCTGGGCATGGGTGGGCAGAAACTGTTCTTTCTGGAAAGCTCTGAGCAGAGCGAGAATCCCTATCCACGCATTCAGGATCTGGCGGCCAAGATCGCCACCGTTTATGTGGTTCTCACGGTGACCTGTGCGTCTGCCTATTTCCTGCTCGGCATGACCCTGTTCGAAGCGGTCAATCATGCGATGACGACGGTATCAACGGGGGGATTCTCCACATCGGATGAGTCTCTGGCGCATTTCCACTCTATGGGCATCTTGTTGACTGCCTCCTTTTTCATGTTTCTGGGCGGGCTTCCCTTTCTGTATCTCATTCGCCTGACCGCGACTGATCGCGAGGCGGATCCGCAGATTGCGCTGTATGTGAAAGTGGTGATTGGAGCGACAGTGGCGATTTTCCTTGCCAAGGAAATGGTCTATCCGGAAACCGAGTTGAATGATCTGGTTCTGTCGCTGTTCAATGTCATTTCGATCATGACGACGACGGGTTATGCGGCTGGGGACTATCAGCTTTGGGGACCGCTCTTCTGGGCAATCTTCCTTGGCCTGACATTCTTCGGGGCCTGTTCCGGGTCGACATCGGGCGGCCTCAAGCAATTCCGCTTTGTCGTGGCGTGGGAAGTGCTCAAAAATGCGGTCGGCAAACTGGTCAATCCACATCGGGTGAGGCCAATGCGCTATGGGTTGAAGATTGTCGACGATGAAATGGCTGTCTCGACCATGAGCCTGATCTTTCTGTTCTTCGGCACATTCACCTTCTTTGCCATCTTGCTTGAAATTTCGGGTCTGGATTTCATGACCTCGATCAGTGCGTCGGCTACGGCTTTGGCCAATGTTGGGCCGGGGCTTGGGGAAATTATTGGTCCTGCGGGCAATTTCACCACTTTGCCCGACGGAGACAAGATGCTGCTGGCCATGGAAATGATCCTGGGACGGCTTGAGATCTTGTCTGGACTGGCAATCCTGACACCTGCTTTCTGGCGTTGGTAGAAGCCTCGGTCCGTCGATTGGATCTTTATGTGGCTACCCTTTTCTGGCTTTGGAACACAAGAGCATTGGAATGAGCAAGACTGACCCATTGAGTGCGCCGCCAAAAAAGGAGGCACCGCGACGCTCCGGTTTCTACTGGTATCGGCGCGGCATGCGGCATCTGATTTCCACCCCGGCGGCGGTTCTGTGCATTTCCTTTGCGGGCTTTGGCGGCTTTGTACGCGAGAGCGGCATTGATGTCACTCATGCGATGTTCATGACATTGTCCATTTGGGCCTTGCCAAGTGCAGTTGTTCTGGTGGGCGGGATTGTGTCCGGCGCGGGGCTGTTGGCGATTGCCACGGCGGTTGCTTTGGCCTCGATCCGGATGATGCCGATGATTGTTGCTTTCGTGCCGGAAGTGCGCGGCCGGAACACCCCGACATGGAAACTGGTGATTCTGTGCCATGTGACGGCCATCACTTCGTGGGTTTTCGGCATGACCCATTTGCCCGCCTTGCCGCGCTATGCACGGGTTCCCTTCTATGCAGGCTTTGCGCTGACGCTGACAACAATCAATATTTTCGTCACGGCTCTGGGGTTTGCGATTGCCGGCTTGGTGCCGCCCCTTGTCGCCGCCGCCTTGTTCATGACAACGCCGCTCTATTTCATGCTGACCCTGCCGAGTGCGGCGCGGATCCTGTCTGATCGCCTTGCCTTGATCTTCGGTTTTGCGCTGGGGCCGCTCTTTGCCCTTTATGTGCCGGGAACGGATCTGATCTGGACCGGGCTGGTTGGTGGTATTGCTGCTTACGGGATCGGTTATGTTGCGAGGAAGCGGGCATGAATCTGACCTTTGACGCCATTGATGCGGCTTGGTGGCCTTTTCTGTTCATTCTCTTGGCAGCGTCCATTCCGACCGATATCTGGCGCTGGATTGGCATTGCCTTTGCCGGGCGACTGCGCGATGACAGCGAGTGGATCCTGTTGGCGCGTGCTGTGGCCAATGCCTTGGTGGCCGGGGTCATCATGCGGTTGATCCTGTTTCCATCCGGTGCGTTGGTGGAAGTGCCGGTATGGATCAGGCTGGTGGCGGTGGGGCTTGCTGTCGGGCTTTACTTTGGCCTCATCCGAAACTTGCTTTTGGCGGTGGTTGTCGGCGGCGGCACTCTGGTTTCCCTGTCGCTGCTATTTGGCGCAACGCTCTGATGCAGCGAAGAAAAAGGCCCCGAGGAGGGGCCTTCTATGATTCTGTTTTGGGGCTTGGCTTATGCTGTCTCTAGGGCCTTGCGCAGCTGGTCAGCAAAGCCCGACAGCAGCTCTCCGTCGGCCATCTCGCCGGTATGAGGCTTGAGCGGAACGCCTTCCTTGCGCGGGATGACATGGACATGGAGATGGAAAATCACCTGTCCGCCAGCGCTTTCGTTGAATTGCTGCACGGTGATGCCATCGGCCTCGAAGGCCGTCATCTGGGCGCGGGCGATTTTCTGGGCCGTGGCCATGACGGCGTTGATGTCCTCAGCCTTGACATCAAGCAGGTTGCGCGAGGCATTTTTCGGGATGACCAATGTGTGGCCGTCGGCGCGAGGCATGATGTCCATGATCGCAATGGTCATGTCATCTTCATAGACCTTGTGGGCTGGCAGCTCGCCGCGCAGGATCTTGGCAAAGATATTGTCGGTGTCATAGGCAGGTGTCGTCATCACGCAAATCCGTCCATCAAAGAGCAAATTGTTTGGGGGCAGACTAGCAGCGCCGAGGACGCAAATCTATCCATTGCCTTTTTTGAATGGGGAAAGCGTGGCGAGGAAATCCTGCTCGGCTTCAGCCGCCTGTCTTTCCCGCTCCAGATAGTCGGCAATGGCCTCACGGAAGGCGGGATGATCGATCCAGTGGGCAGACCATGTGGTCTGGGGCTCATAGCCACGGGCGATTTTGTGCTCGCCTTGAGCGCCTGCCTCAACGCACATCAGACCGTGGGCAATCGCCCAGTCGATGGCCCGGTGATAGCAAAGCTCGAAATGCAGGCAGGGATAGTCACCTATGGTGCCCCAGTAGCGACCATAAAGGGTATCACCACCGATGAAATTGAGTGCCCCGGCAACAGGCAAATCACCATCATAGGCCATGATCAGCAACACCCGGTCTGCCATTCGCTCGCCGATCATCGAAAAGAAGGTGCGGTTGAGATAGGGACTGCCCCATTTGCGTGAGCCGGTATCCATATAGAAGTCGAAGAAGGCGTCCCAGTCGGATTCAAGGATTGCGTCTCCCTGCTTGTCGAGAATGGTCAGACCATGGCTCTGGGCGGTCTTGCGTTCCTTGCGGATATTCTTGCGCTTGCGCGAGGAGAGGTGGCTGAGAAAATCCTCGTAGTCTTCATAGTCTTCATTGACCCAATGGAATTGCTGATCCCGTCGCACAAGGAAGTCCTGCCTTTCAAAGATGGTCTTCTGTTGTTCTGGCAGGAAGGTCAAGTGGGCCGAGGAGATGGGATATCGGTCGCAAAGCTGTTTCAGGCCATTGGCCATCGCGGCAATGGCGACATCGCTGTTGACGCCCTTGCGGCTCAGCACCTTGGGCGCATTGACCGGGGTGAAGGGAATGGCGCTTTGCAGCTTGGGATAATATTGTCCGCCCGCCCGCTCCATGGCATCGGCCCAGGCATAGTCAAAGACATATTCGCCCTGACTGTGGGACTTGAGATAGAGTGGCTGGACGGCCAGCACGGTGCCATCCTCGTCCTTAAAGGCCATATGATGGGGAAGCCAACCGGTCTGTTCGCAAACGCAGCCAGACTTTTCCAGTGCATCAAGGAAGGCATAGTCGAGAAAGGGATTGGCCTTGCGTGCGCTCAATGTGTCATGAAGACAGCCACTCCATGCTGCTTCGCCAATCTCGCTGATGGCATGGAGAATATGCAGCTGGAAGCTTCTATCCTGTGACATATCCTGAGACATGGAGCGCCCTTTTGCGTTTGGGATGCGGTGGCGATCAGCCACATTCTAGTGGCCGGAAAGACAGTGGAGCCCTCCTAATATCGGTCAGATATCAAAAGGGTTCAATGGCTTGCCGTCGAAAAGGGCGCTCAAATTTTGGGCGACAACAGATCAGTCCGCAATGGCGTCAGGGTCGTAGCCTTCGAAGGTGACCTGATCGCAATGCTTCAGCGCCCAGACATGATCTTCTACGGATTTGGTGGTCCAGCAGATGACAGGCAGACCCGTGAGGGCCTTCATCAGATCGACAGAAGGGGCGGGAAAATCCTTTTGGCAGTAGGAAATGAAGTCAGGCTTGCTCACACCTGCATGGAGCAGGTGGGTCAGCTGATAGCGTTCTTCGTTGGGCAGGTCTGCCCCATCCTTGTCACGGAAAAAATCACATGACACGATGCCACGTGGTCGGTCGGTGACTTGGTGCAGCTCGGTGACGACCATCGGTGAGAAGGACATCAGGGCAACCGGGCCATCATAGGTGCTCAGGCTGGCAGCGACAGCACGCTCCAGCCGACCATCCTGCACATTCGGGGTTTTAAGCTCGATGACAAGGGGAACGCGCCCATCAATGTGGGCCAGCAGCGATGGCAATTCCTCGATAGGGTCGCTGCCATTCTTGAAAGAGACGATGCTCAGCTCTGAGAGGGTCATTTCGTCGAGGCGACCGGTTCCGTTGGTCAAGCGCTCGAGGCTGTAATCATGAAAAACAGCGGCCTTGCCATCTTTGGTAATCTGCACATCCAGCTCGATGGAAAAGTCATGGCTGATGGCGGCATCAAAGGATTGGCGACAATTTTCAACACGCCCTTGGGTCACATCATGAAGACCTCTATGGGCGATGGGGCGTCTGGTGAGCCAGCTCAAATCTTGGTTGGGCATGAGGGGGTCGGCCTGTGCATTGGTGGGATTCGACCCCCTGACGCTATCAGTCTTCGCTCAGCTCAACAATGGCTTCGATTTCAACAGCCACACCAAAAGGCAGGGACGCAGCAGAAACCGCAGAACGGGCGTGCCGTCCCTTGTCACCAAAGACTTCAACCATGAAATTCGAAGCGCCGTTGATAACTGCAGGCTGCTCAGTGAAATCACCGGTGGAATTGACAAAGCCGACCAGTTTGACAATGCGGGCCACCTTGTCGAGGTCGCCTGTCGCAGCCTTCATCTGGGCGATCAGGTTGATGGCACAGAGTTTTGCAGCCTCTGCCCCTTGTTCGGTCTGCATCGTGTCGCCAAGTTTTGCCTGAAACTGAATGCCTTCGGCGGCCATCGGGATTTGACCGGAAATGAACAGCTGATTGCCGGTTTTGACAAAGGGAACATAGTTGGCCGCAGGGGCTGCTGCTTCTGGCAGGGCAATGCCGAGTTCGGCGAGTTTGCTGTCGATGACACCGGACATGGGATTTCCTCTTGTTGAGATGATATGGGGGAACCGGGCGCCCCTTCATGTGAGGCGAGTTCCTTGGGTGCCTCATTGATAGGGGAGGTGGATCGCCATTGCCAGAAAAACCTTGCCAAAAAACTTGTATGGCATACGCATTTCAGGTCATGATCACCAAGAGTATTCAAGGAGCACCGAATTTGAACTTTTTGCCTGTCGTAGTTGTCGTGAGTGGAGGCTGGCTGTCCCGGATCGGGAATGGCATGCGCATGGCTATTGCTGGGGGACTGGCCGTGGTCTGGTTTTCTCCTGCAATTGCATTATCGGCAGAAACGGTGACGTTGGCACCTTATCGAGCGGTCTATGAGATCACTTTGGAGGAAGGTGGGCGGCGATTGGCCCAGCCTGCGGCCCTGATGGCTTTGTCCGGACGAATGGTTTATGAGCTGACCGGTGGTCCATGCGAAGGCTATTCAATGACCCAGCGGCTGGTGACGGCAGCAGACATGGTCGAGGGCGGGCGGATCCTTGAGGATTTGCAGATTGCCGGATTTGAGGACCCGCAGGCCGACACGTTCGAATTTGTATCGCGCCGGTTGATTGGCAATCGATTGGCTCAGAAGCAAAGGGGTGTTGCAACCCTGAAAGGGGACCTGACAGAGCTGACCATGCGGGAGCCGCAGAATGATGCGCTGACATTGCCGCACAAGGTGCTTTTCCCGATCGGCTTCCAACAGGCCCTGATCATAGCCGCCTTGAACGGAGAACGGCTGTTTTCGGCCCATTTGTTCGATGGGGCAGAAAAAGTTGGGGCCTATTATCACACCACTTCGAGCATCGGGCCGATGACCCGTTCGGGGCCAGCGACGTCTCCAGCACAAGGGCCGCTGGCCACGCTAGGCACAATGAAACGCTGGCCGCTGACCATCGCCTATTTTCAGGCGTCCGAGCAAAGCGAGGCGATGACCCCGCTCTATGAGCTCTCGACCGTGTTGTATGAAAATGGCGTTAGCGGCTCGTTGCGGCTGGTCTTTTCTGACTATGTGATGCGCGCCAGATTGCAGTCACTCGACATGCTGCCTGTTGCCACTTGTCCTTAGGCCTGACTTGCGCTTTCACAGACCGCTATCCTCATCTGGCTTCTGGGCCGAATGGATTTCAACCACTTTGCCATCCGACGGGCTTTCACTTTTCAGTTTGCCTTTCATGGTCAGGCCCAACTCGACCATGCCACTGCCAAATTTGGCACTCAGCTTGTCTATGGCCTTTTCGGCCTCGGCCCGTTTGCCTGCTTGCTCATCAATCAGGTCTGGCGGGTCGGCAAAGGCCGCGTCATGCAGCTCATTGAGGCCGATGCCGATCAGGCGAAAGCGTTTGTCCTCGCCCAGTTCCTTGAGCAACATATCCTTGCCGATGGTGTAAAGCTTGTCGGCCAACTGCGTCGGGTCGGACAGGGACCGACTGCGGGTGATGCTCTTGAACTGGGCCGATTTCATTTTGAGCGTGATGGTGCGGCCTGCCAGACCCGCCTTTTTGGCGCGCTCGGCGGTTTTCTCTGACAGGCGACGCAGGATCGGCAACAACTCATCGGCACTGGAGAGATCGCGGTTGAAGGTGGTTTCCGAACTGATGCTCTTGGTCTCGGAGTCTGCCGACACGGTGCGGTTGTCCTGTCCACGGGCAAGGCGAGCGAGGCGCAGACCCATGGTGCCATAGCGTTTGGCCAGATCTGCCTCATCTGCCCGGCGCAGCTGATCGATGGTGTGGTAGCCATCCTGAGCCAGTTTTTTCTGGGTCACCTTGCCGACACCCCAGATCAGGGATATTGGCTTATCGGCCAGAAAACTGTCGGATTCCTCCTTGCCGATAATGGCAAAGCCTCGGGGTTTGTCGAGATCGGAGGCGACCTTGGCGAGGAACTTGTTGTGGCTTAGTCCTACCGAGACCGTGATGCCGATGTCGTTTTCAATGTCGCGGGCAAAACGGGCGAGGGTATAGGCCGGATAGGCATGATGCAGGCGTTCGGTGCCTGTGAGGTCGAGGAAGGCCTCGTCGATGGATAGCGGCTCAACCAGCGGGGTGAGCGCTTGCATGGCAGCACGGATTTGGTTGCCGACGCGGCTGTATTTTTCCATATTGGGGCGAATGACGACCGCTTCGGGGCAGAGCTTTCTTGCCTGAAACATTGGCATCGCCGAGCGCACGCCGCGAATGCGGGCAATGTAGCAGGCGGTGGAGACCACGCCCCGCTCGCCACCGCCAATCACCACTGGCTTGTCCCGGATCTCGGGATTGTCGCGCTTTTCCACTGCCGCATAGAAAGAATCACAATCGATATGGGCAATGCTGAGCGTGCGCAGTTCGTGATGGCGGATCAGGCGTGGTGACCGGCAATGAGGGCAGCGCGACGGCGCCCCATCCCCTTCGGACAGGCAGTCACGGCATAGATAGGCGACAGACAAGGCATTGGACCGGGCAGGGGACATTGGCGCTGTTTTCAAGGCAGGGTTTACAGACTGCCAGTTGTGGCAGAGCTCATCGGATCGAGGCGGGCTTTGGCTGTGATGACTTCTTCGGGCGTCAGACCATGGTTGCTGGCAAAGGTCAGCAACAGCGAATCATCGGTCAGCAGAAACTCTAGAATCGCCGCAAGAAAGGAAGCTTCGGACGCAATGTCACGCAAGTCGGAGGGATCCAGCCCCGAAAGGGCCAGGAAACGGCCCATCAATTCAGGATCTGCTGACAAAAAACCTAACGCCTTGATGGCAATGGCTTCTGCAGTCTCGAAGTTTGGCAGAGAACGGTTTATAGTCATTGGCAATGTTTGCCCTTTTGAAAGATTTGTTGCGTATAAAAGTGAACAGATAATACCGCATCCCCTGCAGAAGCCCAGATCAATCTGATCGAGGCACCGGGTCTGCCCAGGTATTTCAGATCGATGGACGGGACCATGGCCAAGAAAATTCTAATTGTCGAAGATAACGAGCTGAACATGAAGCTTTTTCTCGATCTTCTGGAAGCGTATGGCTATGACACGGTCGGAACCCGCAATGGGTTGGAGGCGCTTGATTTGGCGCGCGAGCATCGGCCTGATCTTATTCTCATGGATATTCAACTGCCAGAGGTGTCTGGGTTGGAAGTCACCAAGTGGCTGAAGGAAGACGACGATTTGCGCCCCATTCCGGTGGTCGCCGTCACGGCCTTCGCCATGAAGGGGGATGAGGAACGGATTCGTCAGGGGGGCTGTGAGGCCTATCTCTCGAAACCCATTTCTGTTGCCAAATTTATCGAAACCGTGCGCACCTATGCCGGTGAAGCCTGACAATCTTTCGATTGAGGAATTTTGATGTCCGCTCGTGTCCTGGTCGTTGACGATATCCCTGCCAATGTGAAATTGCTTGAGGCCCGCCTGATGGCGGACTATTTCGATGTGCTCTGTGCCAAGAGCGGCAAAGAGGCATTGGAGATTCTCGATCTGCACATGGTCGACATTGTGCTGCTCGATGTGATGATGCCGGAAATGGACGGATTTGAGGTTTGTCGCCGCATCAAGGCCAATCCGCAAACCATGCATATTCCCGTTGTGATGGTGACGGCGCTGGATCAGGTCAGTGACCGGGTATCCGGACTGGAGGCCGGGGCGGACGATTTCCTGACCAAACCGCTCAATGACATCGCGCTGATCAGCCGGGTAAAGTCTCTGGTTCGTATCAAAATGATGACCGATGAGTTGCGGTCTCGTGCCTCGACGTCCGAGCAGATGGGGCTTGATGATGGCAGTTTCATGAAAAAGCTGCTGCATCACGAAGGCGGACGGGTGTTGCTGGTTGATGACATGCGTTCCAGCTCCGATCGAATTCGCAAGCAGGTGCGGGGTGATTACGAGCTGAGTTTTGAGAATGATGTCCAGATGGCGCTACGCCGCTGCACGGATGAGGATCTGGACTGCGTGCTGGTCAATCTGGGAACGCAGACCTTTGATGCCTTGCGGCTCTGCGCTCAGTTGCGCTCGCTTGAAAGCACCCGGATGTTGCCGATCCTTGTTCTTGCCGATGAGAGCGATCAGGGCCGGATTATGCGGGCCCTGGATCTCGGGGTGAATGACTATGTGCGTCAGCCGGTTGACCGCAATGAGCTGTTGGCCCGGATCAAGACACAGGTGCTGCGCAAGCGGTATCTCGATGCATTGCGGGACTCGATCCAGCACACGATGGAACTGGCTGTTCTCGACGGGCTGACCAAGCTCTACAACCGCCGTTACATGACAACTCACCTAAACTCGCTGCTGGTCTCGGCAAAAGATAAAGAAAAGCCTTTGTCACTGTTGTTGATGGATATTGACCATTTCAAATCGGTCAATGACAGCTATGGCCATGATGCCGGTGACGAAGTGTTGCAGGAATTCTCCAATCGTATTCGCAAGAATACCCGTGGGATCGATCTTGTCTGCCGGTATGGTGGTGAAGAGTTCGTGGTGATCATGCCCGATACCGACCATGCTTTGGCAACCGTGGTCGCCGAACGGATTCGCAAAAAGGTCTCGGAAAAGCCGTTTATCATCCATAAGGGCCGCGACATGCTTGATGTGACCGTGTCGATCGGGCTGGCCTCGGTACAGAATGGGGCGGAAAGTCAGGATCGGTTGCTGAAACGGGCTGACAATGCGCTCTATCACGCCAAGGAAAGTGGTCGAAACCGCGTTGTGGTTGCTAGTGAAGAGGCCGCTTGACAAGTTGAGAGGGTTTCACGACTCGCCAATTTGGCGGTTGAGCCGGCTTTCTGGGGATATTAAGCCTCTGTCTTCATAAAATCGCCAATAGAAGTGTCGCTTCCATGCCCTTTGGGTGCGACTTTGTGCTGTTCACAGGCATGTTAAGGTTAATTGTTGGTGAATTTCGGGTATTCTTATTGAATGTTTAAACAATTCGTTGAAATCCTGAATATTTTTGTTACGCTGGACTAGCATGATGGAAGTGGGGACGTCTGTGTATGCTTTGCAGTTCAACTGTATGCGCTCGCGAACTCAATCCACCCACGAATTATCCCCTACGGAACACTCAGGTCCGCCGCATCTCCTGGGACCGTGGGGCTTGGTCGGTTCAGGCGCAGCAAGAGTGGCCTCCTCAAGTGGTCTGCATCTGAACCGGCCATCCTTTTATTAACGGGACTTTCCCCGATCCTTTCCACCTTTCGCTGTCGCCTTTGCGCCCATACGGGATGCAAAGGTCTGTGCTGACCGCCTGGCTTGCTGTTGGGTGTTCAGGTGGGTGTTCAGTGCGTCTGGCCTAACGCCGGTGGAACATGCGGCACGTCTGAAGAGAGGGGGCAGCCTGCCTCTCAGCTTCTGGTTCTTTCAATCATCCAGTCCGGTTGCCTGTCGTCTCGAATGCAAGCAGTTCCGAATGCAAAAAGGCCCGCAAGATGATCTTGCGAGCCTTTTGAAATCTGTCTTTCAGAGAAGCTTACTTGATTTTTGCTTCTTTGAATTCAACATGTTTCTTTGCCACCGGGTCATACTTCCGCTTGACCATTTTTTCGGTCATGGTGCGGGAGTTCTTTTTGGTGACATAGAAGTAACCCGTATCAGCGGTGCTGACCAGACGGATCTTGATAGTTGTTGCCTTAGCCATTTTGTCTTTTCCGTCTCTTGGGCCCGCAGTTGGTTTTGACAGCTGGTCTGTCACTCACCAAAGGGTGCGGGCTGAAGATGCGCTGAGCGGAAAAGAACCGGCTCAGCATAAAACCTGTTTCGAGCCGCCAAACTACGCAAAGTTGGCTTATTGTCAAGAGTGTGGCGCCAATTATCGACGCCATTCTTAATCACATTGCACTTTCAAACGCCAGAAACCGCAAAAACACCTGCAAAGCCGCGATCAAAGCTCGGACCGCACCATTTCCTTGCCCTGCATGTAGAAGAAGGGCGTGGCTTCGTTGGGCGTGAAGTCCGGGTCTCGTTCCAGACGGTTTGCCAGTTCGGTGAGAATCTCCTGGGTGATGCGCGGCAGGTCGAGCTTGTGCGCATCGTCAATGGTCAGCCAGTGGAGATCCTCCAGCTCGCCTGTCGGGCCTGTGCCCTCTGGCAGGCGGTCAATGATGTGGCAGGCATCGACAGCAAAGAAGCGGGTGTCAAAGCGCCGTGTGCGGCCCGGAGGGGTAATGGCACGGGCGATGAAGCGATAGGGGGAGAGGTCTGGCAGCAGGCCGCGCTCCTTGAAGGCCTCCCAATCGCCCCCTTTCAGACGTCTGTCTGTGCCCTTGACGCCAAGAAACAGGCCAGCCTCCTCATAGGTTTCGCGAATGGCACACATGACGAGGCCGCGCATGCGGGCGTCGCTGTCACCGTTCTTGGCCTTGTGCCGCAGCTTTTCGAGCACATGCGGGTGCAGGTCGGCGGCAAAGGGAACGTGGCGGTCGGTCGAATCAAGGCGACCACCGGGAAAGACGAACTTGCCGGGCATGAAGCGGTGCTTCATGTGGCGTCGGCCCATCAGGATTTTCGGCTCTCCATGCTCGCGATCAAGGATGATCAGCGTGGCGGCATCTTTGGGGCGGATGTTTGTATGCGCTTTGTCATACATGCGAAGGGCGTTGGCGGTCAGCTCCGGGTGAGCGACGGGGGGCTTTTCAATCAATTCGGACATGGTCTCTCGGTCGGCCACTCAAATAGGGGGCTCGTGCGCACTCGTGTTGATGGGATGACCGACCTACCGGCCCAATATTAGGCGCGATCCGGGAAGTCGGGTTCGGCATTGGGGTCAAAGCCGTGCATATAGTTCGCCCACTGTAAAGCGACAATCGCGCCTTTGATAGGTCGCAAAAATGCTAAAGACATCGCAATGGTGAGGGGGATCCCGATGGCCATGTGAAGCCATAGGGCCGGTTTGAAGGCTACTTCTGCCCAGATAACCAAAGGCACAATGATGTGACCGACGATGAAAATGGTGAAATAGGGAGGGGCATCGTCTGCGCGGTGGTGGGAATAGGTCTCTCCGCAATGGCTACAGGTGTCAGAGACTTTCAAAAAGCCGCCAAACAGACGGCCAGATTGGCAGTTTGGACAACGGCAGAGGGCACCTTGCAGCATGGCGGCAAAGACATCACGGCGGGGTTTGGCTTGCAGGCTGAAGCTGCTTGTTACTTGACTTGTCACTGACCTGTCGTCCTTTTCGGCTTGTTCCGTTCCGACTGATCCCCTCAAACAGTCGAGCAAACCTATATATAGTACAATTACGTAACTTGTCTATCTCTTCCCTTTGTTGCCCCTTTTGGGCTTGGTGGAGCGGGGGCGTGTGGTGCCGGGCAATTTCTTGCCGCGCCCCTTTTTCGGTATGCCGTTGGTTCGGCCGCGCACGCTTCGGGTTCGACTGAGGCGGCCTTTGGGGTGCTTGCGGCCTTCGGACAGCATTTCGAATCGCAAGGCTCCTGCCATAGGGGCCGCTTCGACGAGTTTCACCTCGACCATGTCTCCCAGACGGAAGGTTTCGCCGGTTGCTTCGCCAACCAGCTGGTGGTTGGCTTCGTCAAACGCATAATAATCGTAGCCGATGGTGGAGGCGGGGATGAAGCCATCCGCGCCTGTGTCAGAAAGCTGGACAAACAGACCGACACGGGTGACACCGGAAATTTTGCCGGTAAATTTCGCGCCCACCTTGCCGGACAGGAACCCGGCAATCAGCCGATCCTTGGTATCGCGTTCGGCGGTCATGGCCCGGCGCTCGGTCGTCGAAATATGGCCGGCAATGTCGCCAAGCTTGGTCTCGAAGCCATTGGGCAGGCCATCATCACCCAGATCAAGAGCCGCGATCAGGGCGCGGTGGACGATCAGGTCGGCATAGCGCCGAATCGGTGACGTGAAATGGGCATAGCGCAGCAGGTTGAGGCCGAAATGGCCGATATTGTCCGGGTTATATTCTGCCTGCGCCTGTGAGCGAAGCACCACCTGGCTGACCAGCGGGCCATGTTCCGTGTCGGCCATACGGTTGAGGATGGTGTTGAACATGGAGGGACGCAGATTGCCACCCTTGGGCAGGCTGACATCGAGCGACTGCAAAAATTCTCGCAAGCCCTCAAGCTTTTCGGGCGAGGGATTGTCATGGATGCGATAGACGAGCTTTTGCTTGCGCTTCTCCAGCGTTTCGGCTGCGGCCACGTTGGCCTGGATCATGAATTCTTCGACCAGCTTGTGCGCATCCAGACGTGGCGGCACAAAGACGCGGTCAATCTTACCCTCTGGCGTCAGCAACAGCTTGCGCTCGGGGATATCCAGCTCCAGCGGCTCGCGGGCGTCGCGTCCGGCCTTGAGGATGGCATAGCCGTCCCACAGGGGCTTTAGGATGCTCTCAAGGATTGGTGCGGTCTTCTCGTCCGTCGTGCCGTCAATGGCATTCTGCGCCTGATTGTAGGATATGCCAGCCGCGACACGGATCATCACCCGATGGAAGGAGTGGCTCTTTTTGGTGCCATGCTTGTCAAAAACCATCCGCACAGCCATGGACGGGCGGTCTTCGCCTTCTTTCAGGGAGCACAGATTGTTGGAAATCCGCTCGGGCAGCATCGGCACGACGCGGTCGGGGAAGTAGACCGAGTTGCCGCGCTTGAAGGCTTCGCGGTCGAGCTGGGAGCCAAGACGGACATGATAGGCGACATCAGCAATGGCGACATAGGCGATGGTGCCGCCATCATTGGCCGGATCCGGATCCGGTTCCGCATAGATGGCGTCGTCATGGTCCTTGGCGTCGGCGGGGTCGATGGTGATCAGTGGCAGATCACGCCAGTCTTCACGGCCCTTCATGGTGGGCTGTGTGGCGCGCTCGGCCTCCATCAGCACATTGTCGGGGAAGATATAGGGGATTTCCAGCGCATGGATGGAAATCATGCTGACGGCCTGCTCAGAGGCCATCGGGCCGATCACTTCGCGCACATGGGCGCGCGGGGTGCGCGAGCGGCCAGAGCGGGTGATCGAGACCGCGACCAAATCGCCTTCTTCGGCCTCGCCGCGGCCAGAATCGTCAATCGACATTTCCTGCGTCTTCTTGTCGATCGGCACAAGGCGGCCGCCGCCGTGAATGGGATCGCGGCGATAAATGCCGAGGATCGAATCTTGCCGTTTGGGCAGGATCTTGATGACGCGGACGGTCTGGCGGATGCCAGCCATTTCAAACTGGTCGTGATGGGTTTCGACAATCTTGGCCAGCACCCGGTCGCCAACGCCCGGCACGGCTTTCGACTTTTTGTCCGGTTGAATGAGAACGCGCGGCGGCTCGCCATGGTCGCTTTCCCATTTGACCGGCAGGCCAATCAGATCGCCGTGGGAATCGCGTTCGGCAATCCGATAAATGCCGACGGCAGGCAATTCACCTGCCTTGACAAGGCGTTTGCGGCTTTTCTCGATGTGACCGTCTTCAGTCAGTTCCTTGAGGATGCGTTTGAGCCCGATCCGCGCGCCACCGGATATGTTGAAAGCGCGCGCAATCTCGCGTTTCCCGGCCTGACCGGGATTTTCGGCGATGAAGGCGAGGATCTCTTCTTTGGAAGGAAGGCCGTCCTCGATGGTTGGTCTGCGTTTGCGTATCAAGGGTCGGTCCTTCCGGGCTTTTGGCGTTTTGTGCCTTGTTGTCTGTCAGCGTCAGTCGACGTCGAAGGGGGGGCTGTCATCCGCCGGTTCGGCGTCTTTTGCCTTGGCTGCGGTCTTTTTGGCCGGAGCCTTCTTCGTTGTCGTTTTCTTTGCTGTGGTCTTTTTCGCCGTTGTCTTCTTTGCTGCTGCTTTCTTGGCGGGAGCCTTTTTCTTGGTTGCTCCTGCCTTGGCGGCAATCATCTCAAGAGCCTGTTCAACGGTGACAGATTGCGGGTCCATGTCTTTGGGCAGCGTGGCATTGATCTTGCCGTGATTGACATAAGGGCCATAGCGACCGGATTTGACCGCAATGGCGCCGCCATCAGGATGCTCGCCCAGATCCTTGAGGACTTGGGCCGTGGCGCGACCGCCTCCTTTGGCCCGCTTTTCAGCCAACAGCGTCACTGCATGGTTGAGCCCAACGGTGAATATGTCGTCAACACCTGGCAGATTGGCATAGGTGCCATCATGCAACACGAACGGGCCATAGCGCCCAAGACCGGCGGAAATCATCTTGCCGTCTTCCGGATGGGCTCCAACTTCGCGGGGCAGGGAGAGCAGCTGCAAAGCCTTTTCCAGATCGATGCTGTCGAGCGGCCAGCCTTTGGGAATGGAAGAGCGCGGCGGCTTCTTGTCCTCACCCTTCTGCACATAGGGGCCGAAACGACCGGTGCGCAGGGTGACTTCGAGATCGGTTTCCGGGTCGATGCCGAGTAGTTTTGGACCTGCATCAGCCCCTGCAATCTGATCGCCATTGCCGTCTTTGGTCAATTGGCGGGTGTAGGAGCAGTCCGGATAGTTGGAGCAGCCGACAAAGGCACCATAGCGCGAGGTTTTCAGGCTGAGCTGGCCATCGTCGCAAGACGGGCAGGCGCGCGGGTCGGTGCCGTCTTCCTTGGGTGGGAAGGCATAGGCAGCGAGCACTTCATTCAGGGTGTCTAGCACCTGAGAAACGCGCAATTCCTTGGTGCCGTCGACATGGGAGGCGAATTCCTTCCAGAAATCGCGCAGCACATCTTTCCAATCGAGCTCACCAGCAGAAATCCGGTCGAGCTTTTCCTCGAGTTCAGCGGTGAAGTCATATTGCACATATTGCTCAAAGAAGTTGGACAGGAAGCCCGTCACGAGACGGCCCTTGGAGTCAGGGATCAAGCGCTTCTTGTCGAGCGTCACATAGCCACGATCGCGCAAGACCGATAGGGTCGCGGTGTAGGTGGAAGGGCGGCCGATGCCGAGTTCTTCCATCCGCTTGATCAGCGTGGCTTCGGTGAAACGAGGGGGAGGCTCGGTGTGATGCTGGCTCGAGGTGATGGCCTTTTGCTTCAAGCTTTCGCCATTGGTCATCGGTGGCAGGCGGTTGCTTTCCTCATCGTCATCATCGTCCTTGGTCTCGGTATAGAGCGTCAGGAAACCATCAAAGCGGACAACGGAACCGGTGGCGCGCAGATCGGCGCTGCGGGTGCCATTGCTGGCCGTGATGTCGACTGTGGTGCGTTCCATCTGGGCCGAGGCCATCTGGCTGGCCATGGTGCGGCGCCAGATTAGCGTGTAGAGCTTCAACTGCTCATCATCGAGATAGGCAGCCATTTGCTTTGGATGACGGCTGATGTCGGTTGGGCGGATGGCCTCGTGGGCCTCTTGCGCATTCTTGGCTTTGGTGCTGTATTCACGCGGTTTTTCGGGCAGATATTGCTTGCCGAATTCGCTTGCGATGGCATCGCGGATCGGGCCAATGGCTTCTGGCGCGATCTGCACACCGTCGGTACGCATATAGGTGATCAGACCGGTGGTCTCGCCGCCAAGGGTAATGCCCTCATAGAGCTTCTGGGCGATCTGCATGGTGCGGGCGGCGGCAAAGCCCAGTTTGCGCGAGGCTTCCTGCTGCAGGGTCGAGGTGGTGAAGGGGGCAAAGGGATTGCGGCGCACCGGCTTGGCTTCAACCGAGCGGACCGTCAGGCCCGATTGCTCGATCAACTGCTTGATATCGGCCGCTTCCGTGCCAGTGGCGATGTCCAGACGGCCTTTCTTCTCGCCGTCAACAGCGGTCAGGCGGGCTTGGAAATCGGCGCCAGCAGCAGTTTGTAGGTCCGCCAGAATGGACCAGTATTCCTGCGGTACGAAGCGTTCGATCTCTTCTTCGCGTTGACAAACGAGGCGCAGGGCGACCGATTGAACGCGGCCAGCCGAGCGGGCGCCGGGCAGCTTGCGCCAGAGAACCGGCGACAGGGTGAAGCCGACCAGATAGTCAAGGGCGCGGCGGGCCAAATAGGCATCAACCAACGGCACATCAATGTCGCGCGGATGGTCCATCGCCTCGAGAATGGATTGTTTGGTAATGGCGTTGAAGACCACACGCTGAACGGGCTTGTCCTTGAGAACGCCGCGCCGGTTTTTCAACACCTGCAACACATGCCAAGAGATGGCTTCCCCTTCGCGATCCGGGTCAGTTGCGAGAATGAGGCGGTCGGATTCCTTGACCGCTGCGGCAATGTCGGACAGACGCTTCTTTGATTTTGCGTCCGCTTCCCACGTCATTGCAAAATCTTCGTCGGGCAGGACGGAGCCGTCTTTGGATGGCAGGTCTCGAACATGGCCGTAGGATGCCATGACCTTGTAATTCTTGCCTAAATACTTGTTGATTGTCTTGGCTTTGGCCGGTGACTCAACGATGACGACGTCCATGCGAAACCTGTCTTTACAACACTCCAGTCACCAAACTTTGGCTGCTCTGGTTGCAGTCGGTTGGTGGCGAGTGTCCCTGATTCAACTATATTTGTTTTCTGTCAAATGACCGCTCAGCCCGTGAACGTCAAGGCTTCTGAGCAAATTCGATCAAACTATTTTGGCTTTCACACACAGGTGAGACGAATGAATATACAACCTATTGGGTGTGAAAAGGTTGTATACAACTTAGTTTTAAACGTGTAAGGTTGAGATATGAAGGCTGGGGCTTGCTGTCATGCAGCAACCGTATCGCCCGTGAAGCAGTCAAACATGCGAAACCGGAATGGGGGGCCGCATTGGGATTTGGCTCATGTGACAGGTTTGGTGGAGTCAATGGAAAAGAAGCTGAGTGTTGTGGGTGGTTTGTCTTCTCAAGGGACGGGGAAAGTCAAAACAGCGGACTATATTTGTTCGCATTTGCAGGAATTGTCCGAGATGGCCCGTCAGGAGGAGCTTGCTCTATTGGTCTATCTGTTGGAGATGGCCATGATTGAAGCCATGGAAATCGCAAAGCAGGTGCGTAAATAGGCCTTTGCCGGCTGCTGCATGTTTGGCAGACTTTTATTCTGATGGATCGTCGGAGGCAGTCCAAAAAAGATTGCCGACCTGGAGTGGAGCAGGGCGCGGTGGTGAGGATCACCGTTTAGCCGAGCAAGGACACCATCTGGTTGCCATGGCGTTCGAGGCGTCCGGCAATATCAAGCTCCAGCAAAAGCATCTGGATTTGTGAGGCGGTCAGGTCTGATTGTCGTAGCAACTCATCGACGCTGATTGGAGTGGGCGACAAGCTGGAAACAAAGCGATCCCGCTGGTCTGGCGAAAGCGCATCTTCTTCTTGGTCCTCTGCACACGCCTTATTATCAGCCGGTTCCTTGAAACCAAGAGGCAGGGGCGCGGGGTCGTGTGGTAGGCGGTTTGTCAGTGCGCTCAGAATATCGTTGGCGTCACAGACAAGACAGGCCCCTTGCTGGATCAGGTGATTGCCACCGTCGGCTCTGGGGTCGAGCGGAGAGCCGGGTATGGCAAACACGTCGCGATCCTGTTCCAGTGCATAGCGGGCAGTGATCAGCGATCCGGACCGCTTGGCGGCTTCCACAATCAACGTGCCTGCGGACAAGCCGGAAATGATCCGGTTGCGGCGGGGAAAATCCTGACTGCGGGCCTGCCAGTTCCATGGCATTTCGGAAATCAAAAGGCCTTGCTGGGCGATTGCGTGAGCCAGATCGATGTTTTCCGGTGGATAGATGCGATTGAGACCACCAGCAACAACGGCAATGGTGCCGGTTTCAAGGCTTGCCTTGTGGGCGGCTGTATCGATGCCACGCGCCAGCCCTGAGGCGATGGTGACGCCTGCCTCCCCCAGATCTGCGGCAATCTGCCCGGTCAGTTTTCGCCCGGCAGCAGAGCAATTGCGCGAACCGACAATGGCGATTGTCTGCCTTTGCGCCCAAGCGCAGTTGCCCATTATGGTGAGGAGGGGCGGCGGGGCATGGATTTGCGTCAAGTCTTGCGGATAGTCTTTTTCGCCAAGGGCCACGAGACGGGCTCCTGCCTGATGCAGCTGTTGCCACTCCTCGGCAATGTCAGCTTCAGACGCGATCTGTATTTTCCGTTTGCTGCCACCTTTGCGGGCAAGGTCGGGCAGTGCCAATATCGCCTTGCGGGCTGAGCCATAGTGGGCCAGCAATTGATAAAAGGTTGCTGGGCCAACATTAGCCGAGCGGATTAGCTGTAACCAGTCGAAGCGTTGCTTGTCGCTCAGGCGAAGGGCAGAGGAGACATCTCCCGAAGATGGCAACGAGGTTGCATTGGATGCGGTCTCTGCCATGGCGGGATCGGTCCGGTTCATGCGTCCGGTCCGTCGGTGGCCGGTTCGGACTCGCTGTCGGTCTCGGACTTGTTCTTGCCGCCGATCCTGCTTTCGGTGCCGTTTAAGAGGCGATTGATATTGGCTTTGTGTTTCACCCACAAAAGAGCCGTTAGCACCGCAAAGACTTCTGCCATCTGCCATTCGCCAAAGCCCATCAGAGCAAAGGGCATCATGCCACTGGCAATCAGGGCAGACAGGGACGAATAGCGTGTGATGAAAGCGGCCGCGAGCCAAGTGAAGGCAAACAGCAGGAATGCGGGCCAATAGAGGCCGAGCAGCACGCCGAGATAGGTTGCGACGCCTTTGCCACCCTTGAATTTCAACCAAAAGGGGAAGAGATGTCCAAGGAAGGCCCCGATGGCGGCCAGATTGGCAGTTTCCGGGCCCCACTGGGCAGCGATGACAACGGGAATGGTGCCTTTGAGCAGATCACCGAGCAGAGTGAAAAAGGCCAACTTCTTGCTGCCGGTGCGCAGCACGTTGGTCGCGCCGATATTGCCTGAGCCGATTTTGCGGACATCGCCCATCCCGGCAAATTTGGTCAGCAACAGGCCAAAGGGTGTGGACCCCAGAATATAGCCGAATGCCAGCGCCATGAGATAGTAGGGCAGGGAATAGGTCAGGCTGATCGGATCGGGCATTGTCTGTCCTCAGGCGCAAGGGGCCGGGCCAAGCGGGTTGGTCCGGCGCGATGTTGATTCTGTTGAGCCAGGCTCAAGAAGGATCGTAATGGTGAACCAGCTGGCCTTCAACGTATGTTTGCAAAACCCGGCCGGATAGACGCGCTTTGTGGAAGGCTGTGTTTTTGGAGCGGGATTTCAGCAGATCGCGATCCATCACCCAAGGTTCATCCGGGTCAAACAGGATGATGTCTGCCGGATTGCCCGGTTTCAGAGTGCCGGCATCCAGAGACAGCAGAGCTGCCGGGGTGGTGGACAGGGCCTTGAAGGCCTGCGACAGGCTCAACTGATCGCTGTGAACCAGACGCATGGCGGCCGCCAACATGGTTTCCAGACCAACCGCACCGTCGGCGCATTCGGCGAAGGGGTGGCGCTTGGTGTCAACGTCTTGCGGATCGTGAGCGGAATGGATGACATCGATGGTGCCGTCGGCAACGCCTTCAACCATCGCCAGCCGTTCGTCTTCGCTGCGCAAAGGCGGGGACATTTTGTAGAAAGTGCGGTAGAGGCCGATGTCATTCTCATTCAGCGTCAGATGATTGATCGAGACACCGCAGGTGACATCGAGACCCTTATCCTTGGCGCGGCGGATGATTTCCAGGCTTTCGGCGCAGCTGATCTGGCTGGCATGGTAGCGACAGCCGGTCAGCTGGGCGAGGCGGATGTCACGGGCCACCATGATGGTCTCGGCTTCGGCCGGAATGCCGGCAAGGCCAAGTCGGGTGGAGGTTTCACCCAAATTCATCACCCCATTGCCGACCAGATCCGGGTCTTCGGGGTGATGGACAATGAGGGCATCGAAATCGCGGGCATAGGTCATAACCCGGCGCATGACCTGGGCATTGGTGATGGCCCGGCGGCCATTGGTCAGGGCGACGGCGCCCGCCTCCAGCATCATGCCAATTTCGGTCATTTCCTTGCCATTGAGACCCTTGGTCATGGCTGCATAGGGGGCGACATGGACGCTGGCCGTGTCACGAGCCCGGCGCTTGATGAAATCAACCAGAGCGATATCGTCGATCACCGGGTCGGTGTCGGGCATGGTGGCGATGGTGGTGACGCCGCCTGCTGCGGCTGCACGGCTGGCGCTTCTGAGGGTTTCGCGATGCTCGGCACCCGGCTCACCGGTGGTGACATGCATGTCGACGAGGCCCGGCGCGGCAACCTTGCCATGGCCATCCACGCGCAAGATGTCGGTCGGAAGCTGGCCTGCCACATTGGCGCCGATGGCCTTGATGCGGCCATCCTCGACGAGGATCGCGCCTTTTTCATCGAGACCGGTCGATGGATCCATCAGATGCAAGTTGGTGAGGGCAAAGGCGGATTGTTGTCTGTCTGGCATGATCATTCTCTCTTATTCCACCTCAACCGGTCCAAGTTCCAGGCTGTTTTTGGCCAGCAGCTCAATGACGGCCATACGGACGGCGACGCCCATTTCCACCTGCTCATGAATGACCGAGCGTCCTGAATCGGCGACCGAGCTGTCAATTTCAACGCCGCGATTCATCGGTCCGGGATGCATCACGATGGCATCCTTGTCGGCATGTTGCAGCTTGTCTTCGTCAAGGCCGTAGAAGTGGAAATATTCACGCACCGATGGGATGAAAGCGCCATTCATGCGTTCGAGCTGCAGGCGGAGCATCATTACCACGTCAGCGCCGTCCAGTCCCTTCTTCATGTCGCGGAAGACCTTGACGCCGAGCGCCTCGACATCGGCGGGCAGCAGGGTGGAGGGGGCAATCAGCCGCACTTCCGCGCCCATGGCATTGAGCAACTGGATGTTGGAGCGGGCTACGCGGGAATGGAGAATGTCGCCGCAAATGGCAACCACCAGATTTTGCAGGCTTGGTTTGTGCTGCAAAATGGTCAAGGCGTCGAGCAAGGCCTGTGTTGGGTGCTCGTGGGCTCCGTCACCGGCATTGATCACCGAGCAGCCAACCTTGCGGGCCAGCAATTGCGGTGCACCGGCGGCGCCATGGCGGACGACCAGAATGTCCGGATTCATCGCGCCGAGGGTCAGCGCGGTGTCGAGCAGGGTTTCGCCCTTGGAGACCGAGGAATTTTTGACCGCCATATTCATGACGTCCGCGCCAAGGCGTTTGCCAGCCAGCTCGAACGAGCTTTGGGTGCGGGTCGAGGCCTCAAAGAACAGATTGATCTGGGTGCGGCCCTTCAGAATGGCCTTCTTTTTTTCGACCTGTCGGGAAACGGCAATGGCTTCCTGTGCCAGTTCCAAAAGAGCTGTGATTTCGGGAGGGGTCAGCCCGGCAATGCCGAGCAAATGGCGATGCGCAAATGCCACGTCTTTATCCTAGCGTTTCGGGGTTTTCGCTAGATGTATAGCTATAGGTGGAATCGTTCCGGGCCGCAAGAGTGAGAAACCGTTTGACTCGTTGAAAATTGATCAACCCGGCAGCGCCCCATTTCATGGGTCATCCGGTGATGAAACTGCGGATGATCAGCAACCACAACGGAATGGTCAGAACGGCGAGGCCGGTTTGCAGCGTGACCATGCCATTCAGCAATTCCGCGTCGCCGCCCATTTTCTTGGCCAGAATATAGCCATTCATGGCGGTTGGTACGGCCATGCAGATGACGGCGATTTCGAGCACTTCGCCCTCAAGGCCAAAAATCAGCCCGACGCCAAGAGCCAGAGCTGGCATGGCAATCAGCCGCCAGAGGGTGCCGATCCAGTTGAACAAGCTGGGCGGGAAGAGATAGCGCAGCTTGAGGCCTGCGCCGACAATCAACAGGCCAGTGGCAAGCCCCGCGCGCGCGGTGACCTCGATGGTGGTGCCGATCGCGTCCCATATGGGGATTTCGAGCATGTTGAAGACCAGCCCGCCTGCGGAGGCCCAGATCAGCGGATTTTTGAGAATATTCATCAAAACGCTGGCGACTTGCGGCTTTGATTTGGAAGCGAAGGTGGCAAGAATGGTGACGACAATCACATTGATCACCGGAATCATCGTGGCCATGGCAACGGCAACCAGAGCCATGGCATCGGTGCCGTAGGCTTTCTGGACGATGGATAGGGCAATGAAACCGTTCCAGCGCAACACGCTTTGATAAATCGAGGTGTAGGCCGGACCATCAAGCGACAGGGCTGACTTCATCATTGGGTAGGCAACCAGCAGAATCAGCGCCATCACGACGAGGGTGGTAATCAGCGCGCCGGCCATTTCGCCCAAAGGCACATTCTTCAAATCCGCCGAGACCAGCGAATGAAAGATGAGCGCCGGGAAGAAAAGCCAATAGGAAAGGGTCTCCAGTCCGTTCCACTGATTTTCCGGCACCATTTCGCTGCGGCGGATATAGAGACCCAGCGCAACAAGGCAAAAGGTGGGAATCATGGCTTCGAGTATGAGCAGCATTGGGCATTCCGGACGGTAAGGGGACCAAAAGGGCGGAGGGACGATTGGACAAGGCTGGCCCGACAGGCTTGATCCTGTGTACCGGGGTCAGTGGGTTACGGCAAGTCTGTAATGCCCACCAATTGCCTTCTTTGATCAGTCTTCAGGTTGGCCGTCATTGTCTTCTGTCCCCCGGTCGGGTGCCAGACGCGCTCGGTCCAGAGCGCCTTGCAGAATGTAGGAGGCGGCCATTTTGTCGACCACTTCGTCACGGCGTGCACGCGAGGTATCGGCATCGAGCAGGGTGCGGGTGACAGCGACGGTTGAAAGACGCTCATCCCAAAAGGTGACGGGGATCGGATCCGTTTCGCGCTCGCGCCACAGATCCCGCAAGGAGAGGTAAAAGTCGCGTGTGGCCTGAGCGCGTGGACCTTCAGAGCCGTCCATATTGAGCGGCATGCCCAGAATGAAGCCGCCGACATTATGCTCCTTGCAAAGAACCATCATCCGTTCGGCATCGAGCGAGAATTTCTTGCGCTGGATGGTCTCAACGGCACTGGCGATCATCCGACCGGTGTCAGACACGGCAACGCCGATGGTTTTGGTGCCCAGATCAAGCCCCATCAGCCGCTCGCCGGGCTTCAATCCGGCGATCAGGTCATGCAGCGGAATGTCAATCGGCGCTTTTTTCTTCTTCTTGCGGGCCATGTGCTGAGTCTCTCGTTGCTGGAATGCCTTGATTGCAGTGTTGTGGCTTGTTGAGCCTGTTGGTTCAACCGATTAATTCGTCTTTGGTCGTTTCACAGGCGTTGGCAAAGGCAGTGAGATAGGTCTGTACTCTGGCATCTTGTTCCGGCGCGCGCATGATATGGGCGATTTCATCGGGAGAAGCCTTCATCAGCGCGAAGCGTTCGAAGATGTCTGGTTCAAATCGACTGGTTATTGTTGAGAGCACCAGCCGCAAGGTGGCGAGCATGTCATCTCCCCGGTGGGAGGCATGCAAGAGCGCTACTGGTTTGTCGATGATCTGCTCGCCGGATACAAGCCAATCAATGGCATTTTTAAGGCCGCCGGGCAGGGTGCGGACATATTCGGGACTGGATATGATGATGCCGTGACAGGTTTCCACTGCTGACATGAAGGCTGCAACGGAAGGGGGCAATGGATTGGCTTCAAGGTCGGGTGAGAAGACGGGCAATGTACCCAACGCATCAAAGACCGTGACATTTATGCCCTCAGGGGCTGCTTTGCGGACGGCGTGGAGCAGCGCAGTGTTGGTCGATTCCTGACGTGCACTCCCGGAAATTGCGAGGAGGCGAAGCGGAACGGATCGCTGTGAGGTTGGCGATGGCATCGCAAAGACCTTGTTCGGGCGGGTAAGGGGGATATCGATTTGCCTTCTTCTTGTCCCGATTCTGAGCGCGCTGTCTTCGGCTTTTTGTGGCAAGAGAATAGCAAATGGGGAAAATCGGCATATTCCTTGATGCCATGGTGACTTTCGTGCGGGCTTTGGACCGTTGGGGAGTTGCACCCCTTTCTTCAGCAATGCTATAGCCCTTGATGAGTGAGATGAGACTCATAGTATGTCCGGGCTGCTGTCTGCGTTTTTTCAAGACGTGCGCCGGACCTTTCATTTGGAAGGCTTGCATTCATGTCAATTGACAAGGATACGGTCAAGCGCGTGGCGCGTCTCGCCCGCCTGTCCGTTACAGAAGAAGAGGCGGAGAACCTCAAGGGTGAACTGAACTCCATTCTCGATTGGGTCGAGATGCTCAATGAAGTGGATGTCAATAATGTGGTTCCGATGACTGCCGTTGTCGATCAGGAAATGAAGAAGCGGGACGACGTGATCTCCGACGGCCACTATGCCGATCGCGTCGTGGCCAATGCGCCCATGTCCGAAGACAATTTTTTCATGGTTCCAAAGGTCATCGAATAGACCCTTTCAGGTGCTTGTCCCCGTTTGGGCGGCAAGTCTTGGCGAACCCTTAAATGAGATGGATCGGGATTGTTCGGACGATAGAGGCCTTGGGGCTTACGGACGACCTTCCTGCAAAGTGATGAGGAAGCCAGAGTGACAGATCTCACGGCTTTGACAATTGCAGAGGCCCGCGACGGGCTGGCAAAAAAAGAATTTACCGCAACCGAGTTGACCCAGAGCTACTTGAGCGCGATTGACGCCGCTGATGCGCTCAATGCCTATATCATCAAGACGCCGGAAAAGGCGCTTGAAATGGCAAAGACGTCTGATGCGCGCATCGCCAAGGGCGAAGCTGGCGCACTGGAAGGCATTCCACTCGGGATCAAAGACCTTTATTGCACCAAGGGTGTCGGCGCACAGGCGTGCTCGCATATTCTGGACAAGTTCACGCCGGAATATGAAAGCACCGTGACGCAAAACCTCTGGGACGATGGCGCCGTTATGCTCGGCAAGCTCAATATGGACGAGTTTGCCATGGGATCTGCTAACGAGACCAGCTATTTCGGCCCGGTTAAAAACCCTTGGCGTGCGACGGGTGAAGACATTGACCGGGTGCCCGGCGGGTCTTCAGGTGGCTCGGCTGCGGCTGTGGCGGCACGCATTTGTGCGGCTGCAACTGCCTCGGATACCGGTGGTTCGATCCGCCAGCCTGCTGCCTTTACCGGTACGGTCGGTATGAAGCCAACCTATGGCCGTTGTTCGCGCTGGGGCATGATTGCCTTTGCCTCGTCGCTCGATCAGGCCGGACCAATCACCCGCACCGTGCGCGATTCTGCTATTTTGATGAAGTCGATGGCGTCGGTTGATGCGAAAGACACCACCAGCGTCAACCTGCCTGTGCCCGATTATGAAGCCGCGCTGACCGGCGACATTCGCGGCATGCGCATTGGCATTCCGAAAGAATATCGCGTCGACGGCATGCCTGCAGAGGTGGATGCCTGCTGGCAGCAGGGGATTGACTGGCTGAAAGCAGCCGGGGCGGAGATTGTCGATATCTCCCTGCCAATGACCAAATATGCCCTGCCAGCCTATTACATCGTGGCACCCGCTGAGGCTTCGTCCAACCTTGCCCGTTATGACGGCGTGAAATACGGTCTGCGCGTTCCCGGTGATGACATCGTCGACATGTATGAAAAGACCCGCGCCGCTGGCTTTGGCTCCGAGGTCAAGCGTCGTATCCTGATCGGCACCTATGTGCTGAGCGCTGGTTATTATGATGCCTATTATCTGCGCGCCCAAAAGATCCGCACGCTGATCAAGCAGGACTTTGAGAAAGCGTTCGAAAGCGTCGACACCATCCTGACGCCAGCTACCCCATCGGCTGCCTTTGAGTTGGGCCGTGAGGTGACTGATCCGGTACAGAACTATCTCAACGACATCTTCACCGTGACTGTGAATATGGCTGGTCTGCCGGGCATTGCGGTGCCTGCTGGCAAGTCGGCTGAGGGCTTGCCGATGGGGCTGCAACTGATCGGCAAGGCATTCGATGAGGAAACCCTGTTCCGCGCAGCGGGCGTTTTGGAAGATGCCGCTGGCATCATGGAAGCGCCAGCCAAGTGGTGGTAGGAGCCGAGATTGAAAGATCAAAAGGCGATGAGAAAGCCTGAAGACTGCACTGAACGTGCTCATATTCGTGAGGAAATCGACCGGGTCGACCGGGAGCTGATCGCGTTGTTCAAACAGCGCGACGGCTATATCCGGCGGATGGCCCACATCAAGACAGACCCCAACGAGGCGCGGGTTGACTGGCGCGTCAAGGATGTTCTGGACAAGGTGTTGGCCGCGCTTGAAGACCATGATCTGCCACCAGATCTCTATATGGAATTCTGGGAGCAACTGATCGACCTCAATATCGATTATGAGACAGTGGCCATCGCGGCCATTCAGGCAGACAAACAAGATACATCCGGCACCGATTGAGTGCTGTTATCTATTGAGTGAGGAGCAGCGGCAACGCGCTCCCATAGCTGAGGACGAAAATATGGCTGAAGCGTCCAGCAAATTGATCAAAGGGGCGACGGGCGACTGGGAAGTGGTCGTTGGCATGGAAATCCATGCGCAGGTCGCCTCCGAGGCAAAACTCTTTTCTGGTTCCTCCACCGAGTTCGGTGGCGCGGCCAACAACCATGTGAGCTTCGTTGATGCGGCCATGCCCGGCATGTTGCCCGTGATCAACGAGGAATGCGTGCGTCAGGCGATCCGGACCGGTCTTGGCCTGAAGGCCGAGATCAACAATCGCTCGGTCTTTGACCGCAAGAACTATTTCTATCCCGATCTGCCACAGGGCTATCAGATCTCGCAATATAAGGATCCGATTGTTGGCGAAGGCGTTGTTATTCTCGACATGCTGGATGGCGAGCGGATCGAAGTGGGCGTTGAGCGGTTGCATCTGGAACAGGATGCGGGCAAGTCGATGCATGACCAGCATCCGACCATGTCTTTTGTTGATCTCAACCGCTCCGGCGTGGCTTTGATGGAGATCGTCTCCAAGCCTGATATCCGCTCGTCAGAGGAAGCCAAGGCCTACATGACCAAGATGCGGACCATCGTGCGGTATCTTGGCACGTCTGACGGCAATATGGAGCAGGGCTCGATGCGGGCCGATGTCAACGTGTCTGTGCGTCGTCCGGGCGATGAATTCGGCACCCGCTGCGAGATCAAGAACATGAACTCGATCCGGTTCATCGGTCAGGCGATCGAGTATGAAGCCCGTCGCCAGATTGCAATCCTTGAGGATGGCGGTTCGATTGATCAGGAAACCCGTCTTTACGATCCGAAAAAGGGCGAAACCCGCTCGATGCGGTCGAAAGAAGAAGCGCATGATTATCGCTACTTCCCGGATCCTGATCTGCTGCCGCTGGAATTTGACGATGCCTATGTGGATGCCTTGCGTCAGGGGCTGCCCGAGCTGCCAGATGACAAGCGGGAGCGCTTCATCACCGAGTTGGGTCTCAAGCCTTATGATGCGTCTGTTCTGGTCGCCTCCAAGCGTCTGGCTGACTTCTTTGAGGAAGTGGCCACGGGCCGCGATTCCCAGCTGGCTGCCAACTGGGTGATCAATGAATGGCTTGGTCGTCTGAACAAGGAAGGTCTCGACATTGATGCCAGCCCGATTTCCGCTGACCAGCTGGGCAAGATTGTCGATCTGATCAAGGCGGGCGATATTTCCGGCAAGATCGCCAAGGATCTGTTTGAAATCGTCTGGACCGACGGGGGCGACCCTGCCGAGGTGGTGGAAGCCAAGGGCATGAAGCAGGTGACCGACACCGGCGCGATTGAAGCCATTGTCGACGACATCATCGCCAACAATCCCGATCAGGTCGAGAAGGTCAAGGACAAGCCGGGCCTGATTGGCTGGTTCGTCGGTCAGGTGATGAAGGCTTCGCAGGGCAAAGCCAACCCGCAGGCCGTCAACCAGATCCTCAAGGACAAGCTTGGCATCTAAGCTTTGCTGACAGTCTGATCATTCATTGCTGACAAGGGCGCGGGAGACATTCCGCGCCTTTTTCTATGGGCACGATTGTGTCTGGCGTGTATGGACTGTCACGCTAATTTTGTCTTGGATAGATAGCAAAAGAGGGGATGCTTCTTTTTGGTAACTTGGTTATCGTTACTGCGATAACTAATTCGTTGACCATGCTGTTCTGTTTCTATCAGCTGGTCACTTGCGGTTTCAGGACCATTGGGGGACCAATCAATGACTTTGCTTGTTTTGGGGGTGCTGCTTTGGTCAGTGCTCCACTTCTTACCCGTCTTTGCGCCAACCATGCGCGCTGGATTTTTGTCCAAACTAGGCGAAGGGCCGTATCGTGGGCTGTTCAGTCTGTTGATGTTCGGCTCAATCGGGCTAATGGTGATGGGCTGGCGCAGCTCGGTCGCTGGGGAAGAGCTGTTTGCTGGTGGCTATTCGTTGCGGCACGTCACCTATGCCTTCATTCTCGCCGCAATCATCCTGTTTGGGGCTGCCAAGGGGCAGAGTCGCATTCGCCGTGTCATTCGTCATCCCATGTTGACCGGTGTCATTGTCTGGGGCACTGGCCATTTGCTGGTCAATAACGACCCGCGTTCGCTGGTTCTGTTCGGTGGCATGGTGGTCTGGGCGCTGATTTCGATTGTTGGGATCAATCGACGCGATGGAGCCTATCGTCCACCGGACCCCTGGAGCTGGATGCGGGAGCTCCGACTGCTGGTCATTTCGGTGGTGCTCTATATCGGTCTTGTTTTTGCCCATCCCTATTTTACCGGTATTGCCCTGTTCTAGCATCGCTACCGGCGATAGTCTTTGATCTTTGATGCGCGTCTGAGTAACTCGGTGTGAGTTGCTTGGGCGCGCTTTGTTTTGGGCCTGTTATTTAAGCGTATAATAGGACCAATTTCTCTTTCTCTGTCAGGAAGACTACAGCTTGCGCTGGCAAATTGGCACAAATCGTCGAACTCAGAGACAAGTGTGCAAATTTTGCGAGAAAAATACCCGTTTTTTGTACTCCTCTGTGGGTCGGCATGACTTATGACAAGACTATCGTATAAGAAGTCGGCTAAAGAAAAGCCGACTTGCCTATCGGCTTCTCCTTAAGGGAGAGCATTGATGGGAGAATCCACATGATAGCCTGTGCCGATCCTCCGGGCACGCTTTTGAAGGAGTTATGATTGTGTTTCAGATTGAAATTCGGGAAGCGCAACGAAAAGATGTCCCTGCTATCGTGTCGATGCTGATTGACGACGTTATCGGCAAAGACCGTGAGAATGACGCTGATCTCACCCCCTATTATGAAGCATTTGACGCAATCTCCGCGGATGCCAACAATTCGATCTTTGTCGCCTGTGACGAAGTCGGTGCGGTGGTGGGCACCTTCCAGCTGGTCTATATGCACGGCCTGTCGGTGATGGCAGCCAAACGCGCCGAGATCGAAGCGGTGCGTATTCACTCCTATTTCCGTGGCCGTGGTCTTGGTAAGCAGATGTTTGCCTGGGCGATGGACAAGGCCAAGGCTGATGGGTGCGCGATCCTGCAGCTGACCACGTCGAAGACCCGCGGCGATAGCCAGCGTTTCTATGATCAACTCGGTTTTGAAGCGACCCATATCGGCTACAAGATGAGTCTTTAACGGCCTCTGGTCGTTATTGGTCTGAGTGTCTGCCTTGCGCCATTTGTGGCCAACAAGCGACCCTCATGGTGGTATGGATTTTTTGGATACCTCTGCAATCGCAGGATTGCAGGGGTTTTTCTTTGCTTTTGCCAGTTTTTGCAGTCTTTCGCCTGCGCCTTACTTTTGGGATGCGCCCTTTGTCCCTTGTTGCTTTTGCTTAGGGCTGTCTTGTTGAAAAGCGTTCGCATGGTTTCCCAATGGTTACCTCGAATGCTCACATTCTCTTCAAGTTTTCCTCACGCCCCGCAGCTTTCTGCCGATTTCTAGGTTACTGAAAAGTTAGCTTCAGGAACTTGTAACCTTTTGTTTTCATTGCGGTAACCAAGGAAATTTACGTCGAATTGAGGGATTTCTTACACCATTGATCTCATGAGGACGGGCAAACGCCCACGGCAATCGGACCTTGGACGGGTCTGGCAGATATCCAGAAATGGGGATGTAAAATGGCTAGAGTAGAATATGAAATTTCAGAGCTGAATGGTGTTGGTCTTGATGCCAGTGGCGAAGTTTTCTTCCAGTTGGGGCTGTCTTTCGCAGTTGGCGAACAGGGTGAGCCGGATCTGGTGGCAGCCCACAAATGGTTCAATCTTGCCGCCATGAAAGGCAACCGTGACGCAGCGATCCGTCGGCAGGAACTGACATTCGAGATGTCGACGCTTGAAATTTCCCGCGCCCAGCGTGAAGCTCGTGAGTGGATGCGCCTGCACTAAGCCTGTCCGATTGCCCGAAGGGGTGATCTCCGCCCGGAAACGAGCGACTGCGTTTCAGGACGGCGAACCAAAGTGAAGGTTCCAGCACCGGACGGTGGCCAATGTGTAAGTTTGAGTGACGGGTACCAGATGTCTGGTGCCCGTTTTTTGTTGTCCTGATGCCTGTGATAAAACCACGCCCTAATGAGGCGTGTCTGTCCCTAGATCCAGCGCCTGTTCCACCTGCTGCATCCCCGGCTGGCCATGGATAAATCCATTGACGAAATCGTGGTTTGGCATCAGCTCGGTGATTTTGGCGCGCGCCTCGGACGCATCGATGTTGCCTTGCGTGAAAGCACGGAAGGTTTCTCCGACCGCCAGCATGTCACCGGTATGGGGGGACAAACGGAAAGCGTTGACCCCGGCTTCAGCAAGAGCAGGCAGTTCGTCGAGCAAGAGCTGGCTGCCATGGGACATGGTCTGGATGCCATTCACCGCCAGAAAATCCTGCCCGGTCAGGCTCTTGACGTCGCGGCCATCGGGATCCACTTCGCAGACAAAGCGACAACTATCCTTGGACAGATGATGCAGACGGGCGTGATAGCAGCGGGCTGACAAGGCCAGCGGCAGCCGCCCGAAGACCTGCAATTCATAGGCTGGCTCAGGAGCCGCCTTGATCAATTGGGCCGTGGTTTCGGCTGGCACTTCTGCTGGCAGCACAAACCGCACAGCACCCCGGCTGGCGAGCGAACGGATGGTTGCCTCGTTATAGATGTTGATATAGGGGCCGACCACATAGTCGCGGCCCTTCAAAAAGGCGAGGGCGGTCAGGTCATTGGCTTCGACCATCCACATATCCTGCTCGCACTGTTCCTGCAGATTCTTGCGCTCCGCCTTGGTGGTCACCAGCGCAAGAGTGGAAATGATGACCTTCTTGCCAGCACTTTCCATCCGCTCGAGAATGTCGGGCAGCACCTTGTTGCGGAAGGGCAGGCGCTTGGAGCAGACCGGCTCGCCAATATAGACCAGATCGAAGTCGCCTTCGTCGGCAACCTTGAAATAGAAATCGCGCCAGTCGCTTTCCGACCAGTTGAACAGGCAGGGGCCAAGGGTGAGTTCGGTATGTTTCATTGCCGGGTCCTTTCCCTTAGCGCCAGGTTTTCTGGTAAGAGCCTTTGGTGGTCTTCTGGCCCTCGGTCAGTGGTGCCAGAATGGCATCGAGATCGACGCTACGCCCGGTGGCAACTGCATCCACCGCGGTGCGGAAGCTTTTGACAACCTGCGCCATATAGGCCTTGCCACGCTGGCGGCCTTCGATCTTCAAAGCTGTAACGCCTGCCTGTTGCAGCTGTGGCAGCAGATGGGCGGCATTCAGGCTGACCGGATCTTCAAACACATAGCCCACTTCGCCATCGCTTTCGAACCGGCCCTTGCAAAGGGTCGGATAGGCGGCGGCTTCCCCCTTGGGATACTGGTTGATGGTGATGCCTTCAAGCGTGCTTTCCAGATGGGAGCCACGATCTTCATATTTGACCGAACCCGGAGGCGAGCAGACGCCATTGATGTTGGGTGACTTGCCGGTGCAATAGGAGGAGAGGGAACAACGCCCTTCTGCCATCACACACAAGCCGCCAAAGATGAAGACTTCGGTCTCGCAGGTGATTTCTGCATTGATCGCGGCGATTTCCTGCACCGTGAGGACACGCGGCAGGACAACCCGTTTGACGTTGAACTCATCCGCATAATAATTGATCATGTCCGCATTGGCCGCAGCGGCCTGCACCGACAGGTGAGCGCGCAAATCCGGATGCTTGGTTGCGGCATAGTCGAGCATGCCCAGATCGGCGAGGATGATCGCATGGGCATTGGACGCGGCGACTTCATCAATGGCCTCGCGCCAGAGGTCGGTCTTGCCGGCTTGTGCAAAGGTGTTGACCGCGACCAGCACCTTGGAGCCGCGCGCGGCGGCATAATCGATGCCCTGATGCAGTTCCTTGGTCGAGAAGTTGAGGCCGGGAAAGTTGCGGGCATTGGTTTCGTTGCGGAAACCGCAATAAACGGTGTCGGCACCGGCATCAACGGCCGTGCGCAGGGCGGCAGGGGTGCCTGCTGGGCAAACCAGTTCCATGGCTTTCTGGGTCATCTCTCCTCCTGGTAACTGCAGATCTGGTCCTTGAACCCTTTTTCGGGATCCAGATGATCGCATGCCCGCAACGTCGAAAAACGTGCGGGCCATGCGGGCTGTTTCTTGTCCTACCGGGTCTTGATGCCCGGTGAATGGAATGGCTTAGGTCGGATAAACCCCATGCATTGGTTCCATCACCATTGCATTGTCATTGGCCTGCCGGGCTGCCGTCGTGAAGGAGCCGTTGCGCAGGGTTTCCAGAATGGCCTTGCCGCCGGATTCAACGGGACGGGACAACTTGCCCGCCATCTGGGCGCATTCGTGGATGAAGTCGATTTCCGCATCATCGAGCGCATTGCGCAGGGCCAGCACGGCTTCGGTGTCGCCTTCAATGGTCAGATCGCGGGAAAAGAACAGGGCATCGCCATCTTCCTCGCCATCCATCAGATCGAGCAGGGACATGAAGGGAGCCGAGACGGTGACATCCCGGTTCGGGAAGGCATCAATCGAGCGTGAGAGGCGAATCTGGACGCGTTCATTGTAGAAGGTGAGACAGGCGATCCAGTCGAGATCTGTCGGCACCACCACAAAACATTTTTCGGCATAGTCGCCCAGACGCTCAAAGAATTCCGGATGCTCGTAGGCAATCCGGTTGGCCGCGCCAGCAATCAGGCGCTCAAGTGGCATCAGGGGCAAAAACTGGGTCAGGCGTGCGACGCATGGGGGGAAAGAACGCACCGTTCCGTCAGTCATTATCGTATCTCCTCAGTCCCGGATTGCGGGCTGTCTTCGAGATGCAGACAATCGCAACCCTGGCGAGGCTATCCTGAGGGGCCTTCGGACTGCGCATTGGAATGCTCATCTTGGCGACAAATAGCAGGTTTTGAATGACAAAAATCATCGCTACCTGCGCCAAAATGGCGCACGTACATTCCCTTAGTTCTTCCGGTTATGGCCTTTTGTTGCGTCCGAGCGGCCAGACACAGGGTTGGCTGAGGTTTGGAGAGGGGCTGGCCAATCGTCCTTTTGCCGCGTTTGCCGCAATAAAGCGCAGAAAACCGTAGATCCGCTGGTGGCTTGCTCGAGCCGCCTTCAAGAAGCCCTTGCCGCTCAGACTGGCGAGCTTGCATCATGCCCGGTTCCCCGACGGAAAGGTGGGGGATTGGGGCGCACTTTGTGCTTCGCCTTTTGGCGTGTTGAAATCTTCCTTCAGGTGAGCGGTGTCACCCCTGTCAGGCGTGCCCAAGGGCATTTGGCATCGGTTTGCACCGCTTTGGCGGTTGGGGACGACAAGTGTTCGCAATTTATCAACAGGCGTTGCTTTGACGGCAACGTTTCTTGGTGTTCCTTATCAGGATGAGGTGCGAAACTTTTCGGATATTGCGCTGCTGTGGCCTGATTTTTTGCATTTTGGACGCAGGCCATTTTTGCTGGGGCAAAAGAAATGACAGAGTCATGATTTTGCTAGGCAAAGGCCAGCAAGCATGGTAGTGACCAGCGTCAACTTCTATCAAATCGCTTCTGATCAAATGGCTCCTGTTTTGCAGTATTCTGGCAGGCTCCATAGAGGCATTTTCCTTTTGGCACCGCGTTTGTCCCCTCCCTCCCGGCATGGCAAACCAAACTCAGAGGACTGTTGACATGGCCATCATCCTTGAACCTTCCACCGGTCGCGAAGCGCTGACGTTTGACGACGTTCTGCTTCAGCCAGATCATTCCATCGTGATGCCCGGCGAGGTGAATATCACCACGCGGCTGACCAAGGAAATTGAACTCAGCTTGCCGATCCTGTCCTCCGCAATGGACACCGTGTCTGAAGCCAAAATGGCGATTGCCATGGCGCAGGCTGGCGGTATGGGTGTGATTCACAAGAATCTGTCCCTTGAAGAGCAGGCCGAGCAGGTCCGTCAGGTCAAGAAATTCGAAAGCGGCATGGTCGTCAATCCGCTGACCATCACACCGGACTATACGGTGGAGGAAGCCAAGGCCCTGACCAAGCAATATGGCTTTTCTGGCGTGCCTGTGGTCGAAGGCACCAAGGATGGCGAGAAGACGGGCCGTCTCGTCGGTATTCTGACCCACCGCGATCTGCGCTTTGCCTCCGATCCCGAGCAGCGCGTCTATGAATTGATGACCCGCGACAATCTCATCACCGTCACCGAGCAGGTGTCGCAGAAAGAAGCCAAGCGGCTGCTGCACCAACACCGCATTGAGAAGCTGCTGGTGGTCGATGACAAATATCACTGCATCGGTCTGATCACCGTGAAGGATATCGAAAAATCCCGTCTCAACCCCAATGCCTGCAAGGATGCGCAAGGCCGTCTGCGTGTGGCCGCTGCTTGCTCCGTGGGTGACAAGGGGTTCGAGATGGCCGAGGCGCTGATTGATGCCGAGGTTGATGCTTTGGTGGTGGATACCGCCCATGGTCACAGCCAGGCAGTGCTTGATGTTGTGACCCGGATCAAGAAGGCAAGCAACAATGTGCAGGTGATTGCCGGTAACGTGGCCACCGCGAGTGCCACCAAGGCGCTGATTGATGCAGGGGCGGATGCGGTCAAGGTCGGCATCGGGCCGGGCTCGATCTGTACCACCCGTATTGTCGCTGGCGTTGGTGTGCCACAATTGACCGCCGTGATGGATTGCTCGGCTGCTGCTGCAGAGGCTGGCGTGCCAACCATTGCGGATGGTGGCATCAAATTCTCGGGCGATCTGGCCAAAGCTCTGGCCGGTGGTGCGATGGTTGGCATGGTTGGCTCACTGTTGGCTGGCACCGACGAAAGCCCCGGAGAGGTTTATCTCTATCAGGGCCGTTCGTTCAAATCCTATCGCGGCATGGGCTCTGTTGGTGCCATGGCGCGCGGCTCCGCCGACCGCTATTTTCAGGCCGAAGTGCGCGACAATCTCAAGCTTGTGCCAGAAGGTGTTGAAGGTCAGGTGCCATATAAAGGCCCGGTTGCAGCGGTTCTGCACCAGCTGGCTGGTGGCCTTCGGGCGGCCATGGGCTATACCGGGTCGAAGGATCTGGCCGAGTTCCGCGAGCGGGCCAAATTCGTCCGTATCTCCTCGGCTTCCTTGCGTGAGAGCCACGCACACGACGTCACGATCACCCGCGAAAGCCCGAACTATGGCGGCGTGAGCTGATTTTTGTGACAAACTGAGTGTTTCAAAAGGCCCTTGCTTCTGCTGGGGTCTTTTTTTGTTTACCACTCAAAAGGAGAATCTTTTAAGGACACAAGGCGGGCGGGTTGATGTTTGAGCATGTGGAGATTTTTTTCTTCAGTGCCCATGAGATGTTTCTCGATATCTTTATGCTCGAAAATTGGGCGCTGGCTTTCTGGCTTTTTGAGGCGGTCGGGCTTTTGGGACTGCTGGTTGTTGCCGGTTATATGTCGCCTCGCCTGTTGTTGTTTATTACGATGCTGCTCGCGGCTATCTTTGTTGCCAGCATCATGATGTTGGGTGGTTTTGACAAGTCTGCGTTCCGCACGATCCATTGGTCCGAACTCAACTTCATAATTTCAAACGGTGCTGTTACGATCTTTCCGATCGTCTTTTTTTCCGTGTTTCTGTTTGCTTATGGTCGAGTGAAGAGGGGGACCGTCGCCGAAGCGTCGCCACTCGGTTCGTTCACTTTGTCGTCTCTTCTCTTGTTCTATCTTCTCCTCTTTCCGATGACCTACTTCTTTTGCTTCTCATTTGGGGGGAGAGGGATATCTTATGACACCGCATCCAAGTTTGTCGCATGGACCAGCGGTGCGCTCCTTTGTGCAGGGGCAGTCTTTGCTCTTGCTCTCTCGGTGCTCGGTTATCTGACACATTCCGTGCCTGTCTTTTTTGCGTCTGAAAAGGTCGCTCGGACTTCTCTGCTTGTTCTATGTGCCGCGCCTTGGCTTTTCTTTGACTTCAAAGACTATATCTGGAAGTTCAACCGTATGTTGGATCTCATTGTTTTGGAAATGGTTCGCTCAGCATTGGCAGGCGGCTAGCTGCGTGGCTGTTGGCTTTTGTGGCTTTGGACCCATGCGTCTTCTGAATCTGGGATAGCGATTGCCGCTCATCCTGATGAGTAACCCGACGAGGTGCACTCATATCAATTGCTGAAGAGAGACTTCCGCTGATTGACAAAAAATCGGGTCTCATTTTGAACTGTCGCTGGGTTAGGAAAACAGGCATGCCTTCCTTCTTCTTGTTGGTCCGTTTTGCGGCTTGGCTGCTCATGGCGGCTGCTGCATCGCTCATACTCTATGTCTTCATCGGTACAGATGGTGAAATATGGGCGATACAAGCGCTGAAGGTTGCCAAGATCTCGGGCTTTGAGATCAATCTGCTCGCCTTTGTCGTGATTGCGATCGCAAAACGAAAATGGCTTGTTGCTGTCAATTTTTTGTTTCTGGGCGCGATGCTGGTCTGTAGCTTCCTCGGCACGTTTGATGTCTTCTGGGCAAATGATGGGCGAAGCGGTAACCAATTGGCCGATATGACTGCGGAAATCGGCGTGATCAACTATGTTGTTGTTGGCTCGATTTTGAAAAAAGAGCGGATCCTGGCTTGTATCGCTCTTCCTGCCATGTTCGTTGTCGTGACCTTCTGTGTTTATTTTGCTGTCGCCCATTCTTTGAAAACTGAATTCGCCAAGTCCGAGGCGCAATCAACTTGCTTCTATCGGATTGATCGCGTGGAATGGAACAAAATCGCGGTGGAGCCTATTCATTCTTTGTCTGGATCGAAACTGGGTTTCTTTGTTGGAGAGCATTCCCCAAGGATCGCAAAGGTTCAAGGCGATAGAGCCCTTTTATATTCTTATGGGTCACGATATTTCTCGAACTCTGTTGGAAATGATTCCCTGCTACGCGATTTGCCTTTTCTCGATGGATTACAAAAACTCTCGAACTCTTTTGGAAATAGCGACCTGCCAAGCGATTTGCCTTCTCAATTGATTTCGCTGTGCAACAAAAGCAGATGAGCAAACGGACAGAGTCTGTTCACTTCTTTGCAGCAAAGTCTGAAAAGTCCGCATAGGCCTGTTAGGGTGAGCCGAGTTCTTTTGCGCGATCAATGAGGTGGCTTTGATGAGCGAGCATATTTTACGGGCCTGTTTGCTGGATGGTGCAGGCGGCGCAACGCCTTTGGCGCAGGATAAGTTGGTCGGGCTGGATCAGGTCGACGGGTTGGTTTGGCTGCACTTTGATGGCTCCAGACCGGAAGCCCGAGACGGATTGAAAGCAGCCTTTCCCAAGCTTGATCTGTTGGTGCTTGATGCCTTGCTCGATGTCGAGACACGGCCACGGATGACGCAGATTGACGATGGTGTTTTGCTGATGCTGCGCGGGGTCAACCTCAATGACGGGCAGGAGCCGGAAGACATGGTGTCGGTCAGTGTCTGGGCTGAGCCGAACCGCATCATTTGTGTCAGCCAAGAGCGAGTGCGGGCGGTTGGTGACCTCGAGGCTTTGCTGCAGTCGGGCAAGGGGCCGAAGGATACGGGACAGTTTCTTAGCATGTTGTGCAAGCGTCTGATCCAGCGGCTTGAGCCGACATTGTCAGCGCTGGATGATGCGACGGATGCGATCGAAGAGCAGGTTTTGCTGACGCCGGATGTATCCCTGCGAGAGCAAATTGTCGACGTGCGTGGACAGGCCATTGCCTTTCGGCGCTATCTGGCGCCACAGCGCGACGCGATTGATTTGCTCTTGCTGGCGGATATCGACTGGCTCGGTGATCGGCACCTTCGGCATTTTCAGGAATCCTATAACCATGTCACCCGCTATGTGGAGGATCTGGACGCCATTCGAGAGCGCTGCCAGATCGTCAAGGACGAGATTGCCCATGCGCTGGCGGACCGATTGAACCGGCAAATGTATGTGCTGTCCGTGATCACGGCGATATTCCTGCCACTGAGTTTTCTGACCGGCCTGCTGGGCATCAATATCGGTGGCATTCCGGGGGCGGAGAGTGGATCAGCCTTCTGGATTTTCCTCGGCCTGCTGGCAGGGCTCGTCGCGCTGCAAGTCGCCCTTTTCAAGTGGCTCAAGTGGTTTTAGAAAGCTGCTGTTTTTGAAATCCTGGTAAGTGTTTGTTCGGCTCCTGCCGATGGGCAGCGGCTGTTTGTGTGTCTGAGTGTGGGCAAAACACCCCAATGAACACGGACTGCTGGAAATTTTGCCTCATGGATGTATGGTTGATTTCGGCAATCTGGGGGTGAATGTGCTGAATTTCCTATTTGATGATTCTGACTATAAGGGCATCCGCAAAACGATCTTTGCGGTTGGATGGGTCAATATTGCGGTGTTTCTACTGCTGAAAACCAAAGGCGTTTCGATTGGCGACCTTCTTTAAACCAGCAAAAAAGTGGATGAGGTGGAGCAAGCCATCCCGTTGATAACCAACATCGAATTGCATGTGCTGCTGGGGTTGGTGTTGGCCTATCTACTCTTTCGATTGTGGTTTGGCCGAGAAATGGCGAAGGCAAAAGCCGTGATTGCGTGGGAAAATGAGAAAATTCATCAATTGCCTGAGTTCAGCAAGGGGTGTGAGCAGCTGAAAGAGTTTTCAGATAAATGGGAGATTGATCCTGTTGATGCTATAAATGAGTTAGAAAAACACAATAAGCAGCTAGAAAAACTCAGTGATAAGATTGGTTGCCTAAGACAATCTCTTGTTGATGAAGTAAAAATTTTTAATCTTAATGTTGAAGGGGTGAGCTCAGAGTCTGAAAAAGACGCATCAATTATTGTTAGAGAAGTTCGTGATTGTGCGAACGGTCTTTTTAAAGAGCTTAATGTTCAAGTTCATACTTTTTCTGATAAAGTAAGGGGTGATCAATTTTATGTTAATATTAAAAATTTGGAAAGTTTAATTAAATTTAGCAATGAAGTGAAGAATGCTTGTTTAGATCAGAATCTAATCGTAATGTTTAAGAGCCTTGATGAAAGTATTTTTCAAAACCGTCGGGAATTTAGAGGGCGAAGGGCAGTGGAATTTGATATATTTGAAATTTATTTTCCTCTTATATTTGGTCTCACCTCTCTGGCGGTCGGTCTGTTCGAAATTTTCTGAATTCCGTTCATCGCGCCCTGTCAGCTGTTGTTTGATTCCGCACGGCCTTCTGCCTGTTGGCTCCGTGATCCACTTTGTTTGGTTCCGTGCATGGTTTGAGGCCGGTTTGAATGCCTTTTCTCGCTCTTTCCTCTTTCCCCTGCGGGCTTTCTCCTCTATATGATCGCCTCTACAATCAAGACTGTTTCATAAGAAAAGACTGGGAAAAGACAATGAAGCTGGGTGGTCGACTGCAAGCTGCTATCGAAGTGCTGGAAGAGGTGGAAGGGCGCAAGCGTCCTGTGGCCGAGGCGCTGAAGGATTGGGGACGCAATCACCGCTTTGCCGGGTCGGGCGACCGTTCGGCGATTGGCAACATCGTCTATGATTCCTTGCGCTCTCGTGCGTCACACGCCTGGAAGATGGGCGAAGAGACCCCGCGCGCGTTGGCACTGGCGACGATGGCCTTTGACTGGAACAAGGATGTCGAGGCTTTGCAGGCCTTGATTGCCGATGACAATCATGCGCCAGCCCCGCTGAGCGATGCCGAGATAGCCGCGATCCAGGCCAAGTCGATGAAAGACGCCCCTTTCTGGGTGCGTGGCGACATTCCTGAATGGCTTGAAGCGAGCTTCATGGAAGCCTTCGAAGAGGATGCTTTGCTGGAGGCCCGTGCCTTTTCCCAGCGGCCGCCGGTTGATATCCGGGTCAATCGCCTCAAGACCAGCATCGAGAAGGTGGAAAAGGAGCTGTCGCGCTTCAATCCGCGCCGCACGGCTCTGGGCAAGGATTGCCTGCGCTTCCCGGCAGGCAAGGGGGATTCGCGCCAGCCGAATATTCAGGGCGATCCGGCCTTCCGCAAGGGCTTTTATGAAGTGCAGGATGAAGGCAGTCAGATCGTGTCCAGCCTGATTTACCCGCGGCCCGGTGAGCAGGTGCTTGATTATTGTGCCGGTGGCGGCGGCAAGACGCTGGCCATGGCCGCGCAGATGGAGAATAAAGGCCAGATCTACGCCTATGATGCGGACGCTTCGCGTCTTGCGCCGATTGTTGATCGGCTGACGCGGGCTGGCGTCCGCAACGCCCAGACCCGGACGCCGAATGACGGTGCGCTGGATGATTTGCTTGGTCGGATGGATCGCGTGGTGGTGGATGCGCCTTGCACCGGAACCGGAACGTGGCGTCGTCGCCCGGAAACCAAATGGAAGCTGACCGAAGAGCAGCTCGGCAAACGGGTGGAAGAGCAGCAGTTGGCGCTGGCACAAGCGCGCCAGTTTGTTCGCCCCGGTGGCTATCTGGTCTATATCACTTGCTCGGTGCTGGCGGCGGAAAATGAAGACCAGATCTATCATTTCATTGAAAATAATCCCGATTTCGAGTTGGTCTCGGCTGGTGAGGTCTGGCAGGATCTTTATGGCTTTGACGCGCCCAAGCCTTGGTCCTCTGACATGATGAGCGTGACCTTGACGCCGGCCTCGACCCAGACCGATGGCTTTTTCTTCTCGGTGCTGGAGCGGCGTCCTGAATAGGTTAATTTTGCTGTTTTCTGTCAGTAACTTCGTCTGATATCATATCCAGTGAATTGAAAAGATCGCGAGGCTGGGGTAAACCACGACTCGTGATTTTTTTGTTTTCGAGAGGGAATGAAGCCATGGCCAAAGCCGGAGATGCCGTGCAGGTTTCGATGTTCGACACTTTGCCGGACATGGCCCCGCCGCAGCCAAAGCTTGCGTTGGAGGAGCCTGCGGACCTGGAGCCCTTGCTGCCCAAGGCAAAGTCTGCGGCCAAGTCTGGCGCCAAAGCAAAAAGCCGTCCGGCTACGGCGCTGGCCAATGACGAGGCTTTCACGCTCGAAAACTTTCTGCCTTACCGCATTCTGGAAGTGGCGCAAGGTTTGTCTCGTCGGATGAGCAAGATGCTGCTGGAGGAATGGGACATGAGCCTTGCCGAATGGCAGGTGCTGGCCTCCTTGTCACGCGAGGGGGCCGTCTCTGTGCGTGAAGTGGAGCCAAAAACGCTGCTGGATACGGTGGCTGTGTCCCGTGCCGCCAAACGCCTGACAGATCGCAAGTTGATCAAGCGTGAAGTGAACAAGCGCGACAAGCGGTTGGTGGTTCTCAAGCCGACCAAGAAGGGCCGCGATGTGGCCTCGGAAATTGGCCATCTGGTGATGGAAATGGAAAGCGACCTCTTGAAGGGCATGAATGTGCAGGATCGCATTCGCCTGTCTCAGTTGCTCAAAACCTTGGCCTGAGATTCTCTCATCGCGCGTCGCTGCTCTTTTTGTGCGGCATCAACCCGGTTTGCTTGCAGGCCGGGTTTTCTGATTCTGGGGGGCGTGGTTTTGAAATGCAAAAGTGACGTGAGATTGGGCTGTTATTATTGATAAAAATGCGTATTGATTGGGATCAATGAAATAAAATTACAATAAACTCCGACTGTTATGAAATTTTAATCTCATGATTTTGATCAATAACTATTGTTGCGTATCGTATGTGTGAATAAATGATCGATAGTTGTTATATCTAAGGTTAGGTATTCTTCGATTTTGCGTTTGGTTTCCTTGTTGTTGCTTGAGGTGGTCGTGATCGCGTGAAATGCTTAGGGATGAATGCCGACAGGCCCCCACTCATTTGATCGCATTGCGGTGACCGACCGAATGCCGTTTGCGAAAGGAGCTTCTTCTTGTCTCTTTCCTTCTTGGCCAATTCCGAAGATTTTTCCCCCCGTCATGACTGGACCCGCGAAGAGGTCATGGCCCTGTTTGTAATGCCGTTCAATGATCTGTTGTTCAAGGCGCAGAGCGTGCATCGCGCCAACTTCCCTGCCAATGAGGTGCAGTTGTCTTCGCTGCTCAATATCAAGACCGGTGGGTGCTCGGAGGATTGCAAATATTGTTCGCAATCTTCGCGTTATCAGACCGGCTTGCAAGCCTCGAAGATGCTGACCAAGGATGTGGTCAAGGCCTATGCCCAGAAGGCGCAGGCTCAGGGTGCGTCGCGCTTCTGTATGGGGGCGGCGTGGAAGAATCTCAAGGATCGGGATATGGAGCGCGTGGCGGGGATCATTCAGGAGGTGAAAAACCTTGGAATGGAAACCTGCATGACCCTTGGCATGCTGAGCCGTGAGCAGGCGGCACAGTTGAAGGATGCCGGGCTCGATTATTACAATCACAATGTTGATACCTCGCCATCCCATTATTGCAAGGTTGTGACCTCGCACTCTTACGAAGACCGGCTCAATACGCTCAAAGCTGTGCAGGAAGTGGGCATCAATGTTTGCTCCGGTGGCATTCTGGGGTTGGGAGAAGAGGAGGTCGACCGGGCTGACATGCTCTGCACCCTTGCCAATCTGCCGATCCACCCGCAATCGGTGCCGATCAACAATCTGGTGCCAGTCGATGGCACACCCTTTGCCGAGCATGTGTCGGTAGAATCTCTCGATTTCATCCGAATGATTGCTGTGGCGCGGATCGTTCTGCCGCGCTCGGCGGTGCGGCTGTCTGCCGGACGCAAGGCCTTGTCGAAGGAAGGGCAGGCCTTATGCTTCTTTGCTGGTGCCAACTCGATCTTTTATGGCGAAACCCTGCTGACGACGGAGAATCCGGATGCGGTGGCGGACCGGCAGTTGCTGGCGCAGCTCGGGATCGAATCCGGTCCGGCCAAGCCGTTTGAAACCCATCCTCATGATCTGGTGCCAGAGGCCAATCTGGAGAAAATGCTGGCCGAAGGAGGGCCTTTGGCTGAGGCTGGCGAATAGAAACAGACCCCTCGGCCTGTCTGCGTTGTGTCCCGGTGTTTTTCGGGGTTCAAAGGCCGGGTTTGTGATGCTGCAATTGGAGCATTGAAGAATGCCGACTTGGAAAAGTCGGCATTTTTCTTTTTGATGCACGGAAATCGTCAAGGAACGTTGCGTTTGCCGTGGCTTCGTCCTAAGAGGATGATTAAAGCTCGAGGACAAGAGCGAAACGCAAATCAGGAAAAAGGGCCAATGACGGATAAGATTCTCATCATCGACTTTGGGTCACAGGTCACGCAGTTGATCGCGCGGCGCGTGCGTGAGGCGGGTGTCTATTCCGAGATCGTGCCGTTCCAGAATGCCGAAAAGGCATTTTACGAGATGCGCCCCAAGGGCATCATCCTCTCTGGCGGTCCGGCCTCGACGACAGATATCGGGTCTCCTCGTGCCCCGCAGGCGATCTTCAATGCTGGCATTCCCATTCTGGGGATCTGTTATGGCCAGATGACGCTGTGTGTGCAGACCGGTGGCAAGGCAGAAGGTTCCGACCATCGTGAATTCGGCCGTGCCTATGTGGAAGTGGTCGGCAAAAGCCCGCTGTTTCAGGGCATCTGGGACAAAATCGGCTCTCGTCACGAAGTCTGGATGAGCCATGGCGACCGGGTCGTCGAGCTGGCTCCGGGCTTTGAAGTGATCGGGGTATCGGAAAATGCCCCTTATGCGGCTTATGCCAACGAAGAGAAAAAGCATTATGGCGTGATGTTCCATCCTGAAGTGGTGCATACGCCGGACGGTGGCAAACTGCTTTCAAATTTCGTGCATCACATCTGCGGTTGCTCCAAAGACTGGACGATGGCGCATTTCCGTGCCGAAGCCATTGCACGCATTCGGGCGCAGGTCGGCGACAAAAAGGTCATTTGTGGCCTGTCTGGCGGCGTCGACTCGTCCGTGACGGCTGTGTTGATCCATGAAGCGATCGGCGACCAGCTGACTTGTATCTATGTCGATTCCGGCTTGATGCGGATGAATGAGAGCGAGCAGGTGGTTTCCCTGTTCCGCGAGCATTATAATATCCCGCTGGTGCATGTGGACGCGTCGGAAATTTTCATTTCCGCTTTGGAAGGCCAAACCGATCCGGAGCGCAAGCGCAAGATCATCGGTGGCCTGTTCATTGATGTGTTCGAAGATGAAGCCGAACGGATCGGTGGCGCGGATTTCCTCGCTCAGGGGACGCTCTATCCAGATGTGATCGAATCCGTCTCCTTCACCGGCGGTCCGTCCGTGACCATCAAATCGCACCACAATGTGGGCGGTCTGCCTGAACGGATGAATATGGAGCTGGTCGAGCCACTGCGCGAATTGTTCAAGGACGAAGTCCGCGCGTTGGGTCGCGAGCTTGGGTTGCCAAGTGACTTTGTTGGTCGGCATCCTTTCCCGGGTCCGGGTCTGGCGATCCGTTGCCCGGGTGGGATCTCCCGCGAGAAACTCGACATTCTGCGTCAGGCTGATGCGATCTATCTTGATGAGATCCGCAAGGCTGGTCTTTACGATGCCATCTGGCAGGCTTTTGCCGTGCTTTTGCCGGTGCAAACCGTCGGTGTAATGGGGGATGGCCGGACTTACGAGTTTGTGTGTGCCCTGCGTGCGGTGACCTCTGTTGATGGCATGACCGCCGATTTTTATCATTTCGACATGAACTTCCTGTCGAAAGCGGCGACTCGTATCATCAACGAAGTCAAAGGCATCAACCGTGTCGTCTATGACGTCACATCGAAGCCACCCGGGACGATCGAGTGGGAATAATTTCTCATTTTTGCTCAAAAACTATTTTCCAAAAAGGCACCTTTCGGGGTGCCTTTTTTTATATGAGTTTGCACTAATATACTTAATTGCTACAATGGCCCTTTAAAAAAGTATTGCGATCTGTGGGGTTTATTATGGCTTTTGATGAAGTTGATGCGCATCGCCTCCGTGATGTCGTGGCTGAGTTGCCCGATGTGACGGAGGTGAAGATGATGGGAGGACTTTGCTTTCTCACCGCTGGCAATATGATTGGCGGCACGCATATTGATAAATCGGGCACTCGGGTTTTTATGTTCCGAGTCGGCAAGAAAAACATGATGGAAGCCTTGGCAAGGCCCGGGGCATCCACCCTGATTAGCGGGTCGCGTCCGATGACCGGATTTGTCCGGGTGGATGCGGATGATTGCTCGCAGGATGAGTTGATTGGCTGGATCGCATTGACGATGCGATTCGTTGGTGACCTGCCACCGAAAGACAAGGAGTAGGCCCTTTCGGCGTCCTTTTACGTGTGGTTCGCTGCTTGTTTTAGCGGCGAATGGCGATGCGGGTGTTGCGAGGACCATTGCGGCGGACCAGATCAAACAGGGTTCTGGCATTGTCGGGATGCAGGCGAATGCAGCCATGAGAGGCAGGGCGCCCCAAACGCTTGATGGCATTGGTGCCGTGGATGGCGTAGCCTCGATAAAAGAAAATGGAGTGGGGCATCGGTGCACCGCGATATCGTTTGGAATAATAACGACGATGCATGCGGGTTGGACGGAATTTGCCAATCGGTGTGCGATAGCCTCGGCGCGCCGTCGAGACAGTCCAGGTGTGACGCCGCTTGCCATTGACTGTGACAAACATCTTCTGACTGGAAATATCAATCGTGACATGAACGCCCCGGCTTTTCGCCTCAGCCGAACGTGGCTGGAAGGTGAGTGCCAAGGCAAGGGCAAGGCATGCCATCATTGTCCATTTGAGAGCACCATGCCTTACGGTTTGGTCTGCAATGGACAAGACGCAATGGTAGAGAGATTTTTGATTGCGGTCGGTCATGGTGTCTGCTCCCCTTGCAGTCTGTTCCCCGATCTTCTGAGGTCGGAAACAGCCGGGCGAGCAAACCGGAGAGCCAATCGAAGGAACATTATCAGGGCATGGCTTGGTGCGCCTGTGGTCTTTTGTGCTGTTCGCTTCGTAACTCTGTCTCTTGAACCGTCAGGTTTGCAAGGCTGTTCACGACTTCGCACAGATTTCCGTGCAGATGATACCTCTATCAAAACCTGCTTTTAGAGCCATTGCAAACTGCAATTGCCTTCATTTTGCCTTAACCTTAAGACCGTCAGTTCTTTTTCAGCTTTTCCAGCAGGGAAGCGCATTGCACGCAGTGGGTTGCGGCGGGGTCGATTTCGAGGCGCTTCAGGGGGATTTTGGAGTCGCACTCGACACAATAGCCAAAGTCGCCATCTTCCAGACGTTGAAAGGCCTGCTCGATCCGCTGTAATTCGACATCGCGGCGGCGCTGGGCTTCCTTTGCCATCGCCTGCCCCTGCAGGGCGTCCATGCGCGACAGGCGGCCGACGCTTTGCTGGTCCAGGGAAACAATGTCACGCGCTTCCTTTGACATATCACTCAGATCTGAAATCTCGATGCGCTTTCCTTCGAGCATTTTCAGGGCAGCTTTGGGCGAGATAGACATGGCACCTCCCGAATGGCGGTTCTGGTCGCCAGCCTAGCGGCCCTGAGGCACTGTCCCGCGATCCGGGCGGGCGCCCGTGTAGGCCTGTTGATGGTTGCTACGCACTTGGCACTTAGCGCTTGCCGAATGGCTCACCCCACTGACCCAGCCCATATACCAGCTTGGGACGGCCTTGGGGAGAAGAGCGTTTCCCTCATGTTGCATGCTTAACGAAAGGGCATCTGACAAGTTCATACCCGATTGCTCTACTTGTCCGTAGAGTTCCTATGTCAGGTAGCGTGGTGCAAGTGGCAGAGAAGGTCAATGGCTTTTTGGTGCGTGCGGACATCTTATCGCATGCGTCTAGACCAATGGATGAAAATGGCGGGTTTCTGGTCAATTGCGTCGGTTACCGCACGGGATGCGGTGTTGGTTGCCGTTAGGGTAGGGTGAGGAGGACGTTTGTCAAATATAGTTGAGTTGTGATCTCAAGAATTGACAGTCACCGCAACATTCGATACCTAGCCCGCAGACCTGACTGAACTGGACATACACATGCTCGCCCTGATTGCCGGAATCATCCTGTTTTTTGCTATTCATCTGGTGCCGCAGCGCCAAACCCTTAAAAATGCACTCGTGGAGCGTATTGGCATGATGGGCTATCGTGCCCTGCATGGGATTGTCGCTCTTGCTGCCGTAGCGCTGATATTCGGGGGGTATTTCGTGGCCCGGTATGATGTGGTGCTGTGGTATCCACCGGTTTGGACCCGCCATTTGGCAGCAACCTTGATGTTGTTTGCCTCCATTCTGCTGTTTGCAGCGCCGTTCAAGGGCAAGATCAAAGAAAAGCTTACCTCACCTTTGTCCGTTGCCATCAAGGTCTGGGCGCTTGCGCATCTGATGGCCAATGGCACGCTGGCTGATGTCATCCTGTTTGGCTTTTTCCTGTTTTATGCGGTCACCTATCGTATTTCGCTCAAAAAACGCATTCAGGCCGGGCTTGTGGTCGTGCCTGAGGGGCGCTGGCTTAATGATGTCTATGCGGTCGTTCTTGGCTTGGGCTTCTATGCGGTGATGGTGCTTTGGCTGCATGAATGGGCCTTTGATGTGGCACCACTCGGCTGAGTGTGTTTTCGCGAAAAAGGTCTGAATAACAGGCCCGTCTTCTGTTTGGTCCGGCAGTTGGTTGCAGGAAAGTGCCGTGCGACCCCATTGCTGCCACATTGCCTGTGGAAGCAATGTCGGCTGGAAAAATACCGGATCGATCCCCGTACTTGCTGCTTGGTGTGGCCAAGCATGGGGTTTTCTCCGTCAATTCAGGGTCTAACGGCATTGCAGTGATTGCGTGTTGTCGTGTGACTCGCTAATGTCCGGCAAAAGATATTAAGTGACGTGCAGGTCTTTTCACCTGCATGGATGAGTTTTGCCGGTGATGGCCGGTATGTGAAGCGATCGGATGCGGGCTTTGACCTGCTGATCGTTTCAGTCGAAGGATGGATGCATTAGATCATGTCGGACACCGATTTTATCCGCGAAGTAGACGAAGAGCTGCGCCAAGAGGAAATCCGCAATCTTTGGGACCGTTTCGGGCCTTTCGTTATCGGCTTCGCCCTGCTGATCGTGTTGGGAACCGCTGCCAACAAGGGCTATGACTACTGGAAGGAAACACAGGCGCAACAGTCTGGTGATGCTTTCCTTGCAGCGCTGACCCTGTCCGACAACAACCAGTCGAGCGAAGCCATCGCTGCCTTGGAAAGCCTGAAGGCCGAAGGGTCTGGTGGCTACCCGTTGCTGGCTGAAATGCGGATTGCTGCCGAGAAAGCCACTTCAGGTGATGTTGATGGCGCAATTGCCGGATTTGAAGCGATTGCTGCCAATCCATCCCATGACGCGGTCATTCAGGATCTGGCGCGGGTGCGGGCCAACATTCTGATGCTGGATCAGGGCAAGGCGGATGACGTTATTTTGCAATTGTCTGGCATGATGGATGACAATGGCTTCCGTCACAGTGCGCGTGAGATGGTCTTGCTGGCCCATATCGAAAAGTCCGAATATGACAAGGCTCTGCCCATTGCCGAGCGTATGGTGGCTGATGCGGAAACGCCCTCGCAGATGCGTCAGCGGGCCGAGGTCTATGCCAACTTCCTGCGCTCGAAATTCGCGCCAAGCGAAGGAAAATCCTCATGAAACCAGCTGAGCTGAACCACGGCAAAAGTCTGAAGTCACGACGGGTTTGCGTTTTGGCGTCGATGCTATTGGTGGGATTGGTGACTGGCTGCACCAGCGTTGCGGATCTGGCCAGTGACATCAATCCTTTCTCAAAGAAGGAAGTGCCTTTGCCCGGCACCCGGACGTCGTTGTTTGAAACCGCGGCTGAAATCAAGTCCGAAGACAGCAGCCCGGTTTCTCTTTCCGGTGCCGTTGCCTTCAATAGCTGGGGGCAGGCTGGTGGTCCGGCTACGAACAATCCGCCACATGCGTCTTATAGCGGTCAGGGCAATCGGATTTGGAGCGTCAGTGCGACCATTCGCGGCGGCGAGAGCGATCCACGTGCCGGTGCGCGTCCGGTCTCTTATGGCGGGCGTGTTGCTGTCTACGGGCCGGATGGCAAGGTGTCTGTTCATTCTGCCGCCAATGGCAGCCGGATCTGGTCGACATCCATTCGGCCGGAAAATGAAAAAGGCATTGCCACGGGCGGTGCCGTGGCAATGGATGCCAACCGTGTCTATGCGGCGTCAGGCTTTAGCGAGCTGGTTGCGCTGGAAGGCGGTTCTGGCCGCCGTCTGTGGTCCTTTGCTCTGGATGCGCCGGCCCGCGGCGCGCCTGCGGTGCAGGGCAATGTCGTGCTGGCGGTGACAGCAACCAATTCGATCTATGCGGTCAATGTGTCTGATGGCACCGAGCTTTGGTCTTTCAACGGCATTCCCGAAGGGGCGGGCCTGATTGGCGCTGCGGCTCCGGCGATCAGTGGCAACACTGTTTTGTTTGCTGGCACTTCCGGTGAACTGGCCGCTCTTGATATCAAAACCGGCGAAATGCGTTGGACCGACACCATGGTGCTTGGGAGCCGCCGCTTTGCCGTGTCTGGCATCTCTGCGGTTGCGGGTGGTCCTGTGATTGCTGATGGGGTTGCTTATGTGGCGTCGGTCAGTGGCAACATGGTGGCTTTCCGTCTGCGTGATGGTGAGCGGCTTTGGGAACGCAATATCGGTTCGAGCCACGCGCCAGTCGTCAACGGCAACAGTGTCTTTGTGCTTGATCTGGATGACCGGATCTTTGCGCTCAATCGCAAGACAGGCAAAATTCGCTGGTCAAACCAGTTGCCGTCCATTAGAGAGAAGAAAAAGCGGTCGACTTGGGCCGGTCCAGTACTTGCCGGTGGTAGCCTTTGGGCTGCGTCTAGTGAAGGACAGCTGGCAGCCGTCAGCCCGCAAACCGGGCAGGTTAAGCTGAACAAAAATACCAAGGATCCTGTCTTCATTGCGCCGATTGCGGTGGGTGGTCGTCTGATCACCCTTAGTGGATCGGGGCGTTTGTCCGGCTATAACTGATCCGGACTTGTCTGACGGACAGTCATCATTGTCTTGATTGATCAGGTCCGCCCGTCCCGCCAAATGCGGGGAGGGCGGGCCTTTCCTTCAAGGCTCGAACAAGAATAAGAAGTGCCCTGGGTCCGGTCCGGGGTTTTGTGTTATCTAGCGGGCTGAGACGGCGCAAGGTTGCGGTCTTCCCCGTTGGCGTTCCCGACAGGCTGTTGCCAAGCAGCGCCGGATGGTCGGGACGGAAAGCGTTTTGGAAACGTTATGAAACTGAATGTGGCCATTGTTGGCCGACCCAATGTCGGCAAATCCACTTTGTTCAACCGTCTGGTTGGCAAGAAGCTTGCGCTGGTTGATGACCGGCCCGGTGTTACCCGTGACCGCCGCGAGAGCGAAGCTCGGATCGGTGATCTGACGATCAACATCATTGATACCGCCGGGCTTGAAGTCGCCGAGGAAGATGCGCTTGAAACCCGCATGCGTCTGCAGACCGAGGAAGCCATTGCCTTGGCGGATGTGGTTCTGTTCATGATGGATGCACGGGCTGGCATCACACCGATGGATGAATATTTCGCCAAGATGGTGCGCAAGGCAGGCAAGCCGACGATCCTGTTGGCCAACAAGTCCGAAGGTCGGGCATCTGATGCGGGCTTTTATGAAGCCTTTGCGCTGGGACTTGGCGATCCTGTGCCTCTGTCCGCCGAACATGGCATCGGCATTTCCGATCTGTATGAAGCATTGCTGAAATATGAGGAAGAAAAACTGGCGGCTGCCGGTCCGCTCAATGATCAGCTCGACAGCTTGCTTGCCGAGGAAGACGGGCCACAGGTTGATGTCGTTATCGAGGATGATGAATCCGAAGCTCCGCTTTATGATCCGACCAAGCCGCTGCGCGTGGCGATTGTCGGGCGTCCCAATGCGGGAAAGTCGACGCTGATCAATCACATGATTGGTGAGGACCGCCTGTTGACCGGGCCGGAAGCGGGCATTACCCGCGATTCCATTTCGGTCAATTGGGAGTTTCGTGACCGCAAGATCAAGCTGTTTGATACCGCTGGCATGCGCAAGAAAGCCCGGGTGCAGGAAAAGCTTGAGAAATTGTCAGTGTCCGACGCTCTGCGTTCGATCCAGTTTGCCGAAGTGGTGGTTGTCACGCTTGATGTGACCAAGCCCTTCGAAAAGCAGGATTTGCAGATTGCCGATCTGGTGCAGCGCGAAGGCCGGGCCATCGTGATCGCTCTCAATAAGTGGGATCTGATCGAGAATCCACAGGAAGTGATGGCTGATCTGCGTGAGAAAGCGTCCCGCTTGCTGCCGCAGATGCGCGATGTGCCGATGGTGCCGATCTCCGGTCTGACGGGCAAGAATCTTGACCGTCTGATGCAGGCCGTTCTCGACATCTATGAAATCTGGAATCGCCGGATTTCGACCTCCCGGCTCAATCGCTGGCTGAATGATGCGGTTGGCTCACACCCGCCTCCGGCTGCTGGTGGTCGGCGCAACAAAATTCGCTATGCCACCCAGATCAAAGCCCGTCCGCCGACTTTCGTGGTGATGTGCTCGCGGCCTGAAGCCCTGCCGGATAGCTATACCCGCTATTTGCTCAACGACTTGCGGGAAAGCTTTGATATTCCGGCTGTGCCCGTGCGGATGCTGATGCGCAAGGGGGACAACCCCTATGCCGCGAAGGCAGCAAAGCGGAAAATCCAGTAAGAAAGGCGTCGGGAGGCGCAAGTGTTGTGAAGCAGTCTGTTGTTGCCGCTTTCGTGGTTGGTCTTGTCTGCGGGATCGTGCTTTGGCCTCTGGCGCTTCTGAAGGCACCCGGTGCGTGGCAGATTGCCCAGCAACAGGTTTGCCAAATTGTTGATGGTGGCCGCTGGGTTGCCAAACCCGGCCTGTGTGTGAAAGCCGATTGCTACCTGAACGGGACCTGTGGTCAATGGGCGGCTTTGCCTGCCAGCGTCTGCAGCTCAGTTGCGCAAGGAGACAATCTGGCAAAGGCCTATTTCGAAATGGGTGAACCGGTGAGCATCAGTGATGATGCCTATCACTGGCGCTGGCATGCAGCGAGTGACGAGGGCCCGATCGCCGTCGTTGATGGAGAGCGTATTGCCGCCTTCACATGCAGCCCGCCAGATGGTCTCGCGTCCTCCCAGACGGATGGCGGCTCGTTGTTTGGCAATTTCAAGCTGCCTTTTTCCGATAAACGCGGGAATATAATGGACTGAATCTGCTGTCTTTCTGTTCTTTTATAACAAAAAGACTCACAGACTTTTCCTGTTTATGCGCTTACATCTATGGAAACGTGTAGTTCAGATGTGTATAACAACGTTTCGACCGGCCTGATATCGGATGAATGCTTGGGGCCGGTCTTTTTGTCCGCCAGGTTTTCCTGGCACTCAGTAAAGAAAAAGAGGGTACTATGAGCAAGACTTGGACCCCGGACAGCTGGCGGTCGATGCCGATCCTGCAAGTTCCGGACTATCCCGACCAGGAGGCAGTAGACGCTGTTGAAGGTCGCCTTGCAACCTATCCGCCTTTGGTCTTTGCTGGCGAGGCCCGCAAACTGCGCAAGCAGCTGGCCCGGGTTGCTGAAGGTGATGGTTTTCTGCTCCAAGGTGGCGATTGCGCCGAAGCCTTTTCAGAGCATCACCCTGACAACATTCGCGATTTCTTCCGCGTATTCCTGCAAATGGCTGCGGTGCTGACTTTTGCCGCCGCATCGCCCGTGGTCAAGGTTGGCCGCATTGCAGGGCAGTTCGCCAAGCCGCGTTCCTCGCCGACAGAGACTGTTGACGGTGTGGAACTGCCAAGCTATCGCGGCGACATCATCAATGGCATCGATTTTACCGAAGACGCCCGTATCCCTGATCCGCACAAGATGGAGATGGCTTACCGGCAGTCAGCGGCGACGCTGAACCTGTTGCGTGCTTTCGCGCAGGGTGGCTTTGCCAATCTCGATCATGTCCATCAATGGACCATGGGCTTCCTTGCTGACAGCCCACAAGGCCACCGCTATCAGGAACTGGCAGATCGCATCACCGAGGCTATGGCTTTCATGCGCGCCTGTGGGGTGGAGCCATCGCAGACGGAAGCACTGCGTTCGACCGATTTCTTCACCAGCCACGAAGCCTTGCTGCTTGGCTATGAAGAGGCCTTCACCCGGGTTGATTCGACGTCTGGCGATTATTATGCCACCTCCGGCCACATGCTGTGGATCGGGGACCGCACCCGCCAGATCGATCATGCCCATGTGGAATTCTTCCGTGGCATCGAAAATCCGATCGGTCTGAAATGTGGCCCGTCGCTTGATCCGGACGATCTTCTGCGTCTAATTGACGTGCTGAACCCGGACAACGAGGCTGGCCGCCTGACCCTGATCACCCGCTTTGGTGCAGACAAGGTTTTTGATCACCTGCCTGCTCTGGTCAAGGCCGTGAAACGGGAAGGCAAAAAGGTCGTCTGGTCCTGTGATCCGATGCATGGCAACGTGGTCAAGGCGAACAATGGCTACAAGACCCGTCCGTTCGAGCGGATCCTGAAAGAAGTCGAGAGCTTCTTTGCGGTTCACCGATCTGAAGGCACCTATCCGGGTGGTATCCATGTGGAGATGACCGGCAAGAATGTCACCGAATGCACTGGTGGCGCGCATGAGATCACTGAAGATGATCTGACCGATCGCTACCACACCGTTTGTGACCCACGCCTCAATGCCGATCAGGCACTTGAGCTGGCCTTCCTGATTGCCGACAATATCAAGAAAGACCGGGAAGAGCGCAAACAGGCTGCTGCCAACGTCGCGTGATCAATTTGATCCTGCTAATAATACAAAAAGCCTGACTTAACGGTCAGGCTTTTTTTGTTGTGCCTTTTGCTTTTGGGTGAACGGGCCTGATCGGGAAGCAGTAAAAGACAACAAAGATCTGGAGATTGATATGACCCTTGCTCGATTTTATCTGTTGATGTGTTTGGTTGGTACGCTTTGGCCGTGGGTCCATTTCGCTGATTTCTTTTCCTCTCACGGCGCTGACTTTGCGTTGTTCTTTGCTCAGATGGCCCCCACTGCTGTGGCCAAGGGACTGACCGTGGATATCAGTCTGTCGATCCTCGTTTTCTGGGTTTGGTCCTTTGTCGATGCGCGCCAACTGAGTGTGAGAAACTGGTGGTTGGTTCTGCCTGCGACACTTTGCGTTGGATTCTCGTTGGCGCTGCCTTTATATCTCTTCTTGAGAGAGAGTAAGGCGTAAGCCTTGCATTGTTGAGATGATTGTGCCCGGCAATTGCCGGGTCGTGTGTCTGCAGCTCGGAATGGATGCCTGTCGTGCAGGCAAGTTCCGGTGCTGCTTCCAAGACAGGAATAAAGCGCGTGACCGATAAGCTCACATTCAGCCTTGCCCAACTCAATCCGATCTTGGGCGACCTTTCTGGCAATGCTGCCAAAGCACGGGCCGCCCATACGGTCGCGTCAGAGCAGGGGGCCGATTGCCTCGTCTTGACCGAGTTGTTCATTTCTGGCTATCCGCCAGAGGATCTGGTGTTGAAACCAGCCTTTCAGGTGGCCTGTCGGGCGGAAGTCGAAAAGCTTGCAGAGGTTACCGAAGGCGATGCACCAGCGATCCTGATCGGCACGCCGTGGGTGCATGATGGCAAGCTCTATAATGCGGTTTGCCTGCTTGATAATGGCGAAGTCCAGACCGTGCGTTACAAGGCCGATCTGCCCAATTATGGCGTGTTTGATGAGAAACGGGTTTTTTCTGCCGGGCCGATGCCGGGGCCGATGTCCATTCGGGGCGTGGCTGTGGGTGTGCCCATTTGTGAGGATATCTGGGATAGCGATGTTTGCGAATGCCTGATGGAGACAGGTGCTGAACTCCTTGTGGTGCCAAATGGGTCGCCGTTCAATCTCGACAAATGGGACATTCGCCAGCAAGTGGCGGTCCAGAGGGTGGTCGAGACCGAATTGCCGCTCATCTATGTCAATCAGGTTGGCGGGCAGGATGAGTTGGTGTTTGACGGCGCGTCCTTTGCCTTGAATGCAGACCGCTCGCTGGCGACACAAATGGTTGGCTTTGCCGAGGATCAGCAGGTGGTAACCGCTGTGCGCGGGGAGCAGGGTTGGCGGCTGGAAGGGCCGATCGTTCCTGTGATGGATCGTGATGCCGGCGCATGGTCTGCCTGCATGTTGGGCTTGCGCGATTATGTCAACAAAAACCGCTTTCCCGGTGTTGTTCTGGGCCTGTCGGGGGGGATTGATTCTGCCATATGCGCCGCTTTGGCCGTGGATGCCTTGGGGGCGGACCGGGTGCATTGTGTGATGCTGCCCTATCGCTATACCTCGGAGGAAAGCCTCAAGGATGCGGCTGATTGTGCCAAAGCCCTTGGCGTGCGCTATGACATTGTCGACATTGCCGAGCCGGTGGATGGCTTTGCTCATGCCCTCTCAAGCCTGTTTGACGGCACGACGGAAGGGGTGACGGAGGAGAATCTCCAGTCGCGCGCCCGTGGCACCATCCTGATGGCGATCTCCAACAAATTCGGCCATATGGTCGTGACCACCGGCAACAAGTCCGAAATGTCGGTTGGCTATGCGACGTTGTATGGCGACATGAATGGCGGCTACAATCCGATCAAGGATCTTTATAAGATGCAGGTCTATCACCTGTCTGCTTGGCGCAATGCCAACAAGCCGGACGGGACGATGGGGCCGGGTGGTGAGGTGATCCCGACCAACATCATTTCCAAGGCTCCAACGGCAGAATTGCGCGAGAACCAGACAGATCAGGACAGCTTGCCGGAATATCCGGTGCTCGATGACATTCTTGAATGTCTGGTCGAGAGGGAAATGGCGGTCGATGAGATTGTCGAACGGGGTCATGACAAGGCTCTGGTCCATCGCATCGAGCATCTGCTCTATATCGCTGAATATAAGCGCCGCCAGTCGGCGCCGGGGGTCAAATTGTCGGAAAAGAATTTCGGGCGCGACCGCCGCTACCCCATTACCAACGGCTTCCGGGACCGCAGCTGACGTTCCGACCGTTTCCAGACTTTAAAGGAAGATCGCCTGATGGCTGAAATCGTTCGCTTCGCTCCGTCTCCGACGGGCAATATTCATATTGGCAATGCGCGTACGGCGCTGATCAATTGGCTGACCGCTGTCAAAAGCGGCGGGCAATTCATCCTGCGGTTTGATGACACCGATCAGGAACGCTCCAGGCAGGAATATGCCGACGGTATTGCAGCAGATCTCGACTGGCTTGGGATCAAGCCTAACCGGGTGGAAAAACAGTCGGCCCGGATGGCGACCTATGATGAAGTGGCCGAGAAGCTGAAGGCTATGGGACGGCTTTATCCCTGTTATGAGACAGCTGATGAGCTGGACCGCAAGCGCAAGCGCCAGCGAGCCCGTGGCTTGCCACCGGTTTATGATCGGGCCGCCTTGGAGCTGACAGAGGAACAAAAAGCCGGCTTTGAGGCCGAAGGCCGTCGGCCCCATTGGCGCTTCCTGCTCGATCACAAGACCGTCGCCTGGCAAGATGGTGTGCGCGGTGAGCAAAGCATTGAATGCGACAGCGTGTCCGATCCGGTGCTGATCCGCGAAGATGGCACTTACCTTTATACCCTCCCATCGGTGATTGACGATATTGATATGGGCGTCACCATGGTGATCCGCGGTGATGACCATGTGACCAACACGGCGGTGCAGATCCAGCTGTTTGAATTGCTTAGCGGCAAGGCTCCGGGCTTTGCCCATCACAATTTGCTGACCAGTGCGACCGGCGAAGGACTGTCGAAGCGTCTTGGGTCCCTGTCGATCCGCACCATGAAAGACGAGGGCTACGAGCCTTTGTCGGTCGCGATTTTTGCGGTTCTGATCGGAACCTCCGAACCGGTGCAGCCGCTTGCTGATATGCAGGCGCTGGCTGATCTGTTTGCCCTTGATAAGGTGTCGCGCAATGCATCGAAATTCGATATGGCCGACCTTGGGCACCTCAATGCGCGCATCCTGCATGAGAAGAGCTATGCACAGGTGAGCGACCGTCTGGCGGCTTTGGGCGTTGCGGGTGGCGAAGAATTCTGGCTCGCCGTGCGTGGCAATATCGAGCGGCTGCCCGACGCCAAGGGCTGGTGGGATATTGTTGACAAAGGCCTGCCCGAAGATGCGGTTGCCAGATCAGAAGATGATTCAGATTTTTATGCCAAGGCCTTGGAATTGCTGCCCAATGAGCCATGGGATGGTACGACCTGGAAGGCCTGGACCAATGCGGTGAAGAGCGAGACCGGGCGCAAGGGCAAAGGTCTGTTCATGCCGCTGCGGGTGGCCCTGACCGGACGGTCCCATGGACCAGAACTGGCGGCTTTTCTGCCTATTCTTGGGTACCAAAAAACTTCGGACCGACTATCCTGATGGAGCGACCATCAGCGGTGTGCACGACGCCTTTGTCGGAGCGCACCTCTGGTGGTTTGTAAGGCGCAAAGGCAACCCCCAAGCGCTGGGCGGCACGGGTGTCCGGGTCAACCATGATGCTCTGTTTGGGCATTGGCAGTGGCACGATTGGACCTGTGGGGGCTGCATTTTCAGGCTCTGGCCGAATGGCCGGGTTGGCCGGTGTTGTCGGCAGCGAGGGGGCACTGTCGCCAGCGATCGAAGCCAGTTGGCTTTGCGGGGCCTGACAGCTGCAATTGGAAACATATTCCTTCTGATAGAGGAAGGCTGTTTCGAGCGAATTGTAGGGGCGTCCGCTCAGGGATCGCATGTCCTCGGGCGTCTCGCCGGGATTTTGATAGATATACAGCTCAACATCGGCGCCGGGGCAGCGTGACTGACAGGTATTTTCATCACGCTCGAAGCTGCCTTGGGTGGTGGAGAAGCTGACCGGGAAGAAATAGCCGTCACAGGCCCGAACGCAGACCGTCTTATAGGTGCCGACTTCCGGGATGTCCCGATCATCATAGCCCCATTGTCTGCTGAGATTGCTCTCACGGGTGCGGAAAATCGAGCCAAACAGGCCACGGCGCTTTTGGACTGGTTCGGCGCGAGCAAAGCGGTCATATTGCTGGCCACAGCCCGCATTGCCCAGCTCACGCAGGATGCGGGCTTTTTCCAGACCATTGTCTTGCGGGGCTGATGGCGCATAGCGTGCGCGCTTTTGCTCCAGAGCGGCGAGATTGCGCTGCATCTTGTCAATGCGCTTCAACAAAGCCGGGCAACTGGCCTTTGGCGAGCGGCGAAACAGGAAACCACGCCGACCGGTGCAGCTGTCCCGTTTGGCCAAGCGGTTGGCATTGTCCAGCTGTGCCAGCTGCTTGTGGACGGCGGCGTCATATTTCTCGAAATTGCGGTTGGAGCGGGAATGTTTGGCGCGTTGCATCCGGGCCAGTTCGCCCTCCAGTTGGGCGCAATGCTGGGCAATGGTGACCCGTGACACGGTCTGCGCGCTGGCATTCGGAGCATTCATCACACCCGCCGATATCGTCATCAGCGCAAAGGTCAATCCGGCAATCTTGGTTCGCAGCGTCAAGGTCATCATCCGCTTTCAGGACGTCTTTTGGCCCGCAGGTAAGGGCTCTTGCTGGTTGGGGCAGGGAAGGGCGCTCAGGCAATGAGAGCGACAGCACCCTTTTGCTGATTTGAATCCAGAATCACCCCAGAATGAGGCGAAATTATTGTCCTTTTGTTTCATCAAACAGTTTCACATGCAAATGCCATGATCAAAAGTGACAAGACACTCACAGGCAGTGTGGGGGGCGACGTTCTGTCTCCGGCATCAGTCTTTCTATTGATGCCCCTTTTCCCCTTGGGGAAAGTGCGCTAAGAGAGCGACAAATCCCAATGGCGCTTCTGGTTCGTAATATGGGCTGAGGAGCAAAGCGGCTACGACCAGTCGCCAAGACGAACGGAAAAGTTGATGATCACGGATGTTGAATTTCGCCAGGCCCTTGGCACCTTTGCCACAGGCATCACGGTTGCCGCTACCCTGGACAAGGATGGTCAGCCACATGGCCTGACCGTGAACAGTTTCAACTCCGTCTCCCTGGATCCGCCGTTGGTTCTGTGGTCCCTCAATAAGCAGTCCCATCAGCTTGATGTTTTTGCGGAGAGCGGTTTTTACGGCATCAGTATTCTGGCCGAAGATCAGATGGAGATTTCCAATCGCTTTGCCGCGATGATCGAGGATCGTTTTGATGGCATCAACTGGCAGGCGGGGGGAACCGGTGCGCCGTTGCTTGATGGGGCTCTTGCGACCTTTGACTGCAAGGTCGAGCAGATTGTCGAAGGGGGTGACCATATCATTTTGATCGGACGGGTGCTGTCGGTCACAAAACGGGACGCCGCACCTTTGCTCTATCATGAGGGCGCTTACAAGAGCCTTGGCTCTGCTCTTTAAAGACCATTTCTTAGCCTGCGAAAAAGCCTCTGTCAGATCTCAATCCGACAGAGGCTTTTTGTTTGGCTTTGCCACACAGCAGCGTTTTAGTTGGCAGCGATACCGTGCTTTTTCCCGAACAATTCGGAATAGTCGACGGCCACTTGGTATTTGGGATCTTCAATCACCGAAACTTCGATGAACTTGTCGGCTTTTTGCAGCAACTCGCGGCAGTCCGGTGACAAGTGGCGCAGATGCAGCTTTTTGCCTTGTTCGTCATATCTGGTGGCAAGGCTGTCTATGGCCTGAAGCGCGGAATGGTCCCAGACGCGGGCAGATTTGAACTCGATAACCACATCCTCGGGATCGCTTTTCGGGTCGAACAGCTCTTGAAAGCTGGCAACAGAGCCAAAGAAGAGCGGGCCGTGCAATTCATACACTTTCCAGCCATGCTCTTCGACGCCGACTTTGACGTCGATGCGTTTGGCGGCTTCCCAGGCAAAGACCAGAGCGGAAACAATCACACCAACGACCACGGCGACAGCAAGGTCGGAATAGACGGTGACGCAGGTCACAAGAATGATGACGAAGGCGTCATGGCGGGGAATGCCGCGCATGATTTTGAGGCTGCGCCACGCGAAGGTGCCGATGACAACCATGAACATCACGCCGACCAGAGCCGCGAGCGGGATCTGTTCAATGAGGCCCGAGGCAAAGAGGATGAAGGACAGCAGGAACAGGGCTGCGGAAATGCCGGACCAGCGGGTGCGGCCGCCGGATTTCACGTTGATCATCGACTGACCGATCATGGCACAGCCGCCCATGCCGCCAAAGAAGCCGGTGACGACATTGGCTGCGCCCTGTGCGATGCTTTCCTTGGAGGCTCCCCCATGGGTGTCAGTCATTTCCGACACGAGATTAAGGGTCAGCAGGCTTTCGATCAGGCCAATGGCCGCCAGAATGGCTGCATAAGGGAAGATGATCTTCAGGGTCTCAAGGGTGAAGGGAACCATTGGAATGTGGAATTCAGGCAGGCCGCCGGCGATGGTGGCTAGATCGCCAACACGCGGAATATTGAGATCAAGGCCAATCACCAGCATGGAGACGCCTACAATCGCCAACAGAGGGGCGGGAATTGCTTTGGTCACCTTAGGCGCAAGCCAGATGATGACCATGGTCAGCACCACAAGGCCGAGCATGGTGTAAAGGGGGGTGCCGGTCATCCAGACCAACTCTCCAGCGGCATCCTTGACCTTGAACTGGGACAGCTGTGCCAGACCGATGACGATGGCAAGGCCATTGACGAAGCCGAGCATCACCGGATGGGGCACCATGCGGATGAATTTGCCCCAACGCATGATGCCGGCGGTGATCTGAAGCAAGCCCATCAGCACGACGGTGGCGAACAGATATTCCACGCCATGATTGATGACCAACGAGACCATCACGACGGCCAGTGCGCCAGTGGCACCGGAAATCATGCCCGGACGACCGCCGAACAAAGCGGTAATCAGGCCGACGATAAAGGCAGCATAGAGGCCGACCAGTGGATGGACCTGCGCCACAAAGGCAAAGGCAACGGCTTCAGGTACGAGGGCCAAAGCCACAGTCAGACCGGACAGCGTGTCTGTCTTGAGCTGTTTTGGGGACATCATATTGGCTAGGCGCGCGCTCATACCCGTCGGGGTAGCGGTTTCCATTGTCATAAGGGTTCCTGTTCGGGAAATGGCATTCAAGCCGAGCAATGTGGTCGGCGAATACGTAAATCAACTAATTTAGAATTCTTCTAACGGACTGATGTGTGTATTGCAAGGCCGCGAACGCCCGAATTTCATGCATGGCTGCAATGAAACTGCCTCATGGCTGTGCGTTTGTTCTTGTCTTGCCTATCTCAGGGTCGCAATTTGATCTGCATGACTTATATCTGAACCAATAAGGGACTTCGCTTTCGCGTGCGAATATTGACGAACCGGCCATATCGGCCTGTTTATCAGATGCAAGCATTATGCGAGTCGATACTGCCAAACCAGTAGCAAAACAGGATTAGACTATGTTTCGTTCATTGATGGGGGCCTGCCTTGCGCTGGCACTTGGGGTTACGTCAGCCATGGCTGCTGACGGGCCGGACTTGATTTTCAAGAAATCGACGGTCTGGAAGTTCCTGACCCCGGATCACAAATTGGCAACCTATGCCATTGACGACCCTCTGATTGACGGGGTTGCCTGTCACTTCACCGTGCCGGAAAAAGGTGGCATTTCAGGGATGTTTGGTGTGGCTGAGGAAGTCTCCGATGCGTCGCTGGCCTGTCGTCAGGTTGGTCCCATTTCTTTCAAGGAGAAGTTTGAGCAAGGGGACGAAATGTTCCGCACGCGTCGGTCGCTTCTGTTCAAGAAAACCCGCATCGTGCGCGGTTGTGACTCCAAACGCAACGTGCTGGTTTACTTGATTTATTCGGACAAGCTGATTGAAGGCAGCCCGAAAAACTCCACTTCCACCGTGCCGATCATGCCTTGGGGCAACAATGAGGCGTCGCGCTGTGGTGACTGGCTGAAATAGGTTTGGTTGCCTACCCTTTAGCGTGCCTCGAGCGGGTGGACTGCTTCCGTCAAGATGCGGCGAAAGAGGGCTTGCAGCTGCGCGATGATGTCCTCGTCTGAGGCAGTATAAATATGGTCATCCAGCTGGTTGACCCTGCGAACGATACGAAGGCTGTTGGTGAGAAAGACACCATCAGCCTTTTTCATGTCGTCGAGGGTGAGGCTTTGCTCCTTCGCTTCGCACCCAATATTCGCGGCATAAGCAAGGACCTTGCTGCGCAGGATGCCTGATAGTAGGCCATCTTGGGGCGGCGGGGTGACGAGATTGTTGCCAAAGACGGCAAAGACATTGCCGATGGTGGTGCAGGCAACCTTGTCCTTGTTGTTGAGCATCAGGGCGTCGCCTGCGCCTGCTTGTGATGCCTCTTTTGCCGCCAATATGTGATCGAGATAATTGAGGCTTTTGAGACTGGCAGAGGGGGAGCCTTCATTCTTGCGGATGGCGCTGGTGATCAGGCTGAGGCAGTCAAAGGCCATGCTGTCGGGATAGGGGGCCACGCTGGCAAAGGCGAAGCCGGGGCTTGCTTCTGCGGGCACAAGACCACGCCCACCCTGTGTGCGGATCACGGTCAATCGCAGGATGGCATTGGTTTGCGCGTTGACACGGCTCAGCTCCTGAACGATGGCGTCTAGCGCCGCCGCCTTCTGCGCGATGCCAAGACGATGGGCGCTGGTCAGCAGGCGGTTGCGGTGTTCTGGCCACCAAATTGGTGCGCCTTTGAGGATTGGCAAGGTCTCAAAGATTCCATCGCCGAGCAACAGACCGCGATTGTCGAGTGCGATCTTTGCTGCTGTGGCCTCTTCGCCGCGCAGAAGGGTATCATCGATCCAGACGGCTTTTGTAAAGCCGGAATGCGGGTCAGTCATCAAGCTCCTCCAGAAAATGCTTCAGCAAATCGTGGCCATGATCGGTCAGGATCGATTCCGGATGGAATTGCAGCCCATGGGTCTGGTGGGTCCGGTGGGAGAGCGCCATGATTTCTCCCGCTTTTGAGCGGGCGGTGATGCGCAGCATATCAGGGACCGTGTCCGGAGCAACGACCAGCGAGTGATAGCGACCAACGCGCAAGGGATTGGGCAGGTTTGCAAACAGGCCGTTGCCATCATGGGAAATCTGACTGGATCGGCCGTGCATTGGTTCAGCTGCGTGGGTGATGGTGCCACCGAAGGCCGCGCCAATGGCTTGATGGCCAAGGCAGATGCCAAGGATCGGGATGCGACCGGAAAAGGACTTGATCAGGTCGATCATGATGCCGCCATCCTCCGGTCTTCCCGGCCCCGGAGACAAAAGGATGCCATCTGGGTCAAGGCGAGCAATGTCATGAAGGCTCAAGGCATCGTTGCGATAGATGGCGACCTGCTCGCCCAGCTCTTCGCAATAGCGGGCCAGATTGAAGACGAAGCTGTCATAATTGTCGAGAATGAGGATCATGAACCGTCCCGACCCACAGGCTTGCTTCGGGCTTCAATCGTGTCTCGTTCCGCTTCAACCGAGGTACCCAAACCGCGAAAAAGGGCAGCGGCTTTGTGTAGGCATTCCTCATATTCCGCAGAGGGATCAGACAGGATCGTGATGCCTCCACCCGTATGAAACTGCACCTTGTCATCGCGGAAGGTCACGGTGCGGATCGCTATGTTGGTATCCATTGCGCCATTGAAGCCAAGATAGCCGATGGCACCACAATAGACGCCACGCGGCAGGTCCTCCAATTCTGTGATGATTTCCATGGCGCGAATTTTTGGTGCGCCTGTGATGGACCCACCGGGGAAGGTTGCACCCAGCAGGGAGACGGCTCCCAGCCCCTCTTTCATCTCACCTGTGACAGAGGAGACCAGATGATGCACTCTAGCATAGCTTTCGAGGGTGCAGAGGTCCGGCACCTTGATCGTTCCGGCCTTGCAAACCCGTGACAGGTCGTTGCGCATCAAGTCGGTGATCATGATGTTCTCGGCTCGGTCCTTGTCGCTGGCTTGCAATGTCGCCGCATGGTCAGCATCACGGGCGGGGTCGGTCAAATCCCGTGGGGCCGTGCCCTTGATCGGTCGTGTCTCGACACAGCCTTTCGCATCCAGCGTTACAAAGCGTTCCGGCGAGCTGGAGGCAATCACATGATCGCCGCAGTCCAGATAGGCGGCGAAGGGGGCAGCGTTTTGCCTGCGCAGCTGGAGATAATAGGCAAGGGGGGAGGCGGCATCTCCTGCTGGCAAGCAAGCGCTGAAACATTGGGTGATGTTGGCCTGAAAGATGTCGCCATCGCGGATATGGGTACGGGTCTTCTCAATAGCCGCTTCAAAAGCCTGTCGGGTGAAATTGGAGCGCCAGCCGGTGATTGCGGGTGGGGTGTCGTTCGAGTTTGACGGGTTGCTCGGGTTTTGCAGCAGATCCCGAAAACATTTTAGCCGCAAACGGGCGCGTGCGGCGCGGGCTTCTCCCCGCTCCGGATAGCCGGACGACAGGATCCAGGCTCGATCACGCGGTGCTGCATCCGGACCATCGGCAAAATGGTCGACCGCTAGAATGACATCATAAAAGGGCAAATGCAGATCGGGCAGTCGGTCTTGATCTCGGCTGGTGGTTGGCAAATGCTCCAGCAAACGGCCCGCTTCATAGGCGAAATAGCCGATGGCGCCGCCCTGAAATGGCGGAATGTCTGCCTCTACCGAAGTCAGTTGATGCGTGTCGAGGGCCTTTTGCAGTGCGATCAACGGGGCATCCGGCAGTATATCGCCGTTCCAGAAGGCCTTGTCATCACGGGAGGTAAGAATGCCGAAGGGATCTGCCGCCAAATAGGAGTAGCGTCCCAGTTTGCCGGACGGGGCAGCGCTGTCGAGAAAAGCAACATGGGGCAAGTCGGCAAGGGCTGTCAGGCACCGGGCCAGAGAGGGCGGAGCAATTTCCTTGATAAACGGGGAAGGTCGTGCCCCGAGATCGTTGCTGAACATGGACTTCGGTCAAACCTTGTCGGCATCTGTCGTCAGACCTGTGGCCATTTCGACAGATGCTGTCCTCAAGATCTAAATCAGACCTTTCGGCTCTTGCGTGGATGTGATGCGGCTGATCCTAAGGCTGACAGAAGCTCTTATGCAAGACCGAAAGCACTTCCTCGACAACCGGGCTGGCGAGGGAATAGTAGATCGTGGTGCCTTCACGACGGGTCGTGACGACGCTTTGGGCGCGCATCAGGGCCATGTGCTGGGACACGGTTGTCATGCGCAGGCCGGTTTTCTCGGCAAGGGTGCCGACATTCTGTTCGCCATCAATAAGTTGGCACAGAATGAGGAGACGAGGGCCGGATGCAAGGAGTTTTAGAAATCCTGCCGCCTCTTCTGAATTTTTTTCCAGGTCTTGAATGTTCATATTCATGTCAGGGTCTCTAGCTCCGGGAGCTCTTGGGTAGACTGATTTTTCGGACGTTTTTTAGTCCGCTTGTCCGCCATACCCCTCCTTCTCCTTGGTGTCGTGTGACAATAGGTCTCCGGTCATCTTGGGACATTACTATACCGATGGCTTAGTCGAGTGAAGCTGTTTTCGCGGATTCCCGTCATTTTTTGTGGTCATTGGTCCACAATTTGGACAGCCCTAGTTACAAATACTAAGCAATTGGACGTTGGAAGCTTAAACGATTATTCAGTTTATCGCGCAGGAAATTGATTGCCTGTGAAGAACGTGACCCGGTTGTTCATGATAAACAGAATCACCCTGTCTGAAAATGGAAAAGCTCCTGACAATGAAGTCAGGAGCTTCCATGCGGCAAAGAGTGGGTGCGACTGGTTCGGGCATAAATGCCCATGGGATGGGTTCTTTGCCGTATTCGATTGCCAGTGTGAGTGGCGAAAATGAAGGTCTCATCAAGCCGAACCATTGTGATCCTGATTGATGAAAACACCATACGAAATGCGGGCTGAACGAAGTCTGAGGTGATCATTCATCTTCGGTTCATGTTGATGAATGGTGATGGTTTGGATGTGTAAAACCATTTTTTCTGACCGCTTTCTCGTCCGTTTTCGGTTCCAAAGTTGCGCGGCATCTTGCAGATATTGCGGGTTGATGCGTGGATAGCGCGCTTTATTCTGCTGTTTGGCGGCTTTGGACGGTTGACGCGCCACGACAATTTGGCCATTGTGGCGGCCATGAAAACGGATCGTCCTACCAACTGCTGCATTATTGGTTCGATTATTATCCACTAGCATATCGCTGGCTGGAGCCGTTTCGCTCATCCCTACAATATCTTGAAACGATTTCCGGCCAACGCCCGATGTGCGGTTGTTGTTCTGGCATGTCCGGTATTTTGCATTCCGGGCCGCGCCAAGGTAACGATGCGTTTGAAATTGAAGACTTTTTCTGCACGAATTGCAGATACAGATTGGGAATGGGTCAATGACCAAACATGCCGAACAAGCAAAGCTGACGCTTTACAATAGCCTGACAAAGCGCAAAGAGGCTTTCGAGCCGATCGATCCGAACAATGTTCGCATGTATGTCTGTGGACCCACCGTCTATGACACGGCCCATATTGGCAATGCCCGTCCGGTCGTGGTGTTTGACATGCTGTTTCGTCTGTTGCGCCATACATATGGGGCCGAGCATGTGACCTATGTGCGCAACATCACCGATGTGGATGACAAGATCAATGCCAGGGCGGCCGATCGCGGCATCTCCATTCGCGAGCTGACCGAGGAAACAACGGCGCTCTATCATGCGGATATGGATGCATTGGGCGCCATGCGCCCGACGATCGAACCGCGGGCGACCGAGCATATCGATGAAATGCTATCGATGATCGGCACCCTGATCGAAAAAGGCCATGCCTATGCTGCCGAAGGCCATGTGCTGTTTGCGGTTGATACGATGAAGGATTATGGCGAATTATCCGGTCGCTCCATCGACGACATGATTGCTGGCGCGCGAGTCGAAGTGGCCCCTTACAAGCGCAATCCGATGGATTTCGTTTTGTGGAAGCCCTCCAAGGAGGGCGAGCCGAGCTGGCCGAGCCCGTGGGGCGCGGGGCGTCCGGGCTGGCATATCGAATGTTCTGCCATGAGCGAGAAGCATCTGGGTGAAGAGTTCGACATTCATGGGGGTGGGATCGATCTGACCTTCCCGCATCATGAGAATGAGATCGCCCAGTCTCGCTGTGCCCATGGCAATCACACCATGGCTCGGGTCTGGATGCATAATGGCTTTGTTCAGGTGGAAGGGGAGAAGATGTCGAAATCGCTTGGCAATTTCACCACCGTGCATGACCTGATCGATCATTGGCCGGGGGAAGCGATCCGGCTGGCCTTGCTGACCACCCATTATGCCAAGCCGTTCAACTGGACGGCGGACGGGGTGCGTGAAGCCAAGAAAATCCTTGATCAATGGTATGCCCTGACGGCTGATGTCGAGGCATCCGTACCAGATGAAGCCGTGATTGCCGCGTTGGCCGACGATCTCAATACGCCCAAGGCGATTGCCGAACTGCATGGCTTGCGCAGCAAAGCGCAAGGCGGGGATCGCGAGGCAGCGGCACGGTTGAAGGCCAGCCTGCAGCAATTGATCGGTGTGTTGGCGCAAGATCCGAAGGACTGGGCCAGCTGGCGTCCGGCGGATGCCGCCAAGGTGGATGAAACAGCCATTCAGGCGCTGGTGGATGAGCGGCTGGATGCCCGCAACAACAAGGACTTTGCCAAGTCTGATGAGCTGCGCGATACGCTTGCCGCCATGGGTGTGGCCTTGAAAGACTCCAAGAATAAAGAAACGGGGCAGTTTGAAACAAGCTGGACCCTGAAAGACTGAATGTAAGGAACCCGCAATGGCGTCATTGCGGGTTCTTCTCTACCCACCTTCCGGAAACAAAGACAATAAGGGGTGGGTGGCAATTGCGGGCTCTAAAAGCCCAAACGACGATCGCAAACACCAACCAGACTGCAATTCAGGACCCAAATCAATGACCAAAGAACGTCTCTATCTGTTCGATACCACGCTGCGCGATGGTGCTCAGACCAACGGCCTTGATTTCAACGTTGAGAACAAGATTGTCATTGCCCGCATTCTTGATGAGCTTGGGGTGGATTATGTGGAAGGGGGCTATCCCGGTGCCAATCCGACGGATGATGCTTTTTTCACCGAGAAGCGGACGGAGAAGGCAACCTTCACCGCCTTTGGCATGACCAAGCGGGCCGGGCGGTCGGTGGAAAATGACCCCGGCGTGCAGGCTCTGATCAATTCTTCCGCCGATGCCATCTGTTATGTGGCAAAGAGCTGGGACTATCATGTTGACGTGGCGCTCGGCTGCACCAATGAGGAAAATCTCGAAGGCATCACCGACTCGGTGAAGGCGGCGATTGCGGCGGGCAAGGTCGCGATGGTCGATTGCGAGCATTTCTTTGATGGCTACAAGGCCAATCGCGACTATGCTCTGGCCTGCGTCAAGACCGCTTATGAGGCCGGCGCGCGCTGGGTGGTGTTGTGTGATACCAATGGCGGCACCATGCCGCATGAAGTCTTTGAAATCATGCAGGATGTGACGCAGCATGTGCCGGGATCCCATCTTGGCATTCACGCCCACAATGATACCGAGCAGGCGGTGGCCAACTCGTTGGCAGCGGTGCGCGGTGGGGTGAGGCAGATTCAGGGCACGCTGAATGGCATTGGTGAGCGCTGCGGCAATGCCAATCTGGTGACCTTGATCCCGACCTTGAAATTGAAGCCGGAATTTGCTGATCGTTTCGAAGTTGGCGTTAACGACACAGGCTTGAAAAGCCTGACGATGATTTCGCGCCAGTTTGATGATTTGCTCAATGAAGCGCCGGATCGGCATCAGCCTTATGTGGGCGAAAGTGCCTTTGCGACCAAGGCCGGCATCCATGCCTCGGCTATCCTCAAAGACCCGCATACCTATGAACATGTGGCGCCGGAACAGGTGGGTAACAGCCGCCGGGTTTTGGTCTCCAATCAGGCAGGCCTGTCGAACCTGATCGATGAATTGGCCCGGATGGGGATCGAAGTCGACAAGAAAGACAAGCGTTTGCCGGACCTGTTGGCCATCGTCAAGCAGCGCGAGGCGGAAGGCTATGCCTATGAGGGGGCGGGCGCGTCGCTGGAATTGCTGGCGCGGCGGCATCTGGGCAGTGTGCCGGATTATTTCCGGGTGGAAAGTTTCCGCACCGTCGTCGAGCGCCGCTACAATGCGATGGGCGATCTGGTGACCATGTCCGAAGCGGTCGTTAAGGTCGAGATTGATGGGGAGACGCGCATGTCGGTGGCCGAAGGGCAAGGTCCGGTCAACGCGCTTGATATCGCGCTTCGCAAGGATCTGGGCACCTTGCAGGACAAGATCGAAAATCTGGAGCTGGTCGATTATAAGGTGCGCATCCTGAATGGTGGCACCAGCGCTATCACCCGCGTGTTGATCGAAAGCCGGGATGGGCAGGGACATCGCTGGTTTACAGTGGGTGTTTCGGAGAATATTGTCGATGCTTCTTTCCAAGCTTTGGTGGATTCTGTCACCTACAAGCTCTTCAAATATTCATGACTGCGTGAGGGGCCGGGGTTCGGTCTGCTCGGATAAAGTGAGGACCCTGTGTCTCAACTGCCAAAAGATAGCGGCGGGCCATCGCCCATGGCCAGCGTCCAGAGTGACGATGCGTCCCAACGGGAGACGCGGCTGGGTCTGTTGGCGGCCATCGGTGCCTATGGGTCATGGGGGATTCTAACCCTCTTTTATGCTCATCTGTCCCATGTGCCGCCGATGGAAGTGGTATCACATCGGGTTGGCTGGTCGCTGCTGGTTCTGTCGCTGTTTTTTGTCTGGCGCAAGCGTTGGGGTGAGGTCTGGCAGATCTTTCGCACCCCGCGAACCTTGCTGATCCTGCTGGCGACCAGCGTGCTGATTTCGGTCAACTGGCTGACTTACATCTGGGCAGTCAGCAACGGACAGGCAACGGAAGCCAGTCTTGGCTATTTCATCGTGCCTCTGGTCAATGTGGCAATGGGATATGTGATGCTGTCCGAGCGGTTGTCTCGCTTGCAAGGCGTGGCGATCGGCTTGGCGGTGGTTGCCATCGGCTTGCAGCTCGCCTTGCTTGGCACTTTGCCGATTGTTTCGATGACGGTGGCCGTGACCTTCGGAATCTATGGCTATTTGCGCAAGATCGTGCCTGTGGGGGCCAATCTCGGTCTGCTGATCGAGTTGATCCTGATTTCGCCCTTTGCCATCGGCTTTCTTATTTATGTGCATGGCATGGGCGAGGGGCATCTGATCGGTTATGGCACCAAGACAACCATGTTTCTGCTGCTGACGGGCCTTGTGACCTATCTGCCGCTGCTATGGTTTTCGTCTGCAGCGCAACGCCTGAGGATGGCGACCATTGGCGTGCTGCAATATATGAACCCGACTATCCAGTTTCTGGTGGCGGTGTTCGTGCTGGGTGAGACGGTCTCGACGAGCAAGCTCGTTACCTTTGCTCTGATCTGGTTGTCGGTGCTGATTTATTGCTATGACGCCCTGACGGCGTCGCGCCGACAGAAGAAGAAACCGACACCTCTGCAAGTCTAGTTGTTTTTGGGCAGCAGTAGCCAGATTGCACCAGCCAGCATGACCAGACCGCCAATGCGGCGCATGTCGATGGGCTGCGGCTCCTGTCCGGTCCAGCCGAAATTGTCGGCCAGCAAAGCGAGGGCCATTTGGCCAAAGATGATCAATGGCACGGCGGCAGCAGGGCTGACATGGCCGAAGGCATAAGCTGAGCCCGTGACAATCACCACACCTGCCAAACCGCCAATCAGTGACAGGCCGATGCGGGACATGTCGAGCGGGGCGACGGTGAAATTACCGGTCGGATAGAGCAGGGTGAGGAAAAAGGCGCCGAGCAAACCGCCGGCAATCAGAATGACAAGGCCGGTGCTGATCGCATTGTCTGCCATGCTCATACGTGCCGCAAAAATCCCCTGCACACCGACAAAAATGCCAACGGCGAGGGCCGAAAGGGTGCCCATCAGGGCAAACTGGTTCATGATCGTTCTCGACTGTCTCGGGGGCTTGATCGCGGCCAGACATTGCGGGCTGCTTCAAGGCGGCAGCAATCGGTCGATTGTGCCCGGGTTCGGCATAGACCACGAAACCAGCGCGGCCAATGCGCCATATCAATTTGATGCAGAAAAGGCATCGTTTGCGGTGGATAGGATCGCAAAATTAGTCCAAAGGATCACAGCGCGATCATAGTCGTTTCAAATCGTCGCTGTCATGACCCACGCCAATGGCGCTGTCCGGCACTGCGGCAGCCGCTTCGATTAGTCGTGGGACGATGTCCTCGGCTCTGCTTGCAGTCAGAAAACCAACTTCCATGCCGTCGCGAATGAACTCCTCATTGCGCATATGATTGAGCAGCACGGTCAGGGGATCCCAGAAGCCGTTGATGTTGGCCAGCAGAACGGGCTTCTTGTGACGCCCAAGCTGGGCCCAGGTGAGCATTTCAACCAGCTCTTCCAAAGTGCCGATGCCGCCGGGCAGGGCGACGAAGGCCTGAGCATGATTGAACATCATGCGTTTGCGCTCATGCATGTCCTCGGTGATGATCAACTCCTGCACATCATCGAGCATTGCCTCGCGCTGTTGCAGGAAGCCCGGAATGATGCCGGTGACCCGACCGCCATGGTCGAGGACACTTTTGGCCGTGATGCCCATCAAGCCAACCGAGCCGCCGCCATAGACCAGCTCAATACCGGCTTTCGCCATGCTTTGGCCGAGGGTTTCAGCGGCCTGAGCATAGGCCGGATCGTTACCACGGCCAGAGCCACAATAAACGCAGATTTTTTCAAGTTTTGCCATGAAATCTGTGTCGCATTGGATGGGGGCCGGGTCAAGAAAGTTGCGCCGCTTTCCCCACGCAATGGTATTTGGAGCGGTTTCGGTGTCATTCTGGGCGCAAATCGCCAGATTCCGGCCAGTTGCAAGGGGCAATTGCTTGCCCGACAGGGAAAAACAGGTTAATCCAAACTGGCAAATAAAAGGAATCCGCCGCTTTCGCGCTCTTTAAGCAGATTGAACAAGGCTCTGTGCTAACGACAAAAATGATAATGGGCGGTAGTATCTAATAGCCCTGTGCAATCTCTTAAGTGACACGATAGTCTGGATGGACCGACGCCAAAAGTGGCGTCAAACAAGTGTGATGGAACTATGAAGCCTGCTGCTCTTTTGATGGCCGTTGGTGGTGGCGTAATTGCCGTTGCTCTCGGTGTGTTTGTCTTTGCCGATCAATTGGGATTGGGAAACAAGACGACGCCTGAAAAACCCGCCGTGACCGAAACTGCCATGCCGTTAGAAAATGCGGCCAAGGCTCCAGACGTGGACGAGCCGAAAACCGACGAAAAGCCAGCTGTGCAGCCCGAGGCAAAACAGCCTGAGCCCGCACCGGTCAAGGAGGTTGCCGAGAATAATCAACCGACGGATGCCGAGCCAGCGGCCACAGAGCCGGCAAAGGCGGCAGAACCGGACGTCACATCCGAGGCCAAACCCGAGGCACCGGCCCCTTCTTTCGATGTGGTTCGTGTCGAGCCCAATGGGGAGACTCTTGTTGCTGGCAAGGCCAGCCCGGGCTGGCTGGTTGAGCTGAAAAATGGCGAAGAGACGCTTGCCAAGGCAGTTGCCGATGCCAATGGTGACTGGGTGATGCTTCTTGCTGAAGCGCTGGAGCAGGGCGTTTCTGATTTGTCGCTGATGGCTTCTTCGAAAGATGGTGCCAACACGGTAGCATCGACCAGCAATGTAACGGTAGCCCTGCCGGAAGATGGCAGCGGTGAGTTGCTGGTTATTGAGACAGCGCCAGGTCAGGCTTCCAAGGTGCTGGCAAAGCTTGCGGCACCAAAGGCAGAAGCCCCGAAGACCGAGCCAATGGTCGCGCCTGCGCAACCAGAGGCAGCGGTTGAGCCAGAAAAGACGGCTCAGGCAGCTGACCCTGCGACCTCCGAGGCCTCGGATCCTGCTGTCGAGGCAGCAAACGATGACACACCTGCGGCTCCTGTCGAGCAAGCCAAAGCGCCAGTTGAAGAGACCAAGCCAGAGGTTGAGAAACCGACTGCTGTGATGAGCGAGGCGAAGGACGAAGCCAAGGCACCTGTCGAGCCTGTCGTTGAGGTGAAGTCAGAAGACTCTGCCGCCGAGATGGTCAAGCAAGAGGAAAAGCCTGCCGAGGAGCCGAAAGAGGTGGACCCAGAGGCAGCGTCATCCAATCAACTCGTCTCGATCGAGGCGGTCGAGATTGAAGGCGATGTTCTGTTCATTGCCGGGGCTGCGGAGCCTGCCGGGTCGATTGTTCGTCTTTATGTTGACAATCGTGCGGTGTCCGATCAGCGCAGTGGTGAGACCGGGCGCTATTTGTTTGATGGCAAGCTGAAACTGAATGCCGGGGAGCATCGTGCGCGCGTCGATCTGCTCGACACCAAGCGTGGCGTTGTCGCCAAACGGGCCGAAGTCGTGTTCACCAAAAAGGCATCTGCACCGGTTGAGAGTGAAAGCAAACCTGCTGTGGTGGCCGAAGCCGACCCTGCTGGTGCGACGAGCGATACACCAGCCCCAGTCAGCGAAACGCCGGCTGCATCTCAGCCTGTTAAGACCAAGAAGGTGATCATTCGCCGTGGTGACAATCTGTGGGAGATCGCACGTCGCGTCTATGGGGCAGGGATTCGCTATTCCACCATTTATGACGGCAATATCGAACAGATCCGCAATCCGAATCTGATTTATCCGGGCCAGGTGTTTGAACTGCCGGAAGGTGAAGATGGATGGGAACGCAATTTTGATGCGGTCGAAGCGCCTCCCGAAGGTGCCGCGGATGCAATGGATGGCGCTGACGCCACAGCGAATAGCCCTGCCAATGGTGGCTGATTGAGCATCTCTTTTTCGTCAGTTCTGGTCTTTCGAGATTCAGGATTTGATTCAACAAATTCCATTAAGCCCGCCTTCTGGCGGGCTTTTTGCTGACTGTCGTTTTATCGTTTTTTTACGATAGATCCTTGCGAGGTGATCTAGACTCTGTTATTCATCGAAAAAAAACGATAAGACTCATGTGGCCAGATCTTCAAGGGGACGCGCGTGACAGATCAGGATATTTGCTCTCGGACCGGGTTGCCTGTCGATGCGGCCGGGCATCGTTGCTGCCACCCGAATGGCGAGCTTGTGCAACTATACAAAGCCTTGGCGCATCCGGTTCGATTGATGATCCTGACGCGGTTGGCTGCCGACCATCATCGCTGTTGCGGTGACATTTGCTCCGAGTTGCCGTTGGCGCAATCCACCGTTTCGCAACATCTCAAAGTGCTGCGCGAGGCAGGCTTTATCGAGCATAAGGCCTGCGGTCAGCATTCCCACTACAAACTCAACGCACAAGGCATCGCTTTGCTGAAAAGCCAGAGCGAGCAATTCTTCCAATCTCTCGATTCTGCGTCACACGTCTCCTGACCCTTTTCGTGTGGTGGCTGCCCTTTGTGGGGTGGTCGCAGGCTCGAAGACCGAACCGCTTTAGGACCACAACATGGTGCAAACACCCAATGTCGCTGCCCCGACAGCCGAGAAGATCGGCCGTGTCGATGCAGAGGCTTCCGCAATGCAGACCCTGCGCAACCTTTGGCCGTATATCTGGCCGTCTGACCGGGTTGATCTGAAACGCCGCGTGGCGCTGGCTATTACCGCTTTGTTGATCGGCAAGGTGATCAACGTTTTGACACCGTATTTCTTCAAATGGGCAACCGATGAGTTGGCGGATCCTTCCGCGCCTGATGGGGTGGGGGTGGCCGCTTGGCTTGCCGTGCCGATCCTGCTGGTTGTTGCTTATGGGGCAGGGCGGATTGTCAATGTCGCCTTCGATCAGACGCGCGATGCCCTGTTTGCCAGGGTGGGGCAACATGCGGTGCGTAATCTGTCCTATGAAACCTTCCAGCACATGCATCGCCTGTCTCTGCGCTTTCATTTGCAGCGGCGGACCGGGGCTTTGTCGCGGATCATTGAACGCGGCACCCGTGCCATCGAAGGGGTGGTCCGCCACACGATCCTGCATGCCATTCCAACATTGATGCAGTTTGTCTTGATGGCGGCCGTCATCGCCTATGAGTTCGACTTTGTCTATGTGATCATCGTGGTTGTGATGATCTCGCTCTATGTTGGTTTCACCATCAAGGTGACAGCATGGCGGATCGATATTCGGCGCAAGATGAACGAGTCCGACAATGAGGCAACCTCGAAGGCTGTCGACAGTCTGCTCAATTTCGAGACCGTGAAGTATTTCGGCAACGAGAAGCTTGAAGCGGCCCGGTTCGATAAGTCAATGGCCGGCTATCAGGTGGCGGCGATCAAAACGTGGGTGTCGCTGGCATGGCTCAATTTTGGTCAGGCTGCGATCTTCTCTGCCTGCATGGCGCTGTGCATGGGGCTGTCGGCCTGGGGCGTTATGAAAGGTGAGAATACAGTCGGCGACTTTGTCCTGATCAATGCGCTCCTGATGCAGTTGGCACCGCCCTTGAACTTCTTTGGGTCGATGCATCGAGAGATCAAGCAAGGCTTGGTGGATCTCGAAGCCATGTTCGAGCTTATGCGTCAACCTGAAGAAGTGCAGGACAAACCGGATGCGCAGCGTTTGGCCGTTGATGGCGGGTCTATTCGCTTTGATAATGTCCATTTCCATTATGATGCTGATCGACCCATTCTCAAGGGCATCAGCTTTGAGGTGCCTGCGGGCAAGACGGTGGCGATTGTCGGGCCGTCGGGGGCAGGCAAGTCGACCATCTCACGGTTGCTGTTCCGTTTCTATGATGTGATCGATGGTTCGATTGCCATCGACGGGCAGGACTTGCGTGCCGTGCAGCAGGATAGCCTCCGCGCCCAAATTGGCATGGTGCCGCAGGATACCGTGCTGTTCAACGAAACGCTTCTTTACAATATCGGCTATGGTCGTCCGGATGCGGACCGGTCCGAGATTGAAGACGCTGCGCGGATGGCGCAGGTGTCCGACTTTATCGCCAGCCTGCCGAAAGGCTTCGAGACAGAAGTGGGCGAGCGTGGTCTGAAATTGTCGGGCGGTGAAAAGCAGCGCGTGGCGATTGCTCGAACCATCCTGAAAGCACCGCCTATCCTCGTGCTTGATGAAGCCACTTCGGCACTCGACAGCCATACCGAGCAGGAAATCCAGTCGGCCCTTGATGAGGTCTCGAACAATCGCACGACCCTTGTCATTGCCCACCGCCTGTCCACGGTGATCAATGCCGATGAGATCATCGTGCTCGAAGCAGGGCGTATTCGCGAGCGCGGACGCCATGGGGAGCTGCTCGAGAAGAAGGGTCTTTACGCCTCGATGTGGGATCGTCAGCGCGAAGCAAGCGAAGCCGAAGAGAAGCTGCGCAAGGTGGAAGATCTCGAACGGCAGGGCTACGGCTCATTTCCGGAAAAAGAGACGGAATTGGCGGAATAAGTTATGGAACTTATTTCTTGTCGTGAGTCTTTTCAGAGTCTTGTGGGGTGGTGCTGAGAGTTTGATTCTGGGCTAATTGAGGAATTGATTCAACAAGTTCAGACGGAGAATCTGCAAATTGAGACATAGAATCACCTCGTTCACAAAATGAGTCAGGGGGGCGAGGAAAGACTCAGGATCTGATTCTTCTTTTGCTGCTAGTTTCCTGTTTTCAAACAAAAAAGCCCCGGATGGCTGACGCCGTCCGGGGCTTTATATTGGTCTGTTCGGTCAGCCAAGGACCGGATGGTCATAGCTCTTCCAAGATCGGGTCGGGAAGTCATAGAGCTGACCATTCTTGTCGCAGTCAGGCAGCAGGCAATCAACGATGAAAGGTACCACTTCGCTTGGATGTGGCACGGTCATCGGATCCTCGCCGGGGATTGCCTTGGCACGCATGCCGGTGCGGGTGCCGCCGGGATTGAAGCTGTTGACCTTGAGATTGGTTTGTTCAATCTCGCCCGCATAGGTGCGGACCATGGCTTCGAGGCCAGCCTTGGAGACGCTATAGACGCCCCAAAAGGGTTTGCACTTGTGGGCAGCGCTGGAACTCATGAACAGGGCACGGCCCGCATCGGACTGGCGCAGCAATGGGTCGATTGAGCGGATCAGACGCCAGTTGGCGGTCAGGTTGACGCCGAGCACCTTGTCCCAGTCCTTGGTCGGGTTTGCGTGGCCAAGGGGGGTGATGGCCCCGAGCAGCCCGGCATTGCCCAGCAGAATGTCGAGCTTGCCCCAGCGCTCATAGATGGCCGCGCCCAGACGGTCGATGCCGTCATAATCCATCAGGTCAAGCGGCACCAAAGTGGTCGACCCGTTGAAGGCCTGAATCGCATCATCGAGTTCTTCCAATGCGCCGACGGTTTTGGCGATGGCAATGATGTGGGCTCCTTCGCGCGCGAGCGCGAGGGCGGCCTGCCAGCCGATGCCACGGGACGCGCCGGTGACGACGGCGATGCGACCTTCAAGGCGTTTTTCAGTCATGAGGTTGCCTTTCCTTGGAGAGAGGGCTGTCCGGGGTCAGTCTTTCAGCAGACCGCCGCCGCGGTGATTTTCCGAGCCGTCCACATCGACCAGCTCGGTAGGATAGTCGCCGGTAAAGCAATGGTCGGTGAATTGCGGAGCCTCGTTGTTGCGGCCCTTGAAGCCACAGGCCCGATAGACGCCATCGATGGAAATGAAGCCCAGAGAATCGGCACTGATATAGTCACGCATGCCTTCAAGGTCATATTGCGCTGCCAACAGCTTCTTCCGGTCCGGGGTGTCGATGCCGTAATAATCAGAATGGGTGATGGGCGGGCTGGCCAGCAGCATATGCACTTCCTTGGCACCGGCGTCGCGCATCATTTGCACGATCTTGGTCGAGGTGGTGCCACGCACGAGGCTGTCATCGACCAGCACGATCCGTTTGCCTTCGACCTGCGAGCGGTTGGCGGAGTGCTTCAGGCGAACGCCAAGGGCGCGGATATGCTGGGAAGGTTCGATGAAGGTCCGGCCGACATAGTGGTTGCGGACAATGCCAAGTTCGAACGGGATGCCGGTCTCTTGCGCATAGCCAAGAGCCGCTGGGACGCCGGAATCGGGGACTGGAACAACCACATCCACGTCGAGCGGCAGTTCCTTGGCCAACTCGCGACCGAGATTCTTGCGCACATCATAGACCGACCGCCCTCCAATCACAGAATCGGGGCGGGAGAAATAGATATATTCGAAGATGTCGAGACGGGCCGGCTTCTCCGGGAAGGGGTGATAGGACTGGATCCCTTCATCGGTGCAGACGACGACTTCACCATTCTCGACGTCGCGAACAAAGTCGGCGCCAATCATGTCGAGGGCACAGGTCTCCGATGCCAGAACCGGTGAGCCATTGAGGTCACCCAGAACCAACGGACGGATACCATGAGGGTCGCGGGCGCCGATCAACTTCTTGCGGGTCAGAGCGACCAGAGCATAACCACCTTCCATCTGCCGGATGGCATCGATGAAACGGTCAACGATATTGTTTTCGCGGCTCTTGGCGATCAGCTGCAGGACGACTTCCGAATCGGAATTGGACTGGAAAATCGCGCCGCGCTTGATCAACGACTTGCGCAGGGTCATGGCATTGGTGAACTGGCCATTGTGGGCCACAGCAATGCCGCCCCCTTCCAGCTCGGCAAAGAGTGGCTGAACATTGCGCAGGGCTGCCCCACCAGCGGTGGAATAACGGTTATGGCCGATAGAGGCTGAGCCGGGCAGGCGCTCCATCACCGAGGCGTTGGAGAAATTGTCGCCCACAAGGCCGAACCTGCGTTCCAGATGGAAATGGTGGCCGTCATAGGTTGCGATGCCTGCTGCTTCCTGACCGCGATGCTGGAGGGCGTGAAGCCCCAGAGCGGTCAGGGCCGAAGCGTCCTCTACATTGTAAACACCGAACACACCGCATTCCTCGTGCAGTGTATCCCCTTCCAGATTCCAATCTTCATCCTGATCCCGCAAGACGCTTTGAGGATCGATCTGTGAGTTGTTTTTTTGCATCGGATTGTACTTCTCAATCTGGGCGCTAGGATTTGAGGCGCGGGAATGTCCGTTTTTTGATTTCGAGCACAAAGCCGTTGGTGGGCTGGTGCTCTGATGTTCAGAGCATCCCTAGCTGGTTTGAGCACAAAAGGGATGCACCAAGCAGTAAAACGACGAATGGCGGGGTGTGCCCCGCCAATTCTGTCTTCTTCCTTTAGCATAGACAGACGCTTTCGTCAGCCTTGCCTTGAAATACGCGACCATTTGGTCATCAACAGCGTCAATTCTTGCTGTTCGAACTGATCAGATTATCCAGCTCTTTGCTTTCGCCGGATTTGTAGCTGGTATTCTCGTTGTCGATCAGCCCCTCTCGGCGCTGCTTGAGCTTTTCAAGCAGCTGCTCTTCGGGGTCCTCCGGCAAGAGGCCGATCAGTTTGTCGCCGATCTGGTTGAGCAAAGGTTTGGCCTTGGCCTGTGCAATCCAGTTTGGCTGGCGGTCTTCAGGCTGGAACCAGTTGAACATGATCATTGCCACCGCCATCAGGATGGCACCACGTGCCGCGCCAAAGACAAAACCAAGGGTCCGGTCGAGTGCACCAATGCGGCTGTCGAGAACAAAGTCGGAAATCTGAATGGTGATGAAGGAGACAACGATCAGCGTGATCAGGAAAATACCCAAGGCTGTGGCTGCCTGTGCGACCAGAGGCTGCGGCAGATAGGTCTTGACGAGGGGTAGGGCCTGATCAAACAGATAGATGGTTGCAAAGGCAGCTGCAACCCAGGCGCCAATGGATAGGACCTCACGCACGAAGCCACGGATCATGGCCAGGAATGCGGAAATCAACAAGACGATGAGAAAAATCCCGTCGAGGAGTGTGATGGGCATCAGAATTCCATCCTGTTAGTGAGCCATGCACGGATCCTGCATGGATGGCTGATCCGGCGTCTTTCGCGTTTGCTTGTTTCTATAGGGCCATGAAGGGGGCAAGAGCAAGGCCTTTTGCGCAACTTATGCGCCTGTTGGGGCAACAAGGACCAATATCGGCCTTGCTGTGCGTCCTCCCTGCAACAAGCTGCAACAATTTGGCATCTGTCGTCCCCGGCTAGTCATCACTCTCGCTCAGGTTCGAGCCGACGGCGATGCGGGCCACCAGATCGGAGAGGGTTTCAAGACTGGTCAGGCTCAATTCGGTGGATTTGGTGGCTTTGAGGGATGCTTCGGGGACCGAGGCGCTGGAGAAACCCAGTTTGGCTGATTCCTTGATCCGGGCAGCGGAATGGGAGACAGGGCGGATGGCTCCCGACAGACTGATCTCGCCAAAATACACCGCCTCGGAGGGCAAAGCCACGCCTGCCAGCGAGGAAACCAGCGCAGCGGCCACTGCCAGGTCGGCCGCCGGTTCGGTGATCTTCATGCCGCCTGCCACATTGAGATAGACGTCGTGACTGGACAGCCGGACACCACAATGGGCGTCGAGCACGGCCAGTACCATGGCGAGACGGCTGGAATCCCACCCCACCACTGCCCGGCGCGGGGTGCCAAGGGGGGATTGGGCGACAAGGGCCTGAATTTCCACCAGCAACGGGCGCGAGCCTTCCATTCCGGCGAAGACCGCTGCACCCGGTGTCGAAAGGTTGCGCTCACCAAGGAACATGGCGGACGGGTTGGCAACTTGTGACAGGCCGCCCCCGGTCATTTCGAACACACCGATCTCGTCGGTCGGGCCGAAGCGGTTCTTGATGGCCCGCAAAATGCGGAATTGATGGCCGGAATCGCCCTCGAAATGCATCACGCCGTCGACCATATGTTCCACAACGCGCGGTCCGGCAATCTGGCCATCCTTGGTAACATGGCCAACGAGGATGACAGCAGCGCCGGTTTGTTTGGCATAGCGAATCATGGCCTGTGCGGAAGCGCGGACCTGTGTGACCGTGCCCGGAGCACTGTCGGCGCTGTCGGTCCAAAGGGTCTGAATGGAATCGATCACCACCATGTCCGGTGCAGGGCCGGAGGTGAGGGTGGCGAGAATGTCTTCCACGCTGGTTTCCGCTGCCAACTGCACTTTGGCCTGCGCGAGACCGAGACGCGAGGCCCGCAGGCGCACCTGATCAATGGCTTCCTCTCCGGAAATATAGACGACTTGGTGACCGCGATGGGTCAGGGCTGCGGAGGCCTGAATGAGCAGGGTGGACTTGCCGATGCCCGGATCGCCACCCAGCAACAGGACGGAGCCTTTGACAAAACCGCCGCCTGTCACCCGGTCCAGCTCGCTGACGCCGGTCTCGATGCGCGGGGCAGGCTGCTCCTGTCCAGACAGAGAAACCAGTTCCACCACCCGGCCTGACTTTCCGCGCACCGTGCGTGGCGAGCCACCAATGCCGGCGCCTTCAACTTCCTCCATGATTGAGTTCCACTCGCCGCAGCTTTCGCACTTTCCCGCCCAGCGGTTGGTGATCGCTCCGCAGGATTGGCAGACGAAGGTGGATTTCTTGCGGGCCATGATGGAGTCCTTGCAGGCTGATTCGAAGCGACGGGTGGGGCTTAGAGATAGCGACGATAGGCGCGCAGGCCAAGGCTCGTCAGGATTTCATAGCCGATCGTTCCCGCATGGGCGGCCACTTCGTCAACAGCGATGTTTGATCCGAACATTTCCACCAAGGTTCCCGGCTCTGTCAGCTCTTCGGGAATGTCGGTGATGTCGATGATCGTCAGATCCATCGTCACCCGGCCAATGATGGGGGCGCGGTGGCCTGCAATCCAGACTGAAGCGCCCTTCGCCTTGTCCGAGCTGCCTGCGGCACGCAAATAGCCGTCCGCATAGCCGATACACAGGGTGGCAAGGCGGCTTTCACGTTTGGTGACCTCGCAAGCACCATAGCTGACGGACCAGCCTTCAGGTACTTTGCGGGTGGATAAGATGCGGCTTTCAAGGGTGGCGACCGCCTGCATAGGATTGGGTGCCTCATTGACCGCCTGGCCGCCATAAAGCGCGATGCCGGGACGCAGAAGATCGAAATGATAGTCGGATCCAAGGAAAATCCCGGCTGAATTGGCAAGGGATGCAGGAATGGTCGGGAAACAGGCGCGGATGGCGCGGAAGCGCTCAAGCTGGTCTTTGTTGAGGGGATGGCTTGGCTCATCGGCACAGGCCAGATGGCTCATGATCAGGGTTACTTCGAAGTTTGGCGGCGTGGCTGCCCAGCGTTCTGACAAGCTGTGGGCGGCCTTCAGGCTCAGCCCCATCCGGTTCATGCCAGTGTCGAAATGCAGTGCACATGGCATCGTTAGCCCCAGTCTTTCGCAATAGGCGTGCCAAAGATCGATCTCCTCGTACGATCCAAGCACGGGGCGCAGGCTGTGGGCACAGATATAGCCAAGCGCTTCGTCACTATGATCACCAACCAAACCATTCAGAACATAGATGGTGGCGTCTGGCAGCTGTGAGCGGACGCGTTCACCTTCACGCGGATGAGCGACAAAAAAGACCTGGCAGCCTGCCTCTGACAAGGCAATGGCAGCCTGTTCCAGACCGGTGCCATAGGCGTCAGCCTTGATGACAGCAGAACAGGCTGCCTGATCGCTTTTGCTGGCGAGAAAGCGATAGTTGGCCGCAAGGGCTGCAAGATCAATCGTCAACAGGCTGCCTGCGGTGGCTTCGCTTGGCGCAGCGGTGAAGGCTATGTGGGTCGAGGGCTGAATTGGCGTTTGGGGCATGGTCGGGTCTTTGCAAAACCGGCTAGAAAAGCGGGCGGAAAAACAGGGACTGAATGCGGTAGCTTGCGCAAAAGCCGCTTGCAACGCAAGGGCTTGTTCGATCTGCCAATGAGCTTTGCACATGGTGCAGAGGCCGCGCCTTGTTTCTGTGCTGCCTTTGTCAATGTTTGACGCTTGCCAAACCCGAGGCAAATTGGTCCGGGCACAGAGACAGCCAAGACCGTCGGACAGACAGTCTCTGACGTCTGTGCCGACCGCGCGGGATTCGCTGCGGTCAGCAGACTGAGATGGCCTATTCGTAGGTATCCGGCAGATAGTCTTCGCGGGCCAAATCGGAGAAGCGGGTGAACTCGCGCTGGAAGGCAACTGGCACGCTACCGGTTGGGCCGTGGCGCTGCTTGGCGATCAGGATTTCTGCCTTGCCCATGGCGCGGTCCATTTCGGCCTGCCAGGTGAAATGTTCCTCGGTGCCGGGTTTGGGCTCCATGCGCTCGAGATAATATTCCTCGCGATAGATGAACATCACGACGTCGGCGTCCTGTTCGATGGAGCCGGATTCACGCAAGTCGGCAAGCTGCGGGCGTTTGTCGTCACGGGCTTCCACCTGACGGGAAAGCTGGGAGAGGGCAATGACCGGCACTGCCAGTTCCTTGGCGAGCGCTTTCAGGCCGGTGGTGATCTCGGTGATCTCCTGCACGCGGCCCTGTGACGCCTTGGAAGAGGAGCCGCTCAACAGCTGCAAATAGTCGATGATCAGCAGGTCGAGGCCCTTCTGGCGCTTGAGGCGCCGGGCGCGAGCGGCCAGCTGGGCGATGGAGATGCCACCGGTCTGGTCAATATGCAACGGTGTGATCTGCATTTCCTGCGCCTTGTGGGCGATGCGGGCAAATTCGTCCTGATCGACTTTACCACGACGGATCTTTTCAGAGGAGACCATCGCCTGCTCGGCAATCACACGGGTTGCGAGCTGTTCGGCGGACATCTCGAGTGAGAAAAAGCCAACGACGCCGCCATTGATGGTTTTCAAAGAGCCGTCTTTTTGCTCTTCGGCGCGATAGGCGCTGGCGACATTGTAGGCGATGTTGGTCACAAGCGAGGTTTTGCCCATCGCGGGACGGGCAGCAAGAATGATCAAATCCGAATGCTGCAAGCCGCCCATCTTCTGGTCGAGATCCTTCAGGCCGGTAGAAATGCCCGACAACTGGCCGTCGCGCTTGTAGGCGGCTTCGGCCATCTCGATGGCTTCGGTCGCGGCGGTGGCGAAGGTAACGAACCCGCCCTTGTCACCACCGGTTTCTGCCAGCTCGAACAGACGCTTTTCGGCGTCTTCGATCTGTTGCTTGGGCGGGGTGTCAATCGGGGCATCAAAGGCGACATTGACCACGTCGGTGCCGATCTCGATCAGATCGCGGCGGGTCGCCAGATCCATGATCAGCAAACCGAAATCCTCGGCATTGATGATCGAGGTGGCCTGAGAGGCAAGACGCAGCAGATAAATATCAACCGGCATTTCCGCGACCATGTGATCAGCGGGGAAAAAGGTCTTGAGCGTCACTGGAGAGGCGATCTTGCCCGCCCGGATCAGCATCGAGGCCTTTTCATAGATTTCACGCAGATTCGGGTCAAAGAAATGGTGCGGCTTGAGGAAGGACTCTACCCTGTCATAGGTCTGGTTGTTGACCAGAATCGCCCCCAGCAGCTGTTGTTCAGCTTCCAGATTGTGCGGTGCCTGACGGGCAAGGGTCGGCTCATCGCCGTCGCGCTTGGCGGCCATTTCCATGTTTTTCGTGCCTCATTGCTCAAGTGGTTATCTAACTAGACACAGGTCGGATGCAAATTGAAGCGTCTGATAGATGATTCACGGCAATCAACAGACGAAATTTTTCGCCGCCCTTTTTTGCTGGACTCTGATTCGATTTGATTCACGTAAGAGAGAATCGTTTCTAGACCGAATTGACAGTATGATCGGGGCGAATTTACCTCCCGATGGCCTGCCGATAGCGTAACATGCAAAAAGGCCCGGCTTGTGGGCCGGGCCTTGATAGCTTGTGGACGATACGGGGATATCCGTATCGCAGTGCGTCGGACGCGATCTTATTCTTCGTCTTCTGCAGCGGCTTCTTCAGAAGCTTCTTCTGCTTCTTCTTCGCCTTCAATTTCTTCCAGCAGCTCTTCGTCGAGTTCCAGATCTTCTTCAAACTCGAAGTTGTCTTCGTCACGCTCGGTGCGGGACAGATCTTCGCCAGCAGCCTGACGTTCTGCTTCGTCCATGGAACGGGCAACGTTGGCGGAAACAGTCAGCTCGACTTCTGGATGCAGAATGACGGTGACAGCGTGCATGCCGATGGATTTGATCGGACGCTCCAGAGAAATCTGGGTACGGCTGATGGAAACGCCTTCTTCGGTCAGGGCATCTGCCAGATCGCGTGGGGAAACGGAGCCATACATCTGGCCGGTTTCGGACGCGGCGCGGATGATGATGACCGTTTTCTCGCCAATGCGCTCTTTGAGGGCTTCTGCCTCGGATTTTGCTTCGAGGTTGCGGGCTTCCAGCTGGGCGCGTTCGGCTTCAAAACGCTTTTTGTTGGCGTCAGTTGCACGGATGGCTTTGCCCTGAGGCAGCAGGAAGTTGCGGGCATAACCAGTACGTACGGACACGATTTCGCCCATCTGGCCAAGCTTGGCAACGCGTTCAAGCAGAATGACTTCCATTTTGATCTCCATTCACCGGAATTGGATCCGGTCTTTGTTGTGGTCGGGCAAGGCCCAATTTGTTGTCTTTGTTGGATCCCTGAATCTCTATAAGAATGAGGGTCCGGTTCATTGTCGTGAGCGGCGTCGGATTGGATCAATCCGGCTCGCTCTGATCGTCATTCTGTCCGTCTGGTCCATCATTGGATCGGGAGGACAGTCTTCTGGCACGCAGATCCAGCAAAACTTCGGTGGTTCCCAAAATGACCACGAAAAAGCTGATCCACTGAAGGATGATGAGCAGAATATAGGTGACCCAAAGAACGCCGCCCCGGAAGGGATTTCCGACCGTCATGTTGTGAATGACAGACAGGCCAACCAGCAACAGGACTGCACCGAAACAGGAGGCGACGATCTGCGCCAGGACGCCTGACAGGTCCGGCAGCACGAAGAGGCCAATGAGGGCGGCAAGGAAGATATAAGCCCCGACCGGCGGGAGCGTCAGCCAATGCAGGCCCGGCCACGGGCGGGCAAGCCGACCTGATTTGTGCACCACCTTGCCAGCAATATAAAGATTGGCTGCCATGCTGAAGACCAGCATCAGGGCTGAGGCCGTGGGCGCCATGCGGCCAACCAGCTGCACCAGACCGTCGAGATCCACCCCTGCATCGGCGAACTGACCGCCGTCATAGATCTGTTTAACCAGCGTGGAGATGGCATCCATGTAGGTGTCGAGGCTAAAGCCAAACGGCACGAACATGGCCAGCGTCGCGACGGCTGCGAATCCCGCGATCCACATCAACAGGCGAGAGAGCGGATAAAAGAAAACCTCGCCAGTGTGTTCATCGACGCGGCTCAGGCTGGCAAGATGGCAGATCCACCAGGCAGGCAGGCTGGTCAGAAGCGCAAACAGCAAACCGGCCAGCGGGCTGATCATCAAAGCTGTGGTGACGCCAGAGGTGAGGGCGGCAATAAGACCGGCAAAGTTGCCCCAGCCAAGCGAGGCGATTATCAGCGGTAGAGGAGCGGCAAGAACCAGAAGAAAGCCAATACCAAAAATACCACCGGCATAACCGGAGATATTCAAAAGGGTTGTGCAGAAGCCTGCAACAATGGCGATGGGAAGATAGTGGTTCATTCTTTTGCTGTCCCGCTGACCGTTCGGTCTCTGGTGGCGGTTAGAGGCAGGTCGCGATGCCATACCCCAACGATCACATTGTTGTTTCTCTCAGGGAGAGATGCGAAGGGCGGTTATCCGTCCTTCGCGAATGTCTGTCTCTCAGCGATTAGCTGATGACATATGGCAGGAGGCCAAGGAAACGTGCGCGTTTGATGGCACGGGCCAGCTCACGCTGTTTCTTGGCAGAAACTGCCGTGATACGGGAAGGAACAATCTTGCCGCGCTCGGAAATGTAGCGCTGCAGAAGACGGATATCCTTGTAATCAATTTTCGGTGCATTATCGCCGGAGAAAGGGCAAGTTTTGCGACGACGGAAAAATGGACGACGTGCTCCAGACATGGTTCTTGCTCCTCTTACTCAGCTGCTGCTTCTTCGCGACGTGGACGACGTGGGCCACGATCCGGACGATCACCGCGATCACCACGAGGACCGCCACGGCGGTCATCACGATCACGCTTCTGCATCATTGCAGACTGATCTTCTTCATGTTCTTCAACGCGAATGGTCATGAAACGCATGACATCTTCGTTGAGGCGCATCTGACGTTCCATTTCAGCAACGGTGTCAGATTGTGCGTCGATGTTCATCAGAACATAGTGTGCTTTGCGGTTTTTGTTGATGCGGTATGCGATCGACCGCAGACCCCAGAATTCAACCTTGCCGACGGTGCCGCCAGCTTCGGTGATCAGGGTTTTATATTGCTCTACCAGAGACTCAACCTGCTGCTGAGAAATATCCTGGCGAGCAAGGAAAACGTGCTCGTACAGCGCCATTGTTCCTGCCTTGTCTATCAAGTTAATGTTCATCAGTCTGGCTGGCGCAAAGCCTCCAAAAAGCCTCAGACAAGGCTCTTTTGAGAATAAACCGCTTTATAGAGCGAAGACACCGGAAGGCGGGAAACATGCTCCCTACCAAAGCCAGAAACTCTGAATGCGGTCGATTCCGCAAGGAATTCAGGCAATAGTCTTCCGTTCAGCCCTCGGCCTCGCCAAGCTGATTGGCGCTTTATAGCGGAAAATCTGGGATGTGCAAGGCAAAAATGGGGTGATTCTGCCCGTTGTTCGGAAAAGCTGCGCTCTTGATCTGGTTGCTTCTGCTTTTGTCAGGTAAATTGTCATTTGTTGTAAAAAGCGGTGAATTTGATTACGTTACGTAATGTCATGTGGAATTTTGACTGAAGATGGGGGCTGTGAAGCCCGGAATAAAGTCTAATTTGGCAAGTTTTTGCGTTGCGCGCGCTGCGTGCTCTTGACTCTTTCGTCTAATAAAGCCAAATGCGTGGAAGGTTGTCACAGACGCGTCAAAGTGACTGGAAAAGCGCGCGGAACAATTGGATTCCGATAGGCCTATCCGGTGAGCGTCTCTTGCTCGGCCCTGTCCAATATGAAAAAGGGCTGGCGGATGTCAGTAAACAAACGTACGTTGAAGAATGTGCGTCCTTTAGGTGTTTGAGGTTGGAAACGCAATGAAGAAAATCGCTTTTACATTCCCTGGTCAGGGCAGTCAGACTGTCGGCATGGGCAAGGCGCTGGCAGATGAATATTCTGTTGCGCGCGCTGTTTTTGAAGAAGTCGACGATGCGCTTGGTGAAAAGCTGTCCGACATCATGTGGAATGGTCCGGCCGAGACGCTGACCCTGACCCGCAATGCCCAGCCAGCTCTGATGGCCACGTCCATCGCCGCATTTCGCGTGCTTGAAGAACGTGGTCTCGTTCTGGCTGACAAGGTTTCCTATGTTGCCGGTCACTCTCTGGGTGAATATTCCGCGCTGGCTGCTTCTGGCGCGTTGAGCCTGTCCGATACTGCTCGCTTGCTGCGCATCCGTGGTGACGCAATGCAACAGGCCGTGCCTGTCGGTGAGGGCGCCATGGCTGCGATCATCGGCATGGACATCGACGATGTCAAAGAAGTTGCCGATTCTGCCTCCGAAGGTGAAGTCTGTCAGGTTGCCAACGACAACTCCGCCGGTCAGGTTGTTCTCTCCGGTGTGAAGGCCGCGATTGAGCGTGCGACCCGTCTGGCGCGGGAAAAAGGCGCCAAGCGCGCTTTGCTGCTGCCGGTGAGTGCTCCGTTCCACTGCGCCCTGATGGCCCCTGCTGCTGACGTGATGTCTCAGGCTCTGGCCAAGGCGACCATCAACCAGCCGGTTGTTCCGCTGATTGCCAACGTTCTGGCTGGTCCGGTTAGCGATCCGGAAGCCATTCGTCGCCATCTGGTCGAGCAGGTCACTGGCATGGTGCGCTGGTCTGAATCCATCTCCTGGCTGGCTTCCAACGGCGTGAGCACACTTTATGAAGTTGGTGCTGGCAAGGTGCTGTCCGGTCTGGCGCGGCGCATTGCGAGAGGCGTTGAAACCATCAATGTTGGCGAACTGACTGATATTGACGCAGCAATGCTGAAATTGGCCTAAAGGCCATTTGAAACATATAAAAACAAACATACATGTCCTGTCGTGAGAGATCATTTTGAAAAGAGGAAGACAGGATTGATCGACCCAGTCTCAGGGAGTTCAGAACCGCAGCGTTGGTTCTGAACTCCTTTCAAGTCGTTGTTTCTGGCTGGTATTCTTGATGATCTGGTGTCAAGCGGGTCGATCCAGGAGGAAGAAGAGAATGTTTGATTTGAGCGGGAAATGTGCACTTGTGACCGGTGCAAGTGGCGGCATTGGCGAATCCATCGCTGCTGCATTGCATGCACAGGGTGCCACAGTTGCTCTTTCCGGTACGCGCGTTGAAGTGCTCCAATCTGTTGCAGAGAAGTTGGGTGGAGAGCGGGTTTTCGTTACGCCAGCCAACTTGTCTGATGCAGATTCGATTGCTTCACTGGTGAAAGACGCTGAAGGCGCGATGGGCCAGATTGATATTCTGATCAACAATGCTGGCATTACCCGTGACGGTTTGTTCATGCGTATGAAGGACGAAGACTGGGAGCAGGTGCTCAACGTCAATCTGACTTCTGCAATGCGTCTGTCACGCGCGGTGCTGCGCGGCATGATGAAGCGCCGCAATGGCCGCATCATCGGTATCACCTCGATTGTTGGCGTGACTGGCAATGCGGGTCAGGGCAATTATGCGGCTGCCAAGGCCGGCATGATCGGCATGACCAAATCTTTGGCGCAGGAAGTTGCCAACCGTGGCATCACGGCCAACTGCATTGCGCCGGGCTTCATCAAGACGGCAATGACCGATAAGCTGAACGAGAAACAGCAGGAAGCCATCAATGCTTCCATTCCGGCGTCCCGGATGGGCACGCCAGAAGAAATTGCTGCAGCGGCGGTGTATCTTGCCAGCGAAGAAGCGGCCTACATCACGGGTCAGACCCTGCATGTCAATGGCGGCATGGCTATGATCTGAAAGAAGACCGGTCCGGGCAAATTGCTTAGGAATCGGTCTTCTCTATTGCTATTTTTGCATCCCGGTTCACATCATGTATGGCATGGAATCGGAATGCATCGGGGAAGAAGGGGATTGGTTGATCTGTCCCTTGTTTGATAGCCTTCTGCCCTGAAAAAGACTTGGGATGATCGGGACTTTTGGCTCTTAGAGCAAATACAGAGCTTCTCAAGCGCAAGAAAGTGTGTTACGAACCGCGCGAATTCCGGGGTAAGCCAAGGGTTTTGGCCGATTTGGAAGTGGTTTGACGGCCAGGTGCTCGCGACAATTGATCTTTTCGATCCTGTGGGCCAGTTGGCGGTGTACGCAATCGGGAAAGTTTTGTCAGGTTTTGCCTCTCAGGACTTTTTTCCCACCGGGGCTCTCTCGCAAGACTTTTGTCAGTCGAGAAGCCATAAGCCAATGAAACAAGGCGCTGTCCTGACGCAAAAAACATGAAATGCGATCAGGTGGAGCTTTAGATCGATTGACAAATTTGAGGAAGAAACATGAGCGATATCGCTGAACGCGTAAAAAAAATCGTGATCGAACATCTCGGTGTAGAAGCTGAAAAAGTGACCGACACTGCAAGCTTCATCGACGATCTGGGTGCAGACAGCCTGGACACCGTTGAGCTGGTTATGGCTTTCGAAGAAGAATTCGGCACCGAAATTCCAGACGATGCTGCTGAAACCATCCAGACCGTTGGCGACGCTGTCTCCTTCCTGACCAAAGCTGCTGGCTAATGGCTTTGGTTGGACCTGATCGCTGAGATCGGGATCAATTGGATTGAAAACCGGAAGGTGCGCATGCTCCTTCCGGTTTTTTTGTATCGGGAGGAATCAGATTTGTTGCCCTACAGCTTTAAAAGGGTTCAAGGGATCTTGTGTGATTTTCTGTAGGGGGAAGTGTATAACCGGGTTGCAGAAAGCTGTGCTTGCTGCATTGTGTTGCCTGCTGGAGGGGGGCTGAGGGCGTTCAAGGGTGTGTGTCCAACTGGAATAAGTGTCGAAAAAGGCTTACTTCTGCGTTTTTTTGCGCTAATAGATTGTGAAATAACACTCGCCACCGGTTCTGTTCCCGATGAGGCGAGATCACGAACAAAAGGATCGGAGACTAAGGATGAGACGAGTTGTCGTAACCGGTTTGGGAACCGTGAGCCCGTTGGGTGCCAATGTGGAAACGACGTGGTCCAATATTCTGGCGGGGAAAAGTGGTGCAAAGCGCGTTGCTGGCTTCGAGTTCGAAGATCTGGCCTGTCAAATTGCCTGCCAGCTGCCATTTGGGGATGGTACCAATGGCACTTTCAATCCTGATACTGTCATGCCTCCGAAAGAACAGCGCAAGGTCGATCCTTTCATCGTTTATGCAATTGCTGCAGCAGAAGAAGCGTTGGCTGATGCCAATTGGAAGCCGGAAAGCTATGAAGACCAGATCGCAACCGGAGTGGTGATCGGGTCCGGCATTGGCGGCCTGTTGGGAATAGAAGCCGCTGCCTACGATCTGCAGGAGAAGGGGCCTCGCCGGATCAGTCCGTTCTTCATTCCCGGTCGCCTGATCAACCTGGCCTCTGGCTATGTTTCCATCCGCAACGGCCTGAAGGGTCCGAACCACTCGGTGGTCACGGCTTGTTCGACCGGGGCCCATGCCATCGGCGATGCTGGTCGTATGATTGCCCTTGGGGACGCGGATGTGATGGTGGCTGGTGGCACTGAAAGCCCGATTGGCCGTCTGTCTTTGGCCGGCTTTGCTGCTTGTCGGGCTTTGTCGACCCACTTCAATGATCAGCCGGAGATAGCTTCCCGTCCGTATGACAAGGATCGCGATGGATTCGTCATGGGAGAAGGCGCTGGCGTCGTCGTGCTTGAAGAGTATGAACATGCCAAGGCGCGCGGTGCGAAAATCTATGCCGAGCTGATTGGCTATGGCATGTCTGGCGATGCCCACCATATCACGGCTCCCGCCGAGGATGGGGACGGGGCTTATCGCTGCATGAGTGCTGCGATGAAACGGGCTGGCATAACGGCGGACCAGATCGACTATGTCAACGCGCATGGCACATCGACACCATTGGGTGACGAGATCGAATTGCGGGCGATTGAGCGTCTGGTCGGTGATGCTGCTGACGGGTTGACCATGTCCTCGACCAAATCGGCGGTTGGTCATCTTCTGGGTGCTGCCGGCTCGCTGGAGGCGATCTTTACCTCGCTGGCGATCCGTGATCAGATTGCACCGCCAACGCTCAATCTTGACAATCCGTCGGTTGAAACGAAGATCGATCTTGTGCCGCACAAGGCCAAGAAGATGGAAATCAAGGTGGCGTTGTCCAACTCCTTCGGATTTGGGGGCACCAATGCCTCGCTTATTCTGAAAGCGCCTGACTAGGGTTCATTGCCTGACACTGCGACGAGAGGCGGTCATCGACCGTCTCTTTTTTGCCATGAAGACTGCTTAGAGCCTTGCTGACTGACTGGAGACTGGTTGCATGCCAGACTTCAAAACGGCAAGGTGCCCCGTACGACGCCGGGTCTTGGACCAATGCCAGCTGGCCCGGCGAAGCACAGTTTATTGACTTGAGGCTGATATGGTTGAAGACACCAAAGACAAGGACGAACTGCCCAAGGATGGTGCCGGTAAAACCGAGAACATCGAAGATGGCCAAAAAGCCAATGAGCCTGAGGCGGTAAGCAAGGCTGACAAGGATCAGGGCGAGACAACCGGCGGTGATGCTCCATCAAAGACAGATGCAGATGCAAGCGTGAGTGCAAAGGCTGATGCTGCGCAGGAGAAAGCCGACGAGGCTGCGTCAACAGATGAGGCCCAGACTAAGTCTGACAATGAGGCCAAGACTACGTCTGACAATGAGGCCAAGATTGAGTCCAAGTCTGAGCCTGTCAGCAAGGTGGATCCCGAGCCAGTCAAGCCTGCGTCGAGTGATGATGGGCAGCTGAAAGCGCCACGCAGTGCGCGTCAGGCAATTGAGCCGGAAACCCCGCCACCACCACCGACCCGGTCAAAAGCTGTGCGCCATCCGGTCGTGGTGTTTTTGAATTTTGTCGTTACTGTCGTGCTGCTTGGTGTTCTGACCGTTGCGGGACTGCTTTACTATGGCAAGCAGACCTTCATCGAAGAAGGGCCGTTGACTCAGGAGAAAACGGTTCTGGTCAGCCGCGGTACGGGACTTGCGACCATTGCCAGCATTCTTGAGCAAGAAAATATCATCAGTGACAAGACGGTGTTCGAATATGGCGTCAAGGCATACCAGCAGCAGGCGAATCTGAAGGCCGGGGAATATCTGTTCAATCCGGGCATTTCAATGCATCAGGTGATGAATGTTCTGACCTCGGGTAAATCGATCCTGCATTCGATTACCATTCCTGAAGGCTATACGTCCTATCAGGTGCATGCTCTGCTGGAAAAGGATTCGGTGCTTGTCGGCGATCTCGGTGAAGTGCCTGCAGAAGGATCGATCCTGCCGGAAACCTACAAATTCTCACGTGGCACGACGCGCGCAGACATGCTCAAGCGGATGATGGATGCCCATACAAGGGCGGTCGATGAAATCTGGGCCCGCCGGACCTCTGATCTGCCGCTCAAGGACAAGCAGGAAATGGTGACGCTGGCTTCGATCGTCGAGAAAGAGACGGGGATGGCCGGGGAGCGCACGCGGGTCGCCGGGGTGTTTGTCAATCGCCTGAACAAGGGCATGAAGCTGCAAACGGACCCGACCGTCATTTATGGCATTTTCGGCGGCAAGGGCAAGCCATCCGGTCGCCCGATCTTCCGCTCCGATCTCGATAAGAAGACGCCTTACAACACCTATCAGATCGAGGGGTTGCCACCGGGGCCGATTGCCAATCCGGGGCGTGCGGCTCTGGAGGCCGTGGCCAATCCAAGCCGCACCAAGGATCTCTTCTTTGTGGCTGATGGCACAGGCGGTCATGCTTTTGCCGAAACACTGGCCGAGCATAATCGCAACGTCAAACGGTGGCGGCAGTTGGAGAGTCAGCGGATTGATGCACAGAAAAAGGCCGGGGAAGCAGACGCTTCGGCCAACTGATCTGCCTTTGCTGACGAGCAGATATAAAAGGGGGCGTCTCATTTAAGGCGCCCTTTTTCTTGGGCTTGTCGCTCACCTTGTTGATACCTCGCAGAAGTGGATGCTGCGCGTCGCTTTTGCCTGTCGGACGCTTGACATGGTGGGGGCTGGGTCAGAATGTAGGGCAAATTTCAGAAGGCTCATGTGCGGTTCATCGCTTGGGGCCATGTCAGGGAAAATGACGATGACGCTTGTAAGCATGACCGGATTCACACGGGCCAGTGGTGCAGTGGAAGGCTATAGCTGGACCTGGGAAATCAAAACGGTGAATGGCAAGGGGTTGGATTTGCGCCTGCGCTTGCCTAACGGGTTTGACGATCTTGACCGCCCGGTTCGTAATCTGGTGTCTCAACGGTTGGCGCGTGGATCCTGCTTTGTGACCTTGACCGTGCAAACCGATGCGGTCGGTCAGACTTTGCAGGTCAATCAGAATGTGCTGGACGCTGTGCTCGACGCTATGGCGCTGGTCGAAGGCAAGCTGGATGTCAAAAAGCCGAGCCTTGATGGCATTTTGGCGATCAGGGGTGTGCTTGAGCCGGTTGAAAAGGAAGAGAGCGAAGAAGAGCGTGCAGCTCTGGTTGCCGCCTTACTGGAAAGCTGCGAAGCCGCTGTGGCGGATCTTGATGCCTCTCGCCGCAGCGAAGGGGCGATGCTTGATGAGATTGTTCGCCAGCGGGTGGATGAAATTGAGGCTCTGACAAAACAGGCCGAAGACTGTCCGGCCCGGACTGCTGACGCCATTCGTGTGAAACTGCGCGCCCAGATCGACCGGATTGTTGAAAGCGACAAGGGCTTTGACGAGGATCGTCTCTATCAGGAAGCCGTATTGTTGGCTGGCAAGGCGGATATTCGCGAGGAGCTTGACCGACTGTATGCGCACTGCGCTGCAGCTCGGGCTTTGCTGGACGAGGGCAAGCCGGTGGGCCGCAAGCTCGATTTTCTGGCGCAGGAATTCAACCGCGAGGCCAATACGCTGTGCTCCAAATCGAACGACACCAGTCTGACGGCAATTGGTCTTGACCTGAAGGCCACCATCGAGCAACTGCGCGAGCAGATCCAGAATGTGGAGTGAAGAAGCATGTCCAATCCAACCATGATCCGTCGCGGCCTGATGCTGGTGCTGTCTTCGCCGTCAGGGGCAGGTAAATCGACCATTTGTCGTCACTTGCTCGATAGCGACCGCAATTTGCACATTTCGGTTTCCGCTACCACACGGGCCAAACGCGGCAGTGAAATTGACGGGGTGCATTATCATTTCACCTCCGAGCGGCAGTTCCATGCCATGCGTGAACGGGGTGACTTGCTGGAATGGGCAGAGGTTCATTCTAACTTTTACGGCACGCCCCGTGATCCGGTCGAGGAAGCCTTGTCGCAAGGGCGCGATGTGCTGTTTGACATAGACTGGCAGGGCACCTTGCAGCTGAAGAAAGCGGCCCGCAAGGATGTTGTGTCGATCTTCATCCTGCCGCCCTCCATGGCAGAGCTGAAAAGCCGTCTGGTGCGCCGGGCTGAAGATGCTGAGGATGTCATTGCCCGTCGTCTGGAAAATGCCAAGATCGAGATCAGCCACTGGGACGAATATGATTATGTGATCGTCAATGATGATCTGGAAAAGGCCTTCAAGGCAGTAACCTCCATCGTCGAGGCAGAGCGGCATCGGCGCGAGCGGGTCATTGGCGCGCGGACCTTTGTTGACGATATGCTGAACAAGAGCTGATCCATTGGCTTAGCAATGAAAAAGGGTGCCACAGTCGATTGTGGCACCCTTTTTTTGTTTCGGATCAGCTTTGTTTCATCGCCTCGAAGATATTGGCTAGATCAACGAAGCCTTCGATGGATACGGTTTCGGCCCGCTGGGTTGGTTCAAGGCCTGCCTGCTCAATCAGGGCCATTTGGTCCACCCCGAGGCTCTTGAGGCTCTGACGCAGCATTTTACGGCGCTGCCCGAACGCCGCGGCGGTCACCTGTTCAAGATATTTGAGCTTGCAGGGCAGGGGATTGGCCTTGGGCGTGAGGTGCACGATCGCAGAGGTCACCTTGGGCGGTGGATTGAAGGCCTCACGGGATACATCGAACAATTTCTCTGCATGACAACGCCATCCCGCAATGATGCCGAGGCGGCCATAGGCCTTGTCTTGCTCGGTCGCAATGATCCGTTCGGCGACTTCCTTTTGGAACATCAAGGTGAGTGAGTCATAGAAGGGCGGCCAAGGGTCCTGCTCGAGCCAGTGAAGCAGCAACTGCGTGCCGACATTGTAGGGCAGGTTGGCAACAATACGGACCGGGCCTTCGGGCACCAGCTCTCGCATATCGACCTTCAAGGCATCGCCCTGAATGACTTCGAGACGGTCCGGGTAATGATCGGAAATTTCGGCCAATGCACTCATGGCGCGGGGGTCCATCTCGATGGCGATGACCTTCTTGGCACCTTCATGCAGCAAAGCACGGGTCAAGCCGCCGGGGCCGGGACCGACCTCAATGATCGTATGGTTGGAAAGGTCCCCTGCCGCACGGGCAATGCGGCAGGTGAGATTGAGATCGAACAGGAAATTTTGACCAAGGCTCTTTTTCGCTCTGAGGTCATGCTTGTCTACGACCTCACGGAGTGGCGGTAGATTGTCGATTTGTGCCATTGGTCTTGTGGGCTTTCCTGCATGCTGACCGGGATGTGTGGTCAGGCTTTCAACTTGCCGGCCAGTTCAATGGCGGCAATCAGGCTTGATGGATTGGCAATGCCTTTTTCAGCAATGTCGAGTGCGGTGCCATGATCCGGCGAGGTGCGGATGAAAGGCAAGCCGAGGGTGACGTTGGCTGTTTCATCAAAGGCGATCGTCTTGACGGGGATCAGTGCCTGATCATGATACATGGCGATGGCGGCGTCATAGGTTTCGCGCGCGCGCTTGTGGAACAGGGTGTCGCCGGGATATGGACCGGAAATGCGAATCCCTTCGGCCTGCAGCTTCTTGACGACCGGAGCGATGATTGCATCGTCTTCGGATCCCATCTTGCCTTCTTCACCGGCATGCGGATTGAGGCCTGACACCACGATGCGTGGAGACACGATGCCGAAGCCCTTTTTGAGGTCATTGGCAACGATCCGGGCGACCAGTTCGATCCGCTCAGGCGTCAAAGCTTCGGGAACGTCCTTGAGCGCAATGTGGGCGGTCACAGGAATTGTACGCAACTCCGGTCCGGCAAACATCATCACTGGCGTGGCGCTTTCTCCGGTCTTCTGCTCAGCCAGCACACCAAGGAACTCTGTATGGCCGGGATGCTCGAATCCGGCTTTGTAGAGATTGCTTTTCTGGATTGGGCAGGTGACAAGGGCTTTGGCCTTACCGTCGAGTACGGCGGCTGTCGCTCTTTCGATGGCCTCGATGACCGCTGGAGCATTGGAAACTTCAAGCTCGCCGGGATTGCAGTTCATCTTGTTTTCGAGCGGTATGACCGGCAGATGCATAGGGAAGGCGTCGAAAACGTCATCCAGACCGCATTTGAGAATGGGTACCGACAGGCCAAACATTCTTGCCCGGCTTTCGAGCAACTCCGGATCGCCAAAGACGACGAAAGGTGACAGGCCTTCCTTCTCACTGGCAAGCCATGCTTTGAGAACGATTTCCGGGCCAATGCCAGCGGGTTCGCCCATTGAGACGGCAAGAATATCGGGTTTTGTAGGCATAACTGTTTCCTGATCAATCTGGTTGGCACGAGCATGTAACGTTGCAAATAGCCACGATGCTCTATGACAGCACAAGCGTTCCGGCCACGAAACCTGCAATTTGCGAGGCAAACGCGACCAAGCCGACTTGGATCAGAGAATATTCGTTCAGGCGATGGTCCCCGACATCTGTCTGATCTTGCGTGCTGTCATCAAAGTGATTGTTGTTTTGCGATGATACTAACGCTTTTCGATGACGGCACGTGCGCGCAATTCAGCGAGATACTTGCGAGACAAGGCTTTGCTTCTATCATCTTTAAGCTTTGTCTCGATCTCGTCGCGCAAGGTGGCCTCTTTGCCGAGGTCTTTCTTGCCACACACAGCCAGCATCTCGTATCCGGTATCCGTTTTCCGCGGCTGTGTCAAACGATTCACTGGCGTATCACGAAGGGTTTTGGAGATGGCAGGCGGCAAGGCGCCGGATTCGCGACGTCCCACTCGGGTCACTGCGACATCGGTCAGGCGTCTTGCTTTCTCAAGGTCCGTGTCGCAGGACTGAAAACTGTCCCTGAAACGCTTGGCTTCACGCAGGCGGAGATTCTGATTCTTGGCGCGAGCGACAAACAGCACTGATGTCAGATCGAACTGGATCGTGCTTTCCACGCTGTTCCTTGATTCACCCTTTTCATTGAGGGCTTGCATAATCTCTGCCTCATCTACGCGGATTTGAGCGTTGAAGCGGGCTCGGATCAGGCTGCGCCAGGCCAATTGGGCCCTCAGCCAATCCTTGAGTGTTTCCTTGTTGACGCCTGCCTGACGGAAAATGCCAATCATCCGTTTCGTTGAGATTTTGGCGTTGCGCGCCATGTTGCCAAGGGCGCTTTCAATATCGGAATCCGATGGGGTTCGGTTGCGGTCGCGGGCTTCAAGGAGCTTCAACTTGTCATCAATCATCGCATTCAGTGCTGCTGATTTGCTCAGCCTGCGTTTTCCACCCGACAGCAGGCGTTCCAGCTTCTGGCGTTGAGTGATATCCAAATCAGTGATTGCAGCGCCATTGACGACAGCAACAATTCCGCTGGCCTTGGCGTTGGGTGCAAGGGTCGGCGCGAGCAGGATGGTCATCGCCAGAGCAAGCAACAGGGCAGAGGATTTCAATCGAATGTCAGTCATGGATCCGCTCGTTGTTTCAGTTTTGTTGCTGTCAGCTGTCGTCACCCGGTACAGTCCGAACAGATTTTATAAAATTGGGACCCGAACCAGCCATCGGCCCAGTCCTCGCCAGACAAAATCGCAAAATTGCGGCAATCTAAAGACGTTCTTACTAGAAGCCGTGGCTGAAGTTGCCACCACCAATGGATTTGATGTCCAGCCGGAACTGAATTTTCTGTTCACTGGTTTCGTCTGTATAGATATCCCGCTCATGGGAATAGTTCAGGCTGATGGCAAAACACTCATCATCATATTTCAATCCGAGGGATCCCTCGACAAAGTCATTCTGCGCCATGTCAAACCGAGCCGCGCCTGCAGCTGTCCAATATTCGCTCAGCTTGTAAGCGGCACTGGTGGAAAGCTCCTGTCGTACCGTGGCGATACCGGCGGAGGGGCGCTTGTCGGTGTAACTGTAGCCAAGGGTCCCTGACAGTCGGCCGTGGGATCCTGAGGCCTCGATGGCCGCATATTTCAGATCTGCTGATTTGGCATCGAAGCGTCCACGGGCAATTGCCTGGAAGGCGCCATTGGAATTGATGCCGACCCGGGCAACATAGTCCGAGGCCTTCTTGTCAAGACCGCTATCCAGACCCGTGCTTGTCAGGTCCTGTTCCGAGAAGGAATTTGTCCCTGCCAAATGATAGGTCCGGCCTGCCAGTGCGTTAAAGGACCAGCCGGAGGCCAACTGCATGCGATACTGGAAGCCCACATTGGCACGGGTGCCGCCTTCAACCCGATCGTAACCGGAGAATTTGTTCGGGTCGAACAGGATGCTGTCGTCAAAAATCAGACTGTGGGCATCGTCGTTGGGCACCGCGCCCACATGGGCTTCATTCGGGCTGACAATGACCTGAGCGATCGGTTCGATGATATGCGACGTGGTGCCGTTGACGGCAAGGATTGGCAAACGGTAGTCGACACCGACGGTCGGCATGCCGCGGAAGGCGTAATCGTCATCGACCAGAGCTGCCGGTGCACCGGATTTGCTCGGCATCCAGTAGAAGTCGCCGCGCAGGGAGGTGAAGGGGGTGATGACCTGACCGCCCGGCGCAATGAATTTGCGCTTCCAGCTGGCTTCGACGCTGGTGCGGTTATAATTGCCATTCAGCCCGTAGGTACGGGTGATGCCACCAACGGTTTCGCTGTTGGTTTCGTTGCGGGTCAGGGTGGTCGAATTGACTTTGAGACGTGCTTCGCCCCCCAGCAGAGGCTGCTTGGCGTAGGCGCTGTAATCAATGGACGGATGAATGATGGCCTGCTGGCCCTGACTCAGATTGTCCGTCATGATGTTGTAATAGTTGGCGCGCGCGTCGAAATGGTTTCGTTCGCCTTGACCAACCAGAAACAATGTCGAGCGTTTGTCTTCGTCAGCGTCGGTCAGATTATAGTCACGCAGGAAGCGCTTGTCCGACAGAAGGGCAACGTCCCAGCCAAATTTCCATTGCTTGGTCAGATTGAATTCTGCTTTGGACTCAATCGCACCCCGGAAATCCTGATTGCCGCTGGTCCCGGAAAATTCCTTTGGATCTTGCTGCAGAATGCCATGCCCGGTGACTTCATACTGGCCCTTTGCCAGATGATGCCGCCATGTGGCCGAGGCCATAAGACCTTGCTTGGAGTAATAGGCTGGCGTGAAGGTCACGTCATAATTGTCGGTCAACGCCCAGTAATAGGGAACGCTGGCATGGACGCCCAGCTTGCTGTCATAGCCAACGGAAGGCAACAGGAACCCTGTTGCGCGTTGTCGGGACGGGTCGGGATGGGCGAAGTAAGGGGTATAGAGCAGCGGTACACCGAGGAACTCGAACTTGGCAGACCGGTAATAGACCATCTTGTCCTTGGAATTGTAGATGATCCGGGAGGCCTTGATCTGCCAGAGAGGCGACTTTTTCGGATTGTCGCGGCAGGGCTCACAAGTGGTGTAAACGCCCTTGTCGAAAATCGTGATATCGTCATCGGGCCGTTCGGCACTTTCAGCTGCAAACCGCGCCTTTTCAGGCGTCTGGACGCGCAGGGACCGGACAAAGCCGGTGCGGAAGTCGTCGGTGATGTCGATATAGTTGGCGGTGACAATGTTGCCATCCGGCTCGGTCAGGCGAACATTGCCCTCGGCAATCAGGCGCGCAGAACTCTGGTCATAGGTGACCTTGTCTGCCTCAAGCGCATAGACGCCGTAATAGATCTGGACATTGCCGACAGCGGACACCCGCTCGCGGTCATAGTCATAGACCATCTGGTCGGCTTCGACCAGCATGCGGGTCTTCTGATCCGGGCGCGTGATATTGAGGGAATTGGATAGACCTTGCGCGTCAGCAGGGACCAAACCGAAGGGGGTAATGAGCAAAACCGAGGCAAGCAAACAGGCGCGCAAACCTGATGGTTTTTCAGGGTGCGAAATCACTGTTTTGGGCCTGTTGGTACGGACGGTACTCATCATACTTATCCGTCCTCCTGATATAACAAAATCGAGAACCCTATCAAGGACGCAACAATCGCTGGAAGCCAAGCTGACAGAATTGGGTTAACCAGTCCTGTACTGCCGAAGTTTTTTGCCAGTTCGGTCACAACATAAAGCACGAACCCGGCCAGAACACCACCCAGAATCATCTTACCCACATTTCCAAAGCGAAAAACACCCAAGGAGACGGTTGCAGCGATCAGGACCATTGCAGCCATGAGCAGAGGGCGGGCTAGGAGTGTTTGATATTGCAAGCGATATCGGTGTGCAGGCAGGCCGGATCGGGCGGCCCGATCGATGACGGCGGCAAGCTCCCAGAAGGGCACTGAACTGGGCTTGGCCATGGTCTCGCTGGCTTCTTCGGCGGTCAGGTGGGTGCTGACCAGATATGTCTCATAATGGCGCGGTGCGGCAGAGGCTGACGTGACCAGAACGTCACTCAACCGCCAATAGCCCTCTTCGAGGCGACCTGTCTTGGCATCGACCCGTTCGAGGAAGTTGCCTTCCTTGTCATAGGAGAAGACCGTTATGCCTGCCAGTTGGCGGCCATTGTCATGGCTGGAAATGGCCTTGAGGATCGAGTCTCCGTCTTCTCCCTGCTGTCGCACCCAGTCCCGACTGGACGCCTGATCGGCGGGACTAAAGCTTGCGCCGAAGATCCGCGCATCAATTTCAAGCGACTTGTCCATCAGATAGGCTGAAACGGGATTGTAGGCAGAGAAAGCCAGAACCCCCAAAGCAACCGCAACAAACAGGGCAGGGCTTAAGAAATGCCAGGCGGACATGCCGGACGCGCGCATGATGACCAGTTCAAGCTTGCGGGAGAGGTTAAGGAAAGCCGCAATCGAGCCGAACAGAACGGCAAAGGGCATGATCTGTTCGGTGAATACAGGCACCCGAAACAGGGACATCATGAACAGGGACCAGAGGTCAGCATTCTCCTTGTCACCACCCCGGCGGATCAACTCGACAAAGTCGATCAGCAGGATCAGCAGGAAACAGCCGATGAAACTGGCCAGAATCATGAAGAGAAACTGTCTGGCGATGTATCTCGAGATAATCTTTGGCAATGTGGTGACCTGACCTTACTGAGCGCCTTGAATGTCGGGCTTGCCGGTGAGTGCGCTCAGCCTATTCGAAATGCGTTCATTGAACAACTCGATGGAGCGGATCAAATTATCGAACAGGATGATCCGGCGGCCTGTGAGAATGACCCAAAGGCTGAGCAGAATTGAAACAACAGGCACCAGATACATGATGGGGACCGCCCAGGCGGACTGCACCGCCAAGCTCATGCAGGCAAAGCCCATCATGCGCAGGCTGGTGGCAATGATCACAGCAATGACAATGGCGCTGCCACGTCGCTCTCGCGTGGTGCGGACCTGTGCCAGAAAAGCGGTGATGACGGTGGCAAAGACGAGATTATAGAGCGGGTTGGCAAAGCGGTCATGCAGTTCGGCGCGGGACCGGTCGGCAAATGCCTGATAGATGGGATCGTCGGTGTCAGGGCTGATCAGATATGCGGTCGAGCGTTCGCGCGGCTTGAAGTAGCGGCTGGCGGTTTCCCCGACGCCGGTGAATTTGGACAGATCGATAGCGTAGGAGTCAAATTCGATGATGTTGACCGAACCGAAATCCTCCTGATTGTCGATGCGTTGACCATTGTCATCAACATTGTGATTCTGCTGCTGGATGGTGCCTCGATCCATTTTCAAGAAGGTGCCTTCGCCTGTTTCGACGATCTGGGCAAACTCCGATGAATAGACCACATGGCGGGCCGGGTCTCGTTCATCGGACAGAAACAGCCCGCGCATGATGCCATTGGGCTCGCGCTTCTGGATATGGAAGGTCATGCCATCTTCAATTTCGGTGAAGATGCCTTCCTTGACGATGCGCGCAACCAGATCGGCACGCACCTGCGAGATATAACCACGCAGGGTGCCCAGAGCGTGAGGCGCCGCATACAGGCTGAGCCCGCCACCAATCAAGGTTGCGACGATGCCGAGCACCAGAATCGGTTTCAACACCACCCATGGCGAAGCGCCGGTGGCGTTGATCACAACCAATTCACTGTCGGCATTCAGGCCGTTGAGGGTGTAGGCCGCGGCAATCATCACCGCAAAGGGGGCAATCACCATCACCAGCGTTGGCAGAACCAGCGAGGTCATGGAAAAAAAGATTAGCAAAGTCTGCCCCTTGGCGGTGACAAGATCCATGTCACGCAGGGCTTGCGACAGCCAGATGATGGCGGTCAATACGGCAGCGGACATTAGAAAAGCCGTGGCTGCACGGAAAAAGATATAGCGTTCAATCAGCTTCATGTGGCCGCGGTTCGTCTGCTGGTCTGGTTTTCTTGCATTGTTCGGCAGCGTTAGGGCCGAAGTGTGTTGGTTATATGGCTTTGAAGCCTCTTGAAAGGCAAGTCTTTTTGGTGGTTCTGACAGGAGTTTGATCCCTCGGGCGCTGTTCGGTGGACAGGAATGGTCCGGCAGTGGGGCTTTTTGCTGATCCGCAGCTTTGCGACTTGAACTTGCTGCGCGATGGTTCCAAGTTATAAGACAACATACTTCATTCTTTCGCATCCGGCTGATCCTTCTTTTCAGGGCGTGCCGGATTTTTCTTCAAGCTAGGAAGACAAGATCATTATGACAAAACTCCCGGACCTCAAATTTCATCCCGTCACTGCCCCCAAGTCTGGCGTCACCATTTTGTTGGTTGGCAAGTCTCTTGCGTTGGGACCAGTGGCCAAACAACTCGATGAGGCCAGCGCTGGCGCCATCAGTCGGGCAATGAAAGTGGCTGAATTCAAAGGGGAACTCGGATCGAAAGCCTCAATCCTTGCACCGTCCGGTGTTGAGCTGGATGGGATTACTCTTGTCGGGATCGGTGAGGAAGCGCTCAGTGAGAAGGACTTCCTGCGTCTTGGTGGCATCGCCATGGCAGAGCTGAAAGGCAAAGCCAAGGGGTCGGTCGTTCTGGAAGCCGAAGGGGTCGAGTTCGATGCTGCTTCTGCGTCGCTGATCGCCATGGGGCTGAAGCTGCGGGCCTATGAGTTTGACACCTACAAGACCGAAAAAGGCAAACCGAAGGAAGAAAAAGACGCGGTTAAGGTGTCCATTCTTTGCGCCGATGTCGAAGGTGCGATTGCTGCATGGGAAAAAGACGATGCGGTGTCTGACGGTGCAATTCTGGCCCGCGATCTGGTCAATGAGCCAGCCAACGTGCTTGGTCCGAAAGAATTTGCGGCACGTGCCAAGGCGCTCGAATCGCTTGGTGCGGAGGTGGAAATCCTCAAACAGCCGGATCTGGAAAAGCTTGGTATGCGGGCGCTTCTGGGTGTGGCCCAGGGGTCTGAGCGCAAGCCACGGGTTGCCATCATGAAATGGAACGGTGGTGCTGAGGGCGAAGCACCCGTGGTGTTTGTCGGCAAGGGTGTGGTGTTTGACACTGGCGGCATTTCCATCAAGCCCGCTGGTGGCATGGAAGACATGAAGGGTGACATGGGCGGGGCTGCTGCTGTGACTGGCCTGATGTGCGCGCTTGCAGGCCGGAAGGCCAAGGTCAATGCCATCGGCATCATCGGTCTTGTCGAGAATATGCCAGATGGCAAGGCACAGCGCCCGGGCGACATTGTCACTTCCATGTCTGGCCAGACCATCGAGGTCATCAATACCGACGCAGAAGGCCGCCTCGTACTGGCTGATCTGTTGCATTATTCCAAGGAAGAGTTCAAGCCGCGCTTCATGATCGATCTGGCGACCCTGACCGGGGCCGTTCTGGTGGCGCTGGGGACGCAGAATGCGGGTATCTTTTCTGATAGCGACGCATTGTGCGCCCAATTGAGTCAGGCGGGCGAAGTGACCGGTGAAACGGTTTGGCGTCTTCCGCTGGCCAAAGAATATGACAAGATGATCGACAGCAAGTTTGCCGACATGAAAAATACCGGAGGTCGCTGGGCCGGTTCGATCACGGCGGCGCAGTTCCTCAAACGCTTTGCCGGGGACACCGACTGGGTGCATATTGACGTTGCAGGTACCGCGATGGATTCGCCCAAAACCGATATCAGCCAGAGCTGGGCATCGGGCTTTGGCGTGCGGTTGCTCGACCGTCTGGTCAAAGACAATTATGAAGGCTGATTTCAGCCTTGTTTGTTGAAAGACAGAGGGGCGCTGAGAATGCGCCCCTTTTGTTTGGCTGCGGGGACATGCTACAAGTCAGTCTGTTGCGTCCAATCAGGGAATGACCATGCCCGCCGACATTTTTTTCTATCATCTGCAAATGCAGCCGCTCGAAGGGACCTTGCCCCTGTTGTTGGAGAAATGCGTCGAGAAGGGGTGGTCCGCCTTCGTTCAAACCGGCTCGCACGAGCGGGCCACCGCGCTTGACAATCATCTCTGGACATGGCGGGAAGACAGTTTTCTTGCCCATGGCATGGCCAGCATGGCGCATGCCGGTCGACAGCCGGTGCTGATCGCTTCTGAGGGGATCAATGCCGAAAATGGAGCGGCGGTGCGGTTTTTCGTTGATGGGGCAAAGCCGGAAAGCGATCTGACCCTGCTTGAGGGGTTGGAACGGGCAATTCTGATGTTTGACGGCAATGATCAGGAGGCTCTGCAAGCCGCGCGGCAAAGCTGGCGAGCGCTCAAGGAGGCGGGCTTCCCTGTGACCTATTGGCAGCAGAGCGAACGCGGCGGTTGGCAAAAAAAGGCCTGACCACTCAGTTTGCCAATGCTGCTTTTCGGTTTGCGGACCTGCGACAATCTATCCTATCTCTTTGTTCAAACTGCTACATCTGGCCGAATTGTCCACCTGTGACGAATTGTGCAGACTTGCCCCGAATCCAAGATTTCCGGGGGACTTACTATGGCTGGATTGGTGCGCGTTTCTGCGCTTGCATTGTCGGTTTTGGCTTTCACGACATTCGAAGCCACTGCCGTGACCATTCAATATAAGGATGGTGTCTATGAGGGGCAGTATATCAGAGGCAAAAACAACAAGAAGCAGCCGCACGGACAGGGAATTTTCCGTTTCAATTCAGGAGCCAGTTACAAGGGCACCTTCGCCCGTGGGCGCATGGCGGGTCATGGCGTCTATACCTACCAGTCTGGCACGCGCTGCCGCGGTGAGTTTTCCAAGGGCAAGATTTCCAGCTACGGCGTCTGCCAATATGCCAATGGCAATGTCTATGAAGGCAACATGGTGCGCAGTGTCAGGCAGGGACAAGGCACGATGACCTTCGCCAAAGGCGGGCGTTATCGCGGCCAGTGGCTCAAGGGCAAGGTGCATGGCGAAGGCAAGATGATTTATGCCAATGGCGCGTCCTA